>JAGPIX010000008.1 GCA_018054745.1 Alicycliphilus sp.
TGTGCACGTCGATGCTGCGGTCGAAGGCCTCCAGCTCCCGCCCGCGCACGGCCTCCATGATCTGGTCGCGCGTGAGCACGCGGCCCGCGCGCTCGGCCATGGCCACCAGCAGGTCGAACTGGTAGGACGTGAGCTCGGCCGGCGCCCCCGCCACCGTGACGGTGCGCGCATCGCGGTCTATCTCCAGCGATCCAAAGCGCAATACGTTGGCGGCCGCCTGGGCACCGCCGCCCTCGCGCCGGCGCAGGATGGCGCGTATGCGCGCCAGCAGCTCGCGCGGCTCGAAGGGCTTGGGCAGATAGTCGTCGGCGCCAATCTCCAGGCCGATCACGCGATCCATGGGGTCGCCCTTTGCGGTCAGCATCAGCACCGGCACCTGGGCCGCGGCGCCTGGCAGGGCGCGCAGGCGGCGGCAGACCTCCAGCCCGTCCATGTCGGGCAGCATCAGGTCCAGGATCACCAGGTCCGGCGGCTCGCCGCCCTGCAGCCGCGCCAGGCCGCTGGCGCCGTCCGCCATGTGCGTCACCTGCAGGCCGGACTGGCCCAGGTACTCGCCCACCATCTGCGCCAGGCGGTGGTCGTCTTCGATCATCAGCAGTTGCGAGTTCATGGCGGGCATCTTCGGCTTTCGGTATCGCGTGGTGTTGAAGCGGGGGTAAAGTTTGGTAAACCGGTTTTTACTATGTTTTCAATAGCTGTTTGTGTTTGAATATAAAGGGCTGGTGGCGAATATGGTGCTGGGATCTTGACGCTGCCATGGCGCCGTCGGCGCGCCGCGCATTCTGCGCTACCCTTGGCTCATGAACCCCCTGGACACGACTGAGCCGCCGCACCGACGGTATTACCTGCGCTACGCGATGGTTGAGATGCCATCTCACCCATTGAGCCGGTTCCATGACATCAAGTGGCTCACGATCGACGATGCACCGGAGCGCAGGCTCGTCCGCCCCATCCTGGCGTGCTGCGACGCCCTGTCGGCAATGATCCACGCTCGGCGGGAGCGTTTCACGGCCATTCAGCCGCCCCTGCTGTTGCTCAATCTGGATGCATGGCGCAATGAAGGAAAACTTGCATGAGCCAACTCCTCATCAATGACTACCTGAGCCAGCTCGACCTCATCAAGAAGATCAGCGGTAGCCAGCGCGAAACCATCGTGCGCGAGGCCTTCAAGGATCTGCTCAAGGCCTGGGGGAAGCAGCAAGGCCTGGTCTTCCTGGCCGAATATCCGCTCAAGACCGCCACCAAGACCAGCATCAGCGTCGACGGCGCATTGCTGCATGAGCTGCGCATGCCGTTGGGTTACTGGGAGGCAAAGGACGCACAGGACAAGCTCGACGAGGAAATTGCCAAGAAATTCCGGCGCGGCTACCCGCAGGACAACATCGTCTTCAGCGACGATGCCAGCGTCGTGCTCTGGCAGCACCGGCAGGAGGTCATGCGCTGCGCGGTCGAAGACACCGCCGCGCTGGAGAAGCTGCTGAAGCTGTTCTTTGGCTACGAGCGCCCGGAAATCGCCAGCTTTCGCGCCGCCGTCGCGCAGTTCAAGAGCGACCTGCCAGCCGTGCTGGACTCGCTGCGCCAGATGATCGACGGCGCGCACCGGAGCAACAAGAGCTTTCGCGCCGCCGAAGACAAATTCCTGGCCCATGCCCAAGAGGCCATCAACCCGCTGCTTTCCGACGCCGACGTGCGCGAGATGCTGATCCAGCACATCCTGACCGAGGAAATTTTTGCCAAGGTGTTCGACGACAGCGACTTCCACCACCAGAACAACGTCGCAAGCGAGCTCTACGCGCTGGAAGCCGAGTTCTTCACCGGCGCGCTCAAGAAAAACACCTTGAAGGGCCTGGATGCCTACTACGCCGCCATCCGCGCCGCTGCCGCTCAGATCGGCAGCCATGGCGAGAAGCAGGCCTTCCTGAAGGTGATCTACGAGAACTTTTACAAGGTCTACAACACCAAGGCCGCCGACCGGCTGGGCGTGGTCTACACGCCCAATGAAATCGTGCGCTTCATGATCGACGGCGCCGACTGGCTGTGCGAGCAGCATTTCGGCAAGAACCTGATCGACAAGGACGTGGACATCCTCGACCCGGCCACTGGCACCGGCACCTACATTTGCGAGCTGCTGGAGCACTTTCGTGGCCAGCCAAAAAAGCTGGCGCACAAGTACCAGCACGAGCTGCACGCCAACGAGGTCGCCATCCTGCCGTACTACGTGGCGAATCTGAACATCGAAGCGACTTATGCCGCCATTACGGGCAGCTACGCCGAGTTTCCCAACCTGTGTTTCGTGGACACGCTGGACAACGTGGGCCTGCACACCGCCGCGCGCGGCACCACCGGCGAGCTCTTTGGCAGCGTGAGCGAGGAGAACGTCGAACGCATCCGGCGCCAGAATAGCCGGCGCATCAGCGTCGTCATCGGCAACCCGCCGTACAACGCCAACCAGCAAAGCGAGAACGATAACAACAAGAATCGCGAATATCCGCACATCGACGCCCGCATCAAGCAAACCTACATCGCCGAGAGCACGGCGCAGAAGACCAAGCTGTACGACATGTACGCACGCTTCTTCCGCTGGGCCAGCGACCGGCTCGATGCCAACGGCATCCTGGCCTTCGTCACCAACCGCAGCTTTCTCGATGCCCGCACCTTCGACGGCTTTCGCAAGACCGTGGCGCAGGAGTTCAGCGACATCTACGTGGTCGATTTGGGCGGCGACGTGCGTGCCAACCCCAAGTTGAGCGGCACGAGACACAACGTCTTTGGCATCCAGACTGGCGTGGCCATCAGCTTCCTCGTCAAGCGCCAGCAGGCCACAAAAGACAAAAGGCCCGCCCGCGTGTACTACGCGCGTCGCCCCGAGCTGGAAACCGCCGAGGAAAAGCTTGCCTTCCTCGCCAGCCAGCCCTTGCGCGCCCTGGCCTTCGATGAGGTCTCGCCCGACAAGAGCGGAAACTGGCTGAATCTGACGCACAACGATTTCGACAGCCTGATCCCGCTGGCCAGCAAGGAGACCAAGGCGGCGAAGACGGGGGCGAAGGAGCGGGCGATCTTCAAGCTGTTTTCGTTGGGTGTTTCGACGAATCGCGATGAGTGGGTCGTTGGAAACACCAAGCGTGAACTCGCCTCGAAAGTCCAGTTCTTCCTGCGCCTCTACGATAGGCATGTCGGACGCCCGGACGAGTACGACACGCGCATCAAGTGGTCGCGGAACTTGAAGCGGCGCGCCCAACAGCGTCGCATCGAGCCATTCGACCCTCAGCGTGTTTATCCCTACATTTACCGCCCATTCACGACGCGGCTTATCTATGCCTCCGATGTGCTGGTGGATGAACCTGGCGCCATGCGCGAGTTCATCCAGGGCCGGACGCTTTGCCTGTCCATGTCGTCCGGATTGCGTGTGTTGGCTGGGGGTGCACCGTTTGACTTGCACTATGTCGGGGACACATACGGTCTCCCCCTGCGGCGGCATGACGCCCAGAACAACGTCGTTGACAACATCACCGACTGGGGCCTCAAGCAGTTCATCGCCCACTACAAAGGCTGCGAGCCCTCACCCCAACCCTCTCCCAGTGGGAGAGGGAGCAAAACCGGGGCGCGCAAGATCACCAAGGAGGCAATTTTTCACTACTGCTACGCCGTGCTGCACGATCCTGTTTATTGCGAGAAGTACGCACAAAACCTCAAGCGCGAATTCCCGCGCATCCCGTTCTACGCCGACTTCTGGCGCTGGGCCGATTGGGGTGCCGAGTTGATGCGGCTGCACATCGACTACGAGTCGGTGCAGCCCTTCGAGCTCACGCGCCATGATGAACCCGACGTGAAGGCGCGCGCTGCGGGCCTGGCGCCAAAGCCGCTGCTCAAGTCCGATCCGGCGGCAGGCAGCATCCTGCTCGACAGCGAAACCACGCTGCGCGGCGTGCCGCCCGAAGCCTGGGCCTACCGGCTGGGCAACCGCTCGGCCCTGGACTGGGTGCTGGATCAGCACAAGGAAAAAAAGCCCAAGGATCCGACCATCCGCGAGGAGTTTTATACCTACCGTTTTGCCGATCACAAGGAGAAGGTGATCGATCTCTTGCAGCGCGTCGTCATGGTGAGTGTGAAGACGGTGAAGGTCGTGCAAGCCATGCAGACGGCGGCGCGTTGATACCGGCGACATGCTGGCATAGGCATACGCGCGGTGCTGGCCCCCACCCCAACCCTCCCCCAGAGGAGGAGGGGGTAAGAGGAGGGCGGCCGAGGTCTGTTTTCAATCAAGAAAATTGATAGCTATCAACGCTTATCTATAGAGTGCCAGAGGCCTTTTTGGCTCTTGATGCAAACCACACCAGCAGCAACACCGGCAGCCCCAGCAGCGCCGTGCCGGTAAAGAACGCGCTGTAGCCATGGGCATCGACAAACTGGCCCGAGAAGCCCGCCAGCCATTTGGGCAGCAGCAGCATCATGGAGCTGAACAGCGCGTACTGCGTGGCCGAGTACTGCACGTTGGTCAGGCCCGACAGGTAGGCGATGAAGGCCGCCGAGGCGATGCCGCCGGCCAGGTTGTCGGCCGAGACCACCAGCACCAGGCCGGTCAGGTCGTGCCCGCGCTGGCCCAGCCAGGCGAACAGCAGGTTCGATAGCGCCGAGAGCACGGCGCCCAGCATCAGCACGCGCATCACGCCCAGGCGCATCGACAGCACGCCGCCGACGAAGGCGCCGGCCAGCGTCATGACCACGCCGAAGACCTTGGTGACGGCGGCCACCTCGTCCTTGCTGTAGCCCATATCGACATAGAAGGGGTTGGCCATGATGCCCATGACCACGTCGCTGATGCGGTACACGGCAATCAGCGCCAGGATCAGCGCCGCCTGCCAGCGGTAGCGTTTGATGAAGTCGGCAAACGGCTCCACCACTGCGCCGCGCAGCCAGTCGCCCAGGCCCTTGGCCGGGGGCAGCGGGCGCGGTGCGGGCTCGGGCGAGAGCAGCACCGTCACGGTGCCGACCAGCATGGAGGCCGCCATCACCAGATAGGCCGCGGCCCAGGCGCCGGCCTGGTAGCCATCGACGCCCGCGACCTCGGCGCGCGCGGCGATCCACAGCACGCCCGCGCCGGCCCAGATCATGGCCAGGCGGTAGCCCGTCTGGTAGGTGGCGGCCAGGGCGGCCTGGCGCTCGGCGTCGGCCGATTCGATGCGGAAGGCGTCCAGCGCGATGTCCTGCGTGGCCGAGCCAAAGGCCACCAGCAGCGCGCACCAGACCAGGGGCGCCAGCTCGGCGCGCGGGTCGGTCAGCGCCATGCCGACCAGGCCGGCCATCACCAGGCCCTGGGCCAGCAGCAGCCAGCCGCGCCTGCGCCCCAGGCGGCGCGTGAGCAGCGGCAGCGGCAGGCGGTCGACCAGCGGTGACCAGACCCACTTGAAGGCATAGGCCAGGCCCACCCAGCTCAGGTAGCCGATGGTGGTGCGGTCCACGCCCGCCTCGCGCAGGCGAAAGCTCAGCGTGCCCAGCACCAGCAGCAGCGGCAGCCCGGCGGAAAAGCCCAGGGCCAGCATGCGCAGGCTGGCGGGCTCCAGATAAACGAGCCAGGCCTGGCGCCAGGAGCGGCGCGCGGCGGGAGCGGAATGGGACGACATGGCGCGCGATTATCCGGCCCGCGCGCGGCTACCATCGCGCCCATGAACCGCGCCGCGCTCGATCGCCCCGTCGCCTCGGTGCGCCGCTACGCCGGCGAGCACCAGGCGCACGACCACGCCCATGCCCAGGTGCTGTACGCGCTGCAGGGCCGCATGGAGCTGGAGCTGGCCGGCCGCGCAGCCTTTGTCGATGCGGCCTGCGGCGTGGTGGTGCCGGCGGGCACGCGGCACGGCTTTCTGGCCGGCGCCGGCGCATCCATCCTGGTGATCGACGCGCCGCCCGCGGCCGAGGTGGACCGGGTGCGCCGCTTTGCCGTGCCGCCGCAGGCGCGCGCCGAGCCGCCGGCCGACGCGGCGGCCCATCTGGCCCTGCTGCTGCAGGCGCCGCGCGTGCTGGCGCGCCGGGGGCTGGATCTGGACCTGCTGCGCGCCGCCGTGGAGGGCGCGCTGCACCAGGACTGGCCGACGGCGCGCATGGCGGCGCTGTTCCTGCTGAGCCCACAACGCTTTCACGCGCGCCTGCTGGAGCTGACCGGCCACACGCCCCAGCAATGGCTGCGCGCGCGCCGGCTGGATGTGGCCGAGCGCGCCCTGGCCCGCGGCCAGTCGCTCGAAGCCACGGCCCTGCGCACCGGCTACGCCAGCGCCAGCGCCCTGGCCTACGCGCTGCGGCGCGAGCGCGGCCAGGGGGCGCGGGTGCTGCGGCGCGGTGATGCTATTTAATAAATAGCTGTTAGCGCTTTATTGGCGGGCGCAAAGGCCGTATTTTGCTTGGGTCTTCCGCCGCCCAGGCGGCCCGCACTACGCGCGTTGCTCGATAGTTGCCCGCCAATCCGGGCGCAGCATGGCAGGCATGAACGACACACGACATTCCGCCCGCGGCATGGCCCTGGTGCTGCTGGCCGCCATGCTTTGGGGCACGACCGGCACGGCGCAAAGCCTGGCGCCGGCCACGCTCTCGCCCTACTGGGTGGGGGCGCTGCGGCTGGTGATTGGCAGCGCCTTTTTTGCTGTCCTGGCCTGGCGCGCACCGGCGCGCAGTGGCCCCTGGCCCTGGGCGCAGATGGCCCTGGCGGGGGGCTGCATCGCCGCCTACAACCTGAGCTTTTTTGCCGGCGTCAAGCAAAGCGGCGTGGCCCTGGGCACGGCCCTTGCCATTGGCAGTGGCCCCATCTGGGCCGGGCTGCTGCAGACGCTGTTGGCGCGGCGCCTGCCGCCCGCGCTGTGGTGGCTGGGCATGCTGGTCAGCGTGGCCGGCGGCGCCGCCATGGCGCTGGGCCAGGGTGGGGAGCTGCGGCTGAACGCCACGGGCGTGGCGCTGTGCCTGCTGGCCGGACTGGCCTATGCCAGCTACACCCTGGTGAACAAGCCGCTGGTGCTGCGCCTGGGCCCGGCGCGCGCCAATCTGGCGGTGTTTGCCGGCGCGGCGCTGCTGTCGGTGCCGGTGGCCTGGGTGTTGGGCGGGCCATTGCAGGCGGGGGCTGCGGCCTGGGGCGTGGTGCTGTTTCTGGGGCTGGTCAGCACCGGGCTGTCGTATCTGTTGTTCTCCAGCGGGCTGCGCCATATCTCGGGCACCACCGGCGTGACGCTGGCGCTGGGCGAGCCGGTGACGGCCTTTGTGCTGGCGGTGTGGGTGGTGGGCGAGCGCCAGCAGCCACTGGCCTGGCTGGGACTGGCCGGGGTGATCGCCGGGCTGTTGCTGGTGGTGTGGGCGGAGCTGCGCGCCGCGCCGTAGACTTGCGCGCATGAGCATCTTTACCACCGCTTCACTCTTGGACAGCTGCGGCTGCTGCACCGGCCGCATCTGGCACGCGCGCCGCGCCTTTCTGCTGGCCGCCGCTGGCGCCGCCGCCCTGCCGGCCGCGGCCCAGGTGGACGTGGGCAAGTCCTCGGCCATGCGCCAGCTGGTGCCGGCCGAGCAGCTGGAGACCTCGGCCACCCAGCAGTACGACCAGATGCTGGCCCAGGCCAAGGCCAAGCGCGCGCTGGCGCCGGACAACCACCCGCAGCTCATCAAGCTGCGCGCCATCGCGCAGCGCATCATTCCCTACGCCCAGCAGTGGAACAGCCGCGCCGGCAGCTGGCGCTGGGAGGTGAACCTGATCGGTAGCAAGCAGATCAATGCCTTCTGCATGCCCGGCGGCAAGATCGCCTTCTACACCGGCATCCTGGATCAGCTGAAACTGACCGACGACGAGATCGCCATGGTCATGGGCCACGAGATGGCGCATGCCCTGCGCGAGCACGCGCGCGAGCGCATCGCCAAGAGCCAGGCCACCAGCATCGGCCTGTCGCTGGGCGCGCAGCTGCTGGGCCTGGGCGAGCTGGGCAATATGGCGGCCAACCTGGGCACGCAGCTTTTGACGCTCAAATTCAGCCGCAGCGACGAGAGCGAGGCCGACCTGGTGGGCCTGGAGCTGGCCGCGCGCGCCGGCTACGACCCGCAGGCCGCCGTGACCCTGTGGCAGAAGATGGGCCAGGCCACGGGCAACGGCGGCATAGGATTTCTGTCCACCCACCCCACGGGGCCAGACCGCATCCGCGAGCTGGAGCAGAACGTGCCGCGCGTGCAGGGGCTGTATCTGCAGTCGCGCCGTTGATGGCCAGGCCGGGCGGCTTATTCGCCCGGTGATGGGTCGGCAGATTTCTGCGGCGGCGGTGGTGGTGCGCCATTGCCGGGCAGCGATGCCCGGCCCTCGCGCAGCGCCTGCATGAGCAGGTCGGGCGTGGTGCGGATATGCGCCTCCAGCGCCAGCGCGGCGCGCGCGTCCTGCCCGGACAGGGCAAATTCAACGATTGCCGTGTGCTCGGCATGCACGTCGCGCACGGCGCCGGGCAGCGCCATGGCAAAGCTGCGGTAGCGCTCGGTGTGGCGCGACAGCAGGCGCAGCACGCGCAGCGTCCAGGCCGAGGCGTAGCCCGACAGCAGGGCCTCGTGAAAGTCCACGTTCAGGTTTTCCCAGTGGCGCCGGCGCTCCGGGGCGATGGGCTCCTCGGCCGAGATCGCGGCAAAGGCCTGCTCCACCCGCTGGCGCCATAGCCCGTCGCCCGCGCGTATCGACTGACGCAGGGCCATGGTCTCGATCTGCACGCGCAGGTTGGTGATGTCCTCCAGGTCTTCCAGGGCGATGGGCGCGACGCGAAAGCCGCGCTGCCCCTCAGTGACCACCAGCGCGTCGCTGGCCAGGCGCGTGATGGCCTCGCGCAGCGTGCCGGCGCTCACGCCATAGTCGGTCTTCAGATGCTCCACGCGCAGGCGCTCGCCCGGGCCGAGCTGGCCGGTCACGATGTCGTCGCGCAGCCTTGCGTAGGCCTGCTCTATCAGGGTGCGCCCGGACGGTGCCGGGTCGTCGATGGCGCCCAGGGCGCTGCGTTTGGCCATGGCGGGGGCTCCGGTTCAGGATTCGCGTGGTTTGTTCAGGCGGTAGCTCAGCTGCGGGCGCGTCAGGCCCAGCAGGCGCGCGGCGGCAGCCAGGTTGCCGTGGCTGCGCTGCACGGCGGCTTCCATCAGCTGGGTCTCCAGTGCCTGCAGATCCAGGCCGTCACCCAGCAGGCGCGCGATCAGCGTGTCGTCGCAGCCGCTGGCGCGGGTCTCGCCCAGGCGGCCCGAGGCCTGCAGCGTGAGTGTCGGCGTGCCGCTGGCGGCGCCGGTGCCGTCCGGGAACAGGTGGGCCGCGTCCACCGGCTGCCCTGGGTCGGCCAGGATCACGCCGCGCTCGATCAGGTTCTCCATCTCGCGCATGTTGCCGGGCCAGGCGTACTGGCGCAGCGCGTGCAGGGCGCGGTCGCTCAGGCCGGCGATGTGCTTGTCGTGGCGCGTGGCAAAGCGCTCCAGCAGGTGACGGGCAAAGGGCTCGATGTCATCGAGGCGCTCGCGCAGCGGCGGGATGCGTATGGGGTAGACGTTCAGGCGGTAGTACAGATCCTGGCGAAAGCGCCCGGCGCGCACCGCCTCGGCCAGATCCTGGTGCGTGGCCGCCACCAGGCGCACATCCACCTGGCGCGGCTGGGTCGCGCCCAGGCGCTCCACCTGGCCGTCCTGCAGCACGCGCAAGAGCTTGGCCTGGGCTGGCAGCGGCAGCTCGCCCAGCTCGTCCAGGAACAGCGTGCCGCCGTGGGCGCGCTCGAAGCGCCCGGCGCGCGCGGCGTCGGCGCCGGTGTAGGCGCCTTTCTCGGTGCCAAACAGTTCCGACTCGACCAGGCTGCCCGGCAGCGCCGCGCAGTTCACCGCCACGAAGGGCTTGGCCGCGCGTGGGCTCAGGGCGTGCAGGGCGCGCGCAAAGCGCTCCTTGCCGACGCCGGTTTCGCCGGTGAGCAGCACCGTCACCTGGGTGCTGGCGGCCTTGCGCAGCAGCTGTGTGGCGGCGTTGAAGCCGGTGGAGCGGCCGATGAGCTGGCCCAGGGCGTCGGCCGGCGGCTCGGGCCGGTCCTCGGCCGGCACGGGCGGCGGCCAGGCGACCGGCGTGCGCGCGCCCTCCGGCAGGGCCAGCGCGTCTGGGGCGTAGTCGCTGGCCACCTGGGCGCCATCGGGCCAGTCCTGCACCGGCCGGCCCTCGATGCGGCAATGGGCATGGCCGCAGGCGGCGCATTGCACCTCCTTGTAGAGCACGGTGCGGCCCATGAAGGCGCTGGTATAGCCCGAGGCGTAGCCCAGCAGCGTCCAGCACACGGCGTTGTGCTGCGCGCCGAAGTCGCGCACATGGGTCTCCACCTCCCAGGAATGCTGCCAGTCGAAGATGCCGTGGAAATGGCCGCTGGCCATGTCCAGCTCCAGGCGCCGGGGCGCCACCTGCACCGCGCCCTGCAGCATGTGCAGCTGCGGCCCGACGCTGAACATGGCGAAGGCGTCGGCGCCGGGGCGCAACTGGCGCGCCAGCGCCGCGTCGCGCTCGCCCGAGGCATAGCCCACGCGCAGCAACAGGCGGCGCGCGGCCGTGGGCCCCAGGGTGTGCATCAGCTCGCGGCGCAATATGCCCAGCGAGGCGGCGTGCATCAACACCATGCGCTGGCCCGCCAGCCAGATGCGGCCGTCGGCCGCGGAGAACTGGATCTGGCGCCGCAGGTCGGCATCCGAGGGCAGGGCGGGGAGTGTGGGCATGAGGTTGAATTATCGATAAACCATTTTTCAGTGCAAGCGGAGAAATTGGGTGAATTTCATCAAATGGTGAATCACCTCCTCGATGAATCACGCAAATCGTGAATTTACGCCTGGATACAGGCGGATTTTGTGATCCATGGGGCTTGGAAATCCCTGTTCTTTCGGTGAATTCTTAGGGGTTTACCCCTGAATTATCGAGATTCCAGCCTTTGCGGGACGAGCTGGCACATGTTCTGCATAGCTCCTGGCATGAGCACTACGCCGCCCCCTTCCGAAGACCGCTGGGATGTCCAGCGCCGCTTCATCCGCATCGTGCAGGAGCACGACAACGGCATGGTGGAGTTCGAGTTCGCCGTGGGCGAGCCCGGGCTCTACGTCGAGATGGTGATGCCGCGCCAGCAGTTCGAGGAGTTCTGCGCCATGCAGGCCGTGGTGCCCACGCATGGCCGCCTGCCCGAGCATGGCGAGGGCAGTGCCGAGCACGAATGGGACTGGAGCCTGCGCGATGCCCGTGAGCGGCATTTCCGCCAGGAGTCGTGACCGTCAGCCCCTACCGAAAACCCAAGGAGACAAGCCCCATGCAAATCGACCTGCGCACCGTCAGCATCACCCCGCTGCGCCAGACCTACAACCATATCGCCGAGCGGCTGGGGGCCGACAAGCCGGCCTCGCGCTACATCGAGGGCACGATGAATGTGCAGCCCGATGCCAACTTCCACTACCGCCCCACCTGGGATCCGCAGCACGAGCTGTTCGACCCGCGCCGCACCCGCCTGGTGATGCGGGACTGGTATGCGCTGAAGGACCCGCGCCAGTTCTACTACGGCGCCTACACCCAGGCGCGTGCGCGCATGCAGGAAGTGGCCGAGGCGGACTTTGAATTCGTCGAGGAGCGCGGCCTGGCCGATCGCTATGACGACGCCGCCCGGCGCAAGGCGCTGGACTTCTATGTGCCGCTGCGCCATGTCGCCTGGGGCGCCAACATGAACGGCGCCTACCAGTGCGCCTACGGCTACGGCACCGCCATCACCCAGCCCTGCCTGTATGCCGGCATGGATCAGCTGGGCATTGCCCAGTACCTCACCCGCCTGGGCCTGCTGCTGGGCAACCAGGGCGAGCTCGAGGCCGGCAAGCAGGCCTGGCTGCAGGCGCCCGCCTGGCAGGGCCTGCGCCGCCTGGTGGAAGACACCTGGGTGCTCAAGGACTGGTTCGAGCTGTTCGTGGCGCAGAACCTGGTGCTCGACGGCGTGCTGTTCGCCCTGGCCTACAAGGAGGTCGATCAGGTGCTGAGCGAGCAGGCCGGCCCGGTGGTCTCCATGCTCACGCGCTTCCAGGCCGAGTGGGGTCAGGACGCCAACAAATGGGTGGACGCGGTGATGAAGGTCGCCGCCGCCGAGAGCCCCGAGAACAAGGAGCTGCTCAGCCACTGGTACGCCCACTGGCGCGGCCGCGTGCAGCAGGCCCTGGCCCCCATCGCCGAGCTGGCGCTGGGCGCCGATGGTGCCGATGCGCTGGCGCGCTCGGTCGCGGCCGTGGATGGGCGCATGAACAAGGCCGGCCTGACCCTGGCCTGAGCCCGACCCCGACACCAGTACAGGAGCACAGGCATGTCCAACGTATTCATTGCATTTCAGAAGAACGAAGACTCGCGCGCCATCGTCAACGCCATCCTGGCCGACAACCCCGGCGCCATCGTCAGCGACCAGCCGGCCATGGTGAAGATCGACGTACCTGGCCATCTGGTGGTGCGCAAGTCCACCATCGAAGAGGAGATCGGGCGCGCGTTCGACCTGCAGGAGATGCAGGTGCACCTCATCACCATGAGCGGCAACGTGGACGAAACCGACGACGAATTCACCCTCACCTGGCATCAATAAACCCGCGCCACCGCACCCCTACGGACGACGCAAGGAGACACACACCATGGATATGAAAGCCACCAAGAAGCTGGGCCTCAAGGAGCGCTACAACCTGATGACGCGCGATCTGGCCTGGAATCCCAGCTACCAGGCCGTCAAGGACGTGTTCCCGTACATGGAGTACGAGGGCATCAAGATCCACGACTGGGACAAGTTCGAAGACCCGTTCCGCATGACGATGGACTCGTACTGGAAATACCAGGCCGAGAAGGAGCGCAAGCTCTACGCCATCATCGATGCGTTCACGCAGAACAACGGCCACCTGGGCGTGACCGATGGGCGCTACATCAACACCTTGAAGCTGTTCCTGACCGGCGTCTCGCCGCTGGAATACATGGCGCACCGCGGCTTTGCCCATGTCGGGCGCCAGTACCCCGGCGCCGGCCCGCGTGTGGCCTGCATGATGCAGAGCCTGGACGAGATCCGCCACGCACAGACGCAGATCCACAGCCTGTCCAATTACAACAAGCACTACAACGGTTTTGCCGACTGGCGCCACCAGCATGACCGCGTCTGGTACCTGAGCGTGCCCAAGTCGTTCTTTGACGACGCCGTCAGCGCCGGGCCGTTCGAGTTCATCGTCGCCATCGGCTTCGCCTTTGAATATGTGCTGACCAACCTGCTGTTCGTGCCCTTCATCTCGGGCGCGGCCTACAACGGCGATATGGGGGCGATGGCCTTCGGCTTCTCGGCGCAGAGCGATGAGTCGCGCCACATGACGCTGGGGCTGGAGATCATCAAGTTCATCCTGGAGCAGGATCCGGACAACCTGCCCATCGTGCAGGCCTGGCTGGACAAATGGTTCTGGCGCGGCTACCGCGTGCTGACCCTGGTGGCCATGATGATGGACTACATGCTGCCCAAGCGCGTGATGAGCTGGAAGGAGGCCTGGGAGATCTATGCCGAGCAAAACGGCGCCGCCCTGTTCAACGACCTGGCGCGCTACGGCATCAAGGTGCCCAAGGGCTGGGAACAGGCCTGCAAGGACAAGGATCACCTCAGCCATCAGGCCTGGAACGTGTTCTACAACTACGGCGCCGCCGCCCCCTTCCACACCTGGGCGCCCAGCGAGAAGGACATGGACTGGCTCTCGGCCAAGTACCCCGAAACCTTTGACAAGTACTACCGCCCGCTGTGGCAGCACTACGCCAAGGAGCAGGCCGAGGGCAAGCGCTTCTACAACGGCACCCTGCCCATGCTGTGCCAGGTCTGCCAGGTGCCGATGTTCTTCACCGAGCCCGACGACCCGACCAAGGTGGCCTACCGCGAGAGCGAATACAAGGGCATGAAGTACCACTGCTGTTCCGACGGCTGCAAGCACATCTTCGACAACGAGCCCGAGAAGTACGCCCAGAGCTGGCTGCCCGTGCACCAGATCTACCAGGGCAACTGCTTCCCCGAGGACGTGGATCCGACCCAGCCCGACTTCAACCCGCTGGCCGAGGTGCTGCGCTGGTACAAGATCCGCCAGGGCGAGGACAACATGGACTACGCCGACTCGCCGGACAAGAAGAACTTCGAGAACTGGCGCTCCCAGGCCACCGGCAACTGAGCGCGCACCAGGCAAGAGACAAGGAGATACCCCATGGCCGTCAAATCCATCGCCCCCTACGAGTTCGAGCAAAAAGACACGGTGGACAAATTCCCCGCGCCGCTGCTGTACATCGGCTGGGAAGACCACAAGATGTTCTGCGCGCCGTTTTGCGCCCCCATGCCGCCGACGATGAAGTTTGGCGACCTCGTCAACGGCGCGTTGCCCGGCATGTATGGCGCCCACCCGGACTTTGCCAGGATCGACTGGGACAAAGCCGAGTGGTTCATGTCCGGCAAGCCCTTCACGCCCGACATGGACAAGACCCTGGCCGAGCATGGCCTGGGCCACAAGAGCGTGATCCGCTTTCGCACGCCGGGCCTGACGGGCCTGAGCGGCTCCTGCTTCTGAGATGCGTCTTTTGGCAAGGGTTTGAATCAAATTCAGGTCAATCCCTTGTCCATAAAGCGCAAGTAGCTATCTATTTTGAATCAGTGAGATTGTCATGAGCCATCAGCTCACCATTGAACCGCTGGGCCAGACCATCGAGGTCGAGGAAGGCCAGAGCATTCTGGATGCCGCGCTGCGCGCCGGCATCTACCTGCCGCACGCCTGCTGCCACGGCCTGTGCGCCACCTGCAAGATCCAGGTGACGGACGGCGAGATCGAGCATGGCGAGGCCAGCGGCTTTGCACTGATGGACTATGAGCGCGACGAAGGCAAGGCCCTGGCCTGCTGTGCCACGCTGCAGTCCGACGTGGTTATAGAGGCCGAGATCGACGAAGAACCCGACGCGCGCAACCTGCTCGTGCACGACTACCGCGCCACGGTGGTGCGCATCGAAGATCTGACGCCCACCATCAAGGGCGTGTGGCTCAAGCTGGATCAGCCCATGGAGTTCCAGGCCGGGCAATACATCAACCTGCACATCCCCGGCGAGGCCGCGCCGCGCGCCTTCTCGATCGCCAACGCCCCTACGGCAGCGGGCGGCCGCGACGAGATCGAGCTCAACGTGCGCCATGTGCCCGGAGGCAAGGGCACGACCTGGGTGCACCAGCAGCTCAAGAGCGGTGATGCAGTGCAGCTCTCGGGCCCCTACGGGCGCTTCTTCGTGCGCGAATCGGCGCACGCCAAGGAGGGCCTGGGCTACCTGTTCCTGGCCGGCGGATCGGGGCTGTCGAGCCCGCGCTCCATGGTGCTGGATCTGCTGGCCGCGGGTTGCAGCAAGCCCATCACGCTGGTCAACGGCGCGCGCAGCCAGGACGAGCTCTACCACCACGCCGAGTTCGAGCAGCTGGCCGACAAGCACCCCAATTTCAGCTACGTGGCGGCGCTCTCGGGCGAGGCCGAGGACAGCGGCTGGACGGGTGCGCGCGGCTTCGTGCACGACGCCGCCAAGGCGCACTTTGCCAACGACTTCCGCGGCCACAAGGCCTATCTGTGCGGCCCGCCGCTGATGATCGACGCCTGCATCAGCACGCTGATGCAGGGGCGCTTGTTCGAGCGCGACATCTACACCGAGAAGTTCATCTCGGCGGCCGATGCGCAGCAGGTGCGCAGCCCGCTGTTCAAGAAGATCTGACCGGACGCCACCATGGGCCAGTACTACACCGTCACGATCGCCGAAACCCAGGAGAGCTACCGCTGCCTGGACGAGCGCTCGGTGCTCCAGGGCATGGAGGCGCTGGGCAAGAAGGGCATCCCCGTGGGCTGCCGCCAGGGCGGCTGCGGCGTGTGCAAGGTGCATGTGCTCGAGGGCAGCTACGACAAGCGCGTGATGAGCCGCGCCCACATCAGCGCCGAGGAAGAGGCCGAGGGCTGCGTGCTCTCCTGTCGCATCAAGCCGACCAGCGACCTGCGCCTGAGCGTGGTCGGCAGCATGAAGAAAACCGTGTGCCGGTCGCCGTCAACGACCGACGCCTCCCTTTCCCAACCCACCTGACAACCACAAGGAGACAGACCATGGCAATGACTGGAGTTTTGCGCCCCGGGCACGCACAGATTCGTGTGCTGGACATCGAGGAATCAGTGAAGTGGTACACCGACGTCATGGGCCTGAAGTACCAGGGCCGCGACAGCCAGGGCCGCGCCTACTTCAAGACCCGCGCCGAGCGCGACCACAACAGCATCATCCTGCGCCAGTCCGACCGTGCCGGCATGGACTTCTTTGGCTACAAGGTGCTCGACAAGGCCACCCTGGCCAGCCTGGAAAAACAGCTCAACGAATACGGCGTCAAGACCGAGCGCATCCCCGCTGGTGAGCTGCTGGAGACCGGCGAGCGTGTGCGCTTTCAAATCCCCACCGGCCACATGATCGAGCTGTACGCCGACAAGACCGCCGTCGGCAGCGCCGTGGGAAACAGCAGCCCCGACATGGACATCATCGACCAGCCGGGCATCACCCCCATCCGCCTGGACCACGCGCTGATCTACGGCACCGACCTCGACGGCGCCACCGACCTGTTCACCAAGGTGCTGGGCTTCACACTGGTCGAGCGCGTGAAGCTCGAAGACGGTCAGACCGACCTGGGCGTGTGGCTGACCTGCAGCGCCAAGGCGCATGACATCGCCATGGTGCGCCATGGCGAGCCGGGCAAGCTGCACCATGTGTCGTTCCAGCTCGGCAGCTGGGAGCAGGTGCTGCGCGCCGCGGACATCATGAGCAAGAACCGTGTCTCCATCGACATCGGCCCGACGCGCCACGGCATCACCAACGGCACCACCATTTATTTCTTCGACCCCTCGGGCAACCGCCTGGAGACCTTTGCCGGCGGCTACGACCACTACCCGGACATGGAGCCCATCACCTGGAGTTGGGAGGAAGTCGGGCGCGGCATCTTCTATCACGACCGCAAGCTGAACGACGCCTTCCTGAGCGTGGTGACCTGACATGGCGCACAGCGTGGAGCAACGCGCCATCACCGCCGAGGCCGCCAACGCCGCCGTGGTTGCCGCGGTGGCCAAGGCCGGCGAGCTGGGCATACGCATCAACGCGGCCGTGACCGACGCCTCGGGCGTGCTGGCGGCGTTTCTGCGCATGCCCGGCGCCTTTCTGCACTCGGTGGACATCGCCGTCGACAAGGCCTACACGGCGGCCGGCTTTGGCTTTGCCACCAGCCAGTGGGCCGGCATCTTGCAGGGTGACGAGGCGTTGCGCTTAGGCATGCCGGTGCGTCCGCGCAACGTGGTCTTTGGCGGCGGCCTGCCCATGCGCGAGGGCGGGGTGTTGATCGGCGGCATCGGTGTCTCCGGCGGCTCGGCCGAGCAGGACGAAATATGCGCCCGCGCCGCCCTGGTGGCGTTGGGCCTCGATAACTGAAGGAAACCACAACATGAAGAAATCCCACATCGCCGCTGCGGCCCTGGCCGCCCTGGGCAGCCTTTTTGCCACGCAAGCCCTGGCCGACGGCCATTACGTGCCCGGCGTGGAGGGCATGCAGGCGGCCAGCGTGCCGCCACCGGGCATGTACTACCTAGGCTACCTGGTCAATTACCAGATAGACGACTTCCGCGCCCCCGGCAGCAGCAGCAACCTGCCCGGCCACAACCGCGGCACCGTGACGGCGCTGGCGAACCGCTTCGTCTGGGTCACCAACCACAAGCTGCTGGGCGCCGACTATGGCGTGGAGGCCATCGTGCCGGTGATGCGCACCTCGCTCACCATCAACGCCGCCGGCATCTCCGACAGCCGCAGCGGCGTGGGCGATGTCTACCTGGGCCCGCTGGTGCTGGGCTGGCATGGCCCGCAGTGGGACGCCGTGGCCGCCGCCGGCATGTGGTTCGACACCGCCAGCACCAGCGCCCCGGCATCGCCCGGCAAGGGCTTCAAGAGCACCATGCTCACGGGCGGCCTGACCTATTACTTCGACGGTGCCAAGACCGTCTCCGGTGCGGCGCTGATGCGCTACGAATTCAACGGCCGCAACAGCGCCGGCATGCGCCCTGGCGACCAGCTGACGCTGGAGTGGGGCCTGGGCAAGTCATTCGGCGCGGTCTCGGCCGGCCTGGTGGGCTACAGCCAGTGGCAGACCACCAACGACAGCGGCGCCGGCGCCAGCGCCAACAAGGCCGCGCGCCACGCCGTGGGCGCCGAGCTGGTGTACCCGATACCGGGCGCGGGCGTGTTCCTCAAGGGCGCGCTCTACAAGGAGGTCAGCGCCAAGGCCGGCACGGGCGCGCAGCCCAAGGGCTCGCTGCTGCGCTTCACGCTGGTCAAGGCGTTCTAAGCCAGTTGCGCCGGCCCGCCGGGCCGGCGCTTGCAGGGGGCCGGCAGGCGTTCAACCATTCCAACAAATCAGGGCAGCGACATGAAAGAGTTTCTCAACTTCATCAACGGCGAGTACGTCAGGAACGCCAGCGGCAAGACCTTTGCCAACATCAACCCGGTCGATGGCAGCGTCATCGGCTCCATCCACGAGGCCGGCCAGGCCGAGGTGAATGCGGCGGTGGCCGCCGCCCAGGCCGCGCTCAAGGGCGACTGGGGGCGGCTGTCGGTGGTCGAGCGCTGCAAGCTGCTGGATGCCGTGGCGCTGGAGATCAACCGGCGCTTTGACGACTTTCTGCAGGCTGAGATTGCCGACACCGGCAAGCCGCACCATCTGGCCTCGCACCTGGATATTCCGCGCGGTGCGGCCAACTTCCAGATCTTCATCGACACCATCAAGAGCGCCGCCACCGAGTCGTTCCAGATGCGCACGCCCGACGGCAAGACGGCATTGAGCTACGGCGTGCGCGTGCCGCGCGGCGTGATCGCCGTGGTCTGCCCGTGGAACCTGCCGCTGCTGTTGATGACCTGGAAGGTTGGCCCGGCCCTGGCCTGCGGCAACACCGTGGTCGTCAAGCCCAGCGAGGAAACCCCGGCCACGGCCACGCTCTTGGGCGAGGTGATGAACCAGGTCGGCATGCCCAAGGGTGTGTACAACGTGGTGCACGGCTTTGGCCCGGACTCGGCGGGCGAGTTCCTCACGCGCCACCAGGGCGTCAACGGCATCACCTTTACCGGCGAGACACGCACCGGCGAGGCCATCATGCGCGCGGCGGCCAGCGGCGTGCGCCCGGTGTCGCTGGAGATGGGTGGCAAGAATGCGGCCGTGGTGTTTGCCGACTGCGACTTCCAGGTGGCCGTGGATACCCTCACGCGCTCCTGCTTCGAGAACGCCGGCCAGGTCTGCCTGGGCACCGAGCGCGTGTATGTCGAGCGCCCCATCTTTGAAAAGCTGGTCACCGCGCTCAAGGAGCGCGCCGAAACCATGACCCCCGGCCACCCCGAGGACAAGGCGACGAAGATCGGCCCGGTGATCAGCAAGGAGCACCAGCAGAAGGTGCTGGGCCTGTACGCCAAGGCCAGGGAGGAGGGCGCCACCATAGTCACCGGCGGCGGCGTGCCCGACATGCCCGCGCATCTCAAGGGCGGCTCCTGGGTGCAGCCCACCATCTGGACCGGATTGAGCGAGACGGCCACCGTGGTCACCGAGGAAATTTTCGGCCCCTGCTGCCACATCAGCCCGTTCGACAGCGAGGACGAGGTGCTGGCCAAGGTCAACGCCAACCGCTATGGTCTGGCGACCTCGGTCTTCACCCAGGACATCTCGCGCGCCAACCGCCTGGCGCAGCAGATCGAGGTCGGGCTGTGCTGGATCAACTCCTGGTTTCTGCGCGACCTGCGCACGCCGTTCGGCGGCTCCAAGCAATCGGGCATAGGCCGCGAGGGTGGCGTGCACTCGCTGGAGTTCTATACCGAGCTGCGCAACGTGATGGTGAAGTTTTAACAAAACAGGCTTGTAGCGCTTGCCAGTCAAGCGCAAACAGCTATTGAAAGTGTAGTAATGCAAACCAAGGACATCGAACAACTGGGCGACGCGCTGTTTGAGGCGCTGACTGAGTGCACCACGCTGGCGCCCTTGAGCAGCGCGCACCCGGGCATGACCATCGACGACGCCTATGCCGTGCAGCAGCGCCTGATGGCGCGCCGCCTTGCCGCCGGCGAGCGCGTGGTCGGCAAGAAGATCGGCGTGACCAGCCAGGCGGTGATGAACATGCTGGGCGTGTTCCAGCCCGACTTTGGCTGGCTGACCGACGCCATGGTCTACAACGAGGGCCAGGCCATTCCCATGAGCCGCCTGATCCAGCCCAAGGCCGAGGGCGAGATCGCCTTTGTGCTCAAGAAAACCCTGCAAGGCCCGGGCGTCACCGCCGCCGACGTGCTCGCCGCCACCGAGGGCGTGATGGCCTGTTTCGAGATCGTCGACTCGCGCATCCAGGACTGGACGATCAAGATCCAGGACACCGTGGCCGACAACGCCAGCTGCGGCGTGTTCGTGCTGGGCGACCGGCTGGTGGACCCGCGCGATGTGGATCTGGGCACCTGCGGCATGGTGCTGGAGAAGAACGGCGACATCGTCGCCACCGGCGCCGGCGCCGCCGCCCTGGGCCACCCGGCCAACGCCGTGGCCTGGCTGGCCAACACCCTGGGCGCGCGCGGCATCGCGCTCGAAGCCGGCGAGGTCATCCTGTCGGGCTCGCTGGGCATCATGGTGCCGGTGCAGGCGGGCGACAACCTGCGCGTGACGATTGGCGGCGTCGGCGGCTGCAGCGTTCGTTTTGTTTGATTTGTGGAGAAAAGTGATGAGTGACAAGATCAAATGCGCCCTGATAGGCCCGGGCAACATCGGCACCGACCTGCTGGCCAAGCTGCAGAGGAGCCCCGTCTTGGAGCCGGTGTGGATGGTGGGCATCGACCCGGAGTCCGACGGCTTGAAGCGCGCGAGCGAAATGGGCATCAAGACTACCGATCAGGGCGTCGACGGCCTGCTGCCGCACATGAAGCAGGATGGCGTGCAAATCGTCTTTGACGCCACCAGCGCCTACGTGCACGCCGAGAACTCGCGCAAGGTCAACGAACAGGGCGCGCTGATGATCGACCTGACGCCCGCCGCCATCGGCCCCTTCTGCGTGCCCCCGGTCAATTTGAAGGAACACCTGGGGCGTGGCGAGATGAACGTCAACATGGTCACCTGCGGCGGCCAGGCCACCATCCCCATGGTCGCGGCCGTCTCGCGCGTGCAGCCGGTGGCCTACGGCGAGATCGTCGCCACCGTGTCGAGCAAATCCGCCGGCCCCGGCACCAGGAAGAACATCGACGAATTCACCCGCACCACCGCAGGCGCCATCGAGAAGGTGGGCGGCGCCAGGCGCGGCAAGGCCATCATCGTCATTAACCCGGCCGAGCCGCCGCTGATCATGCGCGACACCGTGCACTGCCTGACCGACGAAGAACCCGACCAGACGGCGATCACCGAAAGCATTCACGCAATGCTGGCCGAGGTGCAGAAATACGTGCCCGGTTACAAGCTGGTCAACGGCCCGGTGTTCGACGGCAAGCGCGTCTCCATCTACCTGGAGGTCGAGGGCCTGGGCGACTACCTGCCCAAGTACGCCGGCAACCTGGACATCATGACGGCAGCAGCCGCGCGCACGGCCGAGATGTTTGCCGAGGAAATGCTGGCCGGGCGCCTCACCCTGCAGGCCGCCTGAAGGGCTTGACTCCCTCTCCCCCCTGGGGGAGAGGGCAGGGGTGAGGGGGGTGCACAGGCGCTGCGCCTGTACGAAGAACCACCCTCACCCCCGCCCTCTCCCGCCAGCGGGAGAGGGAGTGAATGCCCGGTGCGACATACATAAGGACTATCACCATGACACAGAAAATCACCCTGCACGACATGACGCTGCGCGACGGCATGCACCCCAAGCGCCACCTCATGACCCTGGAGCAGATGAAATCCGTCGCCCAGGGGCTGGATGCCGCCGGCATGCCGCTGATCGAGGTCACCCACGGCGACGGCCTGGGTGGCGCCTCGGTCAACTATGGCTTTCCGGCGCACAGCGACGAGGAATACCTGGGCGCCGTGATCCCGCTGATGAAGCAGGCCAAGGTCTCGGCGCTGCTGCTGCCGGGCATTGGCACCGTCGATCACCTGAAGATGGCCCATGAGCTGGGCGTGCACACCATCCGCGTGGCCACACACTGCACCGAGGGCGATGTGAGCGAGCAGCACATCACCCAGGCACGCAAGCTGGGCATGGACACCGTGGGCTTCTTGATGATGGCGCACATGAACGACGCCGCCGGTCTGGTCAAACAAGCCAAGCTGATGGAAGGCTACGGCGCCAATTGCATCTACATCACCGACTCGGCCGGCTACATGCTGCCCGGGCATGTGACCGAGCGCATCAGCGCGGTGCGTCAGGCCTTGAAGCCTGAAACAGAGCTGGGCTTCCATGGCCACCACAACCTGGCCATGGGCGTGGCCAACAGCATTGCCGCCATAGAGGCCGGTGCCAATCGCATCGACGCGGCAGCAGCCGGCCTGGGCGCGGGCGCGGGCAACACGCCCATGGAGGTGCTGGTGGCCGTGCTCGACCGCATGGGCATCCCCACGGGCGTTCATGTCTGGAAGATCCAGGACGTGGCTGAGGATCTGGTCGTCCCGCTGATGGACTTCCCGATCCGCATCGACCGCGACGCGCTGACGCTGGGCTACGCCGGCGTGTACGGCAGCTTCCTGCTGTTTGCCAAGCGTGCCGAGCAGAAATACGGCGTGCCGGCGCGCGAGATCCTGCTGGAGCTGGGCCGCCGCGGCATGGTCGGCGGGCAGGAGGACATGATCGAGGACACGGCCATCACCATGGCGCGTGCGCGCGGCCTGGCCGTCGCCGCCTGAAGAAAGGAACACAACATGGCACTGAGCAAAGACACCATAGAGCGCCTGGCCGAGCACCTGGAGGCCTGCCAGCTGCAGGTGCGTGACACGCCCAAGATCACCGACGAGCACCCGGGCATGGACTGGGATGACGCCTACGCCATCCAGGACGCCATCCTGGCGCGCAAGCTCGCGCGCGGCGCGCGCGTGGTGGGACTGAAGGCGGGCCTGACCTCGCACGCCAAGATGAAGCAGATGGGCGTGACCGACCCGGTGTTCGGCTTTCTGGTGGACGACTACAGCGTGCCCGAGGGCGGCACGGTGCAGACGCGCGAGCTCATCCACCCCAAGGTCGAGCCCGAGATCGTCTTCGTGCTCAAGCATGCGCTGAAGGGGCCGGGCTGCCATATCGGCGCCGTGCTGGCCGCCACCGACTTCGTGCTGCCGGGCATCGAGGTGATCGACAGCCGCTACCGCGACTTCAAGTTCGACTTGAAGAGCGTGGTGGCCGACAACACCTCGGCCGCGCGCTTCGTCATTGGCGGCCAGGCGCAGCGGCCCGAGAGCGTGGACCTGCGCACCTGCGGCATCGTGCTGGAGAAAAACGGCGAGCCCGTGGCCCTTGGCGCAGGCGCCGCCGTGCTGGGCCACCCGGCCGCGGCCATTGCCATGCTGGCCAACCACCTGGGCCGGAGCGGGCGCGAGCTGCCCGCGGGCAGCATGATCCTCTCGGGCGGCGTGACCGAGGCCGTGGCCGTGCAGGCCGGCGACAACGTCAGCCTGCGCGTGCAGGGCATGGGCAGCGTGTCGCTGCGCTTTGCCTGAGCCTTTTCATAACAACAACCAGAGACAAGACCATGCAACGACGCGACTTCATCACGGCCGGCGCGCTGGCCGCATGCGGCGCCAGCTTGGCCGGCGGCGCCTGGGCCCAGAGTGGCTACCCGGCCAGGCCGGTGCGCATGGTGGTGCCCTTCCCGCCGGGCGGGCCGACCGATGTGATGGGCCGCACGGCGGCCAAGGCCATGGGCGAGCGGCTGGGCCAGCAGTTCGTGGTCGAGAACAAGGCCGGCGCGGGCGGCAACATCGGCACCGACTTCGTCGCCAAGGCCGCGCCCGACGGCTACACCATAGGCCTGGCGGCCATCAGCAGCCTGGCGATCGCGCCGCACCTGTACGCCAGCCTGCCCTTCAATGTGGAGAAGGACTTGCTGCCGATCTCGCTGGTGGGCACCACGCCCTGCGCCCTGGTCATCCACCCGGGGGCGCCGTTCTCCGACCTGGCGGGCATGGTGGCCCATGCCAAGGCGAACCCAGGCCGGCTCAGCTACGCCACCTCGGGCATAGGCACCAGCAACCATCTGGCGGCCGAGCTGCTGCAGTCGGTGGCGGGCATAGCGCTCACCAACGTGCCGTACAAGGGCTCCAGCCAGATCGTGCCGGATCTGCTGGCGGGCACGGTGCCAATGAGCATGGAAAGCTCGCTGGCCACCACGCTGCAGCATGTGCGCGCGGGCAAGCTCAAGGCCATCGCCGTCACCTCGCCGCAGCGCGCCAAGGCCCTGCCCGACGTGCCCACCGTGGCCGAGTCGGGTTACCCCGGCTTCGAGGTCGAGACCTGGTTTGGCCTGGTGGCGCCAGCCGGCACGCCGCAGGCTGTCGTGGCCGAGCTGCACGACGCCTGGGAGGCCGGCGCCAGGACGCCACAGGCCCAGGCCGCCTTCGACAACATCTCGGGCAACCTGCGTGTGAACACGCCGCAGCAGTTCGCCGATTTCATCCGCGCCGAGAACCGGCGCTGGGGCGGGCTGATCCGCCAGCTCGGCCTCAAGGCCGATTGACCTCTTTTCTTACCAGGGTGGAGCACCATGCCATTTGCACAGATCTACATGCTTGAAGGCCGCACCGAGGAGCAGAAGAAGGCCGTCATCGAGAAGGTGACACAGGCCCTCGTCGATGCCGTGGGCGCACCCGTGGCCAATGTGCGCGTCTGGATCCACGACGTGCCCAAAGAGAACTGGGGCATTGCCGGGGTCAGCGCCAAGGAGCTGGGGCGCTGACAGGGATATGTGGCAAAACGGCTTGTAGCGCTTTATAGGAAAGCGCCATAAGCTATTTAATTTGTAGTAAATCGCTCAGGTACCACCGACATAGGGGTTGCTGCGCCGCTCCCGTCCGAACGTGCTCTCCGGCCCATGGCCGGGTATGAACACCGTCTGGTCGCCCATGGGCCACAGGCGGCCGGTGATGCTGTCAATCAGCTGCTGGTGGTTGCCCTGAGGAAAGTCGGTGCGGCCAATGCTGCCGGCAAACAGCACGTCGCCGACAAAGCAGCGGTCGATCTGCGGCGCGTGGAACACCACATGGCCGGGCGTGTGGCCCGGGCAGTGGCGCACGTTCAGTGTCTCGTGGCCAATGGTGACCGTCTCGCCATCGTGCAGCCAGCGCGTGGGCGTGAAATGCAGCGCCGGCGGAAAGCCGAACATCTGGCTTTGCTGGGGCAGGCCATCGATCCAGAACTGGTCGCCCGGGTGCGGGCCGATGATGGGCAGGCCCAGCCGCTGCGCCAGCTCGCCCGTGCCGCCGGCGTGGTCGATGTGTGCGTGCGTGAGCCAGATGGCCTTCAGGTGCAGGCCCAGGCGCTGCGCTTCGGCCAGCAGCAGATCGAGGTCGCCGCCCGGGTCGATGACGGCCGCCTCCATGGTCTGGTCGCACCAGACGAGGGAGCTGTTTTGCTGGAAGGCGGTGACGGGAATGGTCAGGTAGTGGAGCATGGGGGCAAGGTCGGAGGCAAATGGCCGGGCGAGTGTATCGGCTGGCTGGGCGTCGCCTTACGGATGCCAGACGCCCGGCGCCTGCGCCGCCGTGCTGGCGGCCTTGCCGGCCAGCGCGTAGGACAGCTGGTTGGCCGTCCTGATGATGGTCTGGGCCAGCGCCTCCAGCTTCTCCTGCGGCAGCCGTGACTGTGGCCCCGAGATGCACACGCAGCCCAGCAGGCGCCAGTGGCGGCCGAACACGGGAGCGGACACCGTGGCCACGCCCTGCTCGCGCTCGCCGATCGACCAGTGGTAGCCGCGCCGGCGGATCTCCTCGTAGACCTCGCCCGGCTCGCCCGAGAACGCCAGGATCACGCGGCCCGGCGAGCCCTTGTCTAGCGGCAGACCTTCGCCCATGCGCGCATGGTGGCGCAGTGCCTGCGGGCCTTCCACGCGCACCAGGCAGGTGCGCATGTCGCCCTCGCGCACATAGAACGCCGCGCTTTCGCCGGTGGCCAGGGTGAGCTCGCGCAGCACCGGCTCCAGCACGTTCTGCACGTCAAAGCCGGCCTGGTAGCGCGCTCCCAGCCAGCCCGCGGCCGGGCCCAGGCGCCAGTCGCCGTCCTCGCGCTGCACCAGGTAGCCCGACTGCGCCAGCGTGCGTGCCAGGCGCAGCACCGTGGTCTTGTGCAGCTGGCAGCGCCGGCTTATCTCGGCCAGCGACAGCTGGGACTCGCCCACGGCGAAGGACTCGAGCAGCCGCAGCGCGCGCGTCACGGCAATGACGCCACCGTCGCGTGCGCCCGCAGGCGTTGATTCATCGGCGGAGAGGGGGGGATTAGCGGGACGACTCATGTTGCTTACCGTGGGATATGTTTCATTGTGCGCAACTCTATTGTATAGGTTGAAACGCTTTCTTAAAGTTGCGTCCCGATGCCTGCGCCTGTGTGCCGGCAGCGGTTCATGACATACACGGAGACAAACCCATGGCCTTCTCTCGACGCTTTTCCCTGACCGCATCCCTGGGTGCGACGCTTCTTGGCCTGCTCGCGGCCGCCGTGCCCGCGACCGGCGCGATGGCGCAGACCGCCTACCCGGCCAAGCCCATCCGCCTGATCGTGCCCTTCCCCCCGGGTGGCGGCACGGACATGATCGCGCGCACGGTGGCGCAAAAGCTCACCGACCAGAATCGCTGGACCATCGTCGTGGACAACCGCCCCGGCGCCGGCGGCAATCTGGGCGTGGACGCGGCGGCCAAGGCAGCCCCCGATGGCTACACCCTGGTCGTGGGCCAGACCAGCAACCTGGCGATCAACCCCTCGCTCTACCCCAAGCTGCCCTACAACCCGCTGAAGGACCTGGTGCCGGTGGCGCTGCTGTCGTCCTCGCCCATCGTCATGGCCGCGCCGGCGGGCTCGCCCTACAAGAGCTTTGCCGACGTCGTGGCCGCCGCCAAGGCCAACCCCGACGGCATCACGCTGGGCTATTCCGGCAACGGCACGGTGGCCCACCTGTCGGGCGAGTTGGTCGAGAACGCCGCCGGCATCCAGCTGCGCCATGTGCCCTACAAGGGCGCGGCCCAGGCCATGACGGACCTGGTGGGCGGCCAGATCGACCTGTACATGTCCTCCGTTCCCACGCTGCTGGGCCAGGTGCGCAACGGCAAGCTGCGCGCCATCGTGCTGACCTCGGCCAAGCGCTCGGATCAGCTGCCCGGCACCCCCACGCTGGAGGAATCGGGTTACAAGGGTTTCGAGTCCGTCACCTGGTTCGGCCTGCTGGCGCCTGCCGGTACCCCTGCGGCCATCGTGCAGCAGTTGAACAAGGCCATCAACCTGGCGCTGCAGCAACCCGACGTGGCCGAGAAGCTGCGCTCAGAGGGTGGCGAGGTGCTGGGCGGCAGCACCGAGAAGTTCGACCAGCTGCTGCGCGCCGAACTGCCGCGCTGGGCCAAGACCGTCAAGGCCTCGGGCGTTAGCTTGGACTGAAGCGCTCATTTCCTGATCCGTTCCATGCGGCACGGCCACCTGCATCCTGCGTGGTGGCGGTTGTGTCGCACCGTTTTACCTTCACTGCCGAGATTTCCATGAACCAACTCCCCGAAGTGATCCGCACCATCGAGCGCGTCAGCCCCGACGTCGTGCAACAGGCCGCCACCTTCCAGGCCGCCATCCTCGCCGACGTGGCGGGCCGCCGCGGCACCATGCACGCCCGCGTGGCGCCGGTGCATGAACGCATGCGGCTCGCCGGCCCGGCCTTCACCGTCGAGGTGCGCCCCGGCGACAACCTGATGATCCACGCTGCCATCGCGCTGGCGCAGCCGGGCGACATCCTGGTGATCGACGGCAAGGGCGACCAGACGGCGGCCCTCATGGGCACGCTGATGCTCAGCGCCTGCAAGAAGCGCGGCCTGGGCGGCGTGATCGTGGACGGCTGCATCCGCGACAAGCTGGAACTGCTGGAGCTGGACTTCCCCGTCTTCAGCGCCGGCTTCAACCCGGCCGGGCCGACCAAGTTCGTGCCCGGCCGCGTGAACCACCCCATCGCCTGCGGCGGTGCCATGGTGCACCCCGGCGACCTGGTGGTGGGCGATGCCGATGGCGTAGTGGTGATCGAACGCGCCAAGGCGCCCGCCATGCTGGCCCTGGCCGTGAAGAAGGTGGCCGACGAGGCCGCGCGCATCGAATCAATAGCCCGCGGCGACACGGCTGCCAAGTGGCTGCCCGCCGCGCTGCGCGCCGCCGGCGTGCTGAAAGAAGGAGAAACGCTGTGAGCCGCGCCGCCATCCTCGTCACGGCGGCCGACCTCGCCCCGCAGGCGCTGGCGCTGCTCGCCGATTACGACATCGTCTATGCCGGCAAGACGCCCACGGAGGACGAAGTAGTCGCCCTGTGCCGCCGGCACAACCCCGTGGCCATCATCGTGCGCTACAGCAAGGTGGGCGCGGCGGCCATGGACGCGGCGCCGTCGCTCAAGGTGATCTCCAAGCATGGCAGCGGCACCGACACCATCGACAAGGCAGCGGCCCAGGCGCGCGGCATCGAGGTGGTGGCCGCCGTGGGCGCCAACGCCGCCGCCGTGGCCGAGCAGGCGCTGGCGCTGCTGCTGGCCTGCGCCAAGTCGGTGCCGCAGCTCAACGAACGCATGCACGCCGGCCACTGGGACAAGGCCACGCACAAGAGCGTGGAACTCGGCGGCCGCACCATCGGCCTCGTCGGCCTGGGCGCCATCGGCCTGCGCTTCGCGAAGATGGCCGACGCCTTGGGCATGCGCGTGCTCGGCTTCGACCCGTTCGCCAAGAACCTGCCGGACTTCGTGCAGGCCGCCGACCTGGAAACCATCTGGCGCGAGAGCGACGCGATTTCGCTGCACTGCCCGTTGACCGATGACAACCGTGACCTGCTGGACGCCGACACGCTGGCGCGCTGCAAAAAGGGCGTGATCGTGGTGAACACCGCGCGCGGCGGCCTGATCGACGAGGCAGCACTGCTTGCCGCCGTGCACAGCGGCCAGGTGCGCATGGCCGGGCTGGACAGTTTCGCCGTCGAGCCCATGGCCGCAGGCCACCCGTTCCAGCACCAGAGCGGCTTCATCCTGAGCCCGCACATCGGTGGCGTGACCAGCGACGCCTACGTGAACATGGGCCTGGGTGCGGCGCGCAATGCGCTGGCGGTGCTGAACCGCACGGCCACGGCCTGATTCCAGCCCGTTTCAATTCCAAAGGAGACAACACGTCATGAACCGTCGCAATTTCAACGTGCTGGCCGCTGCGCTGGCGGCGTTCACCGCGATTCCCGCCACCGCACAATCGACCTGGCCGAACAAGCCGATCACGCTGGTGGTGCCCTACGCGCCGGGCGGAACGGCCGATGCCCTGGCCCGGGTGCTTGCCCAGCACCTGGGGACACGGCTCAAGGTGTCCGTCGTCGTTCTGAACAAGGCGGGCGCTAGCGGCGTCATCGGCGCGGCATCGGTGGCGCAGGCGCCTGCGGACGGCTACACGGTGCTGTACGACGCGACGCCGCTGTCCATCAACCCCCATCTGCAGAAGCTGCCTTTCGATGCCGCCAAAGACCTGCAGCCGGTGGCGCTGGTGGGCGTGACGCCCATGCTGGTCGTGGTGCCCAAGAATTCGCCCTACAACACGCTGCAGGAGTTGATCGCGGCAGCCGCCAAGGCGTCCGGCAAGCTGACCTTCTGCTCGGGCGGCCAGGGCACCGTGCAGTACATGGGCGCCGAGCTGTTCAACCAAGGCGTGGGCATCAAGATGCTGCACGTGCCGTATCGCGCTGGCGGACTGGCGCTGCAGGCGATTCTTGCGGGTGAAGTGGACATGGGTTTCTTCAACCTGCCGGCGCTCAGCAGCCACATCAAGGGCGGGGCGCTCAAGCCCCTGGCCATCACCTCGGCCAAGCGCAACCCCTTGTTCCCCAACGTTCCCACCATCAGCGAAGCCGGTGTGAAGAACTACGAGGTCTACGAGTGGAACGGCATGTTCGTGCCCAGCACCACGCCCGCTGAGATCGTGACGCGGCTCAACACCGCGGTGCGCGAAGTGCTGGCCATGCCCGAGGTCAAGGCCCGCTTCGACGCGCTGGGCTCAGAGATCGTGGGCTCGCAGCCGGATGAGTTCCGCAAGCGCCTCGCGGCGGAGTCCGCGCGGTGGGCCGAGACCATCAAGGCCGCAGGCATCAAGAAGGAGTAGGCGCGTTGGTGCGGCCTCCGCGCCCGCGCCCCCGCATGGATTGACTGCAAGGAGACTCAAAATGCTGAAGCAAAATCGGCTTCTGGCGCTTGCTGAAAAAGCGCTTACAGCTATTTTATTAGTAGCATCCGGCGCCTGCTTCGCGCAGGCGGGCTACCCCTCCAAGCCCGTGAAGCTGGTGGTGGGCTTCGCCGCCGGCGGCCCCACCGACGTGGTGGCCCGCGCCTTTGCCGACCATGCAGCCCGCGCGCTGGGCCAGCCCTTCGTGGTGGAGAACAAGCCCGGCGCCAACACCATCCTGGCCGCGCAGGCCGTGGCCAGCGCGCCGGCCGACGGCTACACGCTGCTGTTCGGCGCCACCAACCACACCATGATTCCCGCGCTCTACGGCACCAGGGTGAAGTTCGACGCGGTGAAGTCCTTCCAGCCGCTGTGCACCGTCGCTACCAGCCCGACGGTGTTGGTGGTGGGGCCGGGCATGCCGGTGAAATCGCTGGCCGACTACATGGCCCGCGCGCGCAAGGAGCCCCGCCGCACCACCGCGGGCACGGCGGGCGTGGGCAGCTCGGGTCACTTCGCCACCGAGATGTTTGCCCGTGCCAACGGCCTGCAGCTGAACCACGTGCCGTACAAGGGCGCCGCGCCCGTGGTCACGGACCTGATGGGCGGCCAGCTCGACAGCTCCTTCGCCACGCTGGGCTCGGTGCTGCCGCAACTGCGAGCGGGCAAGCTCGCGGCCCTGGCCGTGGCGTCGCCCAAGCGCTCGCCGCTGCTGCCCGGCGTGCCCACCTTCGCCGAAGCGGGCGGCGGCAACTATTCGGCCGACGCCTGGTACGGCGTGCTGGCCCCGGCCGGGCTGCCCCAGCCCATCGCGCAGCAACTGGAGAAGGCGGCGGGCGACTTCGCCGCCAGCACCGCCGCCGCCGAGAAGCTGCGCGGCCTGGGGCTGGATGCCGACTCCACCTGCGGCCTGGCGTTCGCGCAGCAGGTCGAGCGCGAAGTCGCCACCTATATGCAGATCGCCAGGGATCTGAACCTGAAGGCCGAATGAGCCCCACAAGGAGACAACACCCATGAACCGTATGAACTTCCCTCTGTGCGCCGCCCTGGCGCTGGCCTGCGCCGCCGCTGGCGTGCAGGCGCAAACGGCCTACCCGGACAAGCCCGTCAAGATCGTCGTGCCGTACCCGCCCGGCGGCGCCGTGGACCAGGTGACGCGCCGCATCGCGCAAAAGCTGACCGAGCAGACCGGCCAGAGTTTCTTCGTCGAGAACAAGGCCGGCGCCACCGGCACCATCGGCGCGGCGCAGGTGGCGCGCTCCCCGGGTGACGGCTACACGCTCACGGCCAACGACACCACGTACTCCATCCTGCCGCAGGTCTTCAAGAAGCTGCCGTGGGATTACGCGCACGACCTGGTGCCCGTGGCCGGCTTCAACTTCGCGCCCACGACAGTGGTGGTGGCCGCCACCTCGCCGTTCAAGACGCTGGGCGACATGGTGGCGTATTCGCAGGCCCACCCGGGCAAGCTGAACTACGGCACCGGCGGCGCGGGCACCATGCCGCACTTCGCCACCGTGGCGCTGGAAGGCGTCAGCGGCCTGAGGGCCACCCATGTGCCGTTCAAGGGCGCGGGCGAGGCCACGCTGGCGCTGCTGAGCGGCACCATCGACTTCCAGATCGCCTCCACCCCCGGCGTCATGGGCCAGGTGCGCGGCGGCAAGGTGCGCCTGCTGGCGGTGAGCGGCGAGCAGCGCCTGAAGGCGCTGCCCGACGTGCCCACCTTCGCGCAGGCGGGTGCGCCCGACTACAAGGTCGTCAACTTTACTGGCCTGTGGGCGCCCAAGGGCACGCCCGAGGCGGTGCTGGAGACGCTGCGCAAGAACATCGCCAAGGCCATGGCCAGCGCCGACGTGCAGTCGTTCGCCAACGACCTGGGCGCGGTGCCCGGCGTGGTGAGCGGCCAGGCGTTCGCCGACAAGCTCAAGAGCGATGCTCAGCTGTGGGAGGCCGTGGCGGCCAAGGTCGGCATCGACAAGCAATGACTGCGCACACCGTGCCGCATTCCGTGGGCCTGAACCGGCCCGCGCGCCCGCTGCCGCCGTTGGCCTGCGACAGCCACATGCACATCTTCGATCCGCGTTTCGCACCGTCGCCGCACTGGAAGCGCACGCCGCCAGATGCGCCCGTGGCCGCCTACCGGCGGCTGCAGCAGCGACTGGGCACGCAGCGCACGGTGGTCGTCACGCCTTCTACCTACGGCACCGACAACGCCTGCACGCTCGATGCGCTGGACCAGCTGGGCGACGGCGCGCGCGGCGTGGCCGTGGTGGCGCAGGACGTGGGCGATGCCGAACTCGACCGCCTGCACGCGCGCCGCGTGCGCGGGCTGCGCGTGAACTTCGTCACGCCGCAATCCTGGGGCGAGACCACGCCGCAGATGCTGGCCACGCTGGCGCGCAAGGCCGCGCGCCTGCCGCTCTGGCACATCCAGGTCTTCATGCACCCGGAGCAGATCGTGGCCCTGGAAAGCGTGCTGGCCGCGCTGCCCGTGCCGCTGGTGATCGACCACCTGGGCCGCATCGATCCGGACGGGGGGCCGTCCGCCGACGGCTACGGCGCGCTGCGCCGGCTGCTGGACGGCGGTAACACCTGGGTCAAGCTCTCGGGCGCGTACATGCGCTCGACCGCGCCCGCATATGCGGATACGCTGGTGCTGGCTCAGGCGCTGGTGCGGGCCGCGCCCGAGCGTCTGGTGTGGGGCAGCGACTGGCCGCACACCACCGCGGCGCCGGGCACGGTGAACGATGCCGACCTGGTGGACCTGCTGCGGGCCTGGGCCGGGTCGGACGCGGCCATGGACCGCATCCTCGTGGACAACCCGGCGCGGCTCTACGGCTTTTGAAAGGAATTTTTCATGTTTCTGCTGCAATCCCCCCAGGTGTGTGAATTGGAGCCGTTCACCTCCATGCCCGAGCCGCTGCGCCGCCGCGAGCGCAGCGACTGGGCCGATGCCAACCGCGGCGGCGTGGTGACGGACTCCTTCCTCGAAGGCCCGGTGTGGGGCGATGACGGCAACCTCTACGTGACCGACATCCCCTGGGGCCGCGTTTTCCGCATCGACCCGCAGGGCGCCTGGACGCTGGCGGCCGAATACGACGGCGAGCCCAACGGCATGAAGTTCCTCGATGCCGGCACGCTGCTCATCACCGACTACAAGAACGGCCTGATGCGCCTGGATCTGGCCAGCGGCCAGGTCAGCCCTTTTCTGGAGCGGCGCAACAGCGAACGCTTCAAGGGCGTGAACGACCTGGTGTTCGACAGCCAGGGCAACCTGTACTTCACCGACCAGGGGCAGACCGGGCTGCACGACCCCAGCGGGCGCCTGTACCGCCTGCGCACCAACGGCCAGCTCGACCTGTTGCTCACCAACGTGCCCAGTCCCAATGGCGTGGCGCTGTCGCCCGACGAGCGCGTGCTGTACCTGGCCGTGACGCGCGGCAACTGCGTATGGCGCGTGCCGCTGCTGCCCGACGGCAGCGTGGCCAAGGTGGGCCAGTTCTTCACCTCCTACGGCCCCAGCGGCCCCGACGGCCTGGCCGTGGACGCCGAGGGCCGCCTGCTCGTCGCCAATCCGGGCCTGGGCTATGTCTGGGTGCTCAACGACCGCGCGGAGCCGGTGCAGGTGATGCGCGGTGTGCCGGGCAGCTCCATCACCAACCTGGCCTTCGGCGGCGCGGACCGGGGTCAGATCTACGTGACCGACTCCACGCATGGGCGCATCCTGCGCGCCACGCTGGGGGTGCCTGGCTTGCCCTTGCACCGGGCGGCGCGTCACTGAAATTCGGTGGCGGCGGAGTGCGGTAGAAAGCTTCCTATGCCGGTCACCCTGCCGGGCCTTATCACGAGGTAGCGCATGAATTTCTCTTTGCCCCCTGAACTGCGCGCATTGCGCGACAAAACCAGGCAATTCGTCGCCGAACAGGTGATTCCGCTGGAAAACGACGAGCGCCAGTCGCACCATGGCCCCAGCGAGGCGTTGCGCAATGAGCTGGTGGCGCGCGCCAGGGATGCCGGGCTGCTCACGCCGCACGCGTCGCGCGATTTGGGTGGCATGGGCCTGAGCCATGTGGAAAAGGCCGTAGTGTTCGAGGAGGCCGGCTACTCCTGGCTCGGCCCGACGGCGCTCAACATCCACGCACCCGACGAGGGCAACATCCATTTGATGGAGGCGGTGGCGACGCCCGTGCAAAAAGAGCGCTGGCTGCGCCCGCAGGTGGCGGGCGCGACACGCTCCTGCTTTGCCATGACCGAGCCCGCGCCCGGCGCCGGGGCTGATCCGTCGATGCTGGCGACCACGGCCCGGCGCGACGGCGACGACTACGTCATCAACGGCCGCAAGTGGTTCATCACCGGCGCCGAAGGGGCGCATTACGCCATCATCATGGCGCGCATGGAGGACGGCTCGGCGACCATGTTTTTGTCCGACATGGACCGGCCCGGCATCACCCTGGAGCGCAACATGGACGCCATGGACAGCTGCTTTGCCGGCGGCCACGGCGTGCTGCGCTTTGACGATCTGCGTGTGCCGGCAACGGATGTGCTGGGCGAGGTCGGCCAGGGCTTTCGCTACGCCCAGGTGCGCCTGGCCCCGGCGCGCCTGACGCACTGCATGCGCTGGCTGGGCCAGGCCCGGCGTGCGCACGACCAGGCCCTGGCCTACGCGCGCCGGCGCCAGGCCTTCGGCCGGCCGCTGGCCGAGCACGAGGGGGTGGGCTTCATGCTGGCCGACAACGACATGGATCTGCACACCGCGCGCCTGCATATCTGGCACACGGCCTGGCTGCTGGATCAGGGCGAGAAATGCAACTTTGAATCCAGCCGCGCCAAGGTCGTGTGCTCCGAGGCCGAGTGGCGCGTGGTGGACCGCAGCGTGCAGATCCTGGGCGGCCAGGGCGTGACCGGCGAGACGCCGGTGATGCGCATCTTTACCGACATGCGCGCCTTTCGCATCTACGACGGCCCGAGCGAGGTGCACCGCTGGAGCATGGCCCGCAAGCTGGTGCACATGGCCGAGCGCGCCGAGGCCGAGCTGCTGCGCGAGGGTGGGTTGTGAGCCGGCCGGGCGCCATCGGCTCGGGATGGCGCCTCGGCACGCTATAATAAATATAGCTGTTGGCGCTTATTTGGCGGCCGCACGGGCCGCTTCGGCCTTTGCTTTGGCTTCATCGGCCTTGCGCTGCAGCTCCTGGGCCTCCTTCTCTGCCGCCTGTGCCTGGGCTTCGGCCTCCTTGGCCTTGGCGTCCTTGTCCGAAGGCAGGGCGCCGGCCAGCGCATTGCCGGCCATGGTGCCGGCCACGGCGCCCACGGCGGCCGCGCCCATGGTGCCCATCAGGCCGGGGCCGCGGGCGGCAGGGGCGGCAGCTGGCGCTGCGGGTGCTGCTGCTGCCGGGGTTGCGGGTGCCGTGGGCGCCGGGCTGGCCTTGGGGGCAACCGGCGCCGCCGGGGCGGGTGCGGTCTTGGCCAGGCTGCTGCGCTGCATCGGCTTGCCGCCGCCCAGGCGCTTGGCATGGGCCAGCGAGGGGGCGGCCAGGGCGGCTGCGGTCAGGGCGATCACGGTAGCGGTGGAGCGAAAAGAAGCGTTCATGGAGTTTTCCTGAGAAGAATGGCAAGGGTGGGGGAGAGGCGGCTTAATCGAAGATCTCGCTGAGCCAGGACTTGTGCTTGCGCTGCTGGCCGTGCGAGCCGTGGTGGCGAAAGTCCGAGTCCTCGAAGTCGGGCCGGTGCGTGGGGCGCTGGTAGGCTGGCTGCGGCGCCGCTGCCGGGCTGGCGTGGGCGCTGCGCTCGATCAGCTTGTCCAGCTCGCCACGGTCCAGCCAGACGCCACGGCATTGCGTGCAGTAGTCGATCTCCACGCCCTGGCGCTCGGCCATGACCAGGGTGACGTCGTTGCACTGGGGGCATTTCATAGGCTTTTCCTTGTGATCAGTCGTTGCTGCCAAAGCCGAACAGGCTCAGCAGGCTGGTGAACAGGTTGAACAGCGACACGAACAGGCCCACCGTGGCCAGCACGTAGTTGGTCTCGCCGCCGTTCACGATGCGGCTGGTCTCGAACAAAATCATGCCGGCCGACAGCAGTGCCACCATGGCCGAGACGGCCAGCGACAGCGCCGGCAGCTGCAGAAACACGGCGCCCAGGCCGGCCAGCAGGGCAATCACCATGCCGGCGAAGAGAAAGCCGCCCATGAAGCTGAAGTCGCGCCGCGAGGCCAGCACCCAGGCCGACAGGGCCAGAAAGGTCGCGCCCGTCGCGCCCAGGGCCAGCGCAATCGTCTGCGCGCCGCCGGGCAGCGCCAGATGTTTGGCCAGCACCGGGCCCAGGGTGTAGCCCATGAAGCCCGTCAGGGCGAACACCACGGGAATCGCCCAGCCGCTGTGCTGCAGCTTGTGCACGAGAAACAGCAGGCCAAAGTAGCCGACCAGGGTGATGACCAGGCCGGCCGGCGGCGCCTGCAGCGCCACCGCCAGCCCCGCAATGGCCGCGCTGAACAGCAGCGTCATGGACAGCAGGGCATAGGTGTTGCGCAGCACCCGGTGCCGGGCAATGCTGGCGCCCCAGCCGGTGCTGGCGCTGGGTGTTGAGAGAGCAAGAGGTCGGTTCATGGTGAATCCCGGTAGCGGAGAAGGGCGCCAGATTAGGGTGGGAATGACCATTGAAAAAGCAGATAATCAGTGATTTAGAGTCCTGTAAAAACTGAACATGAGCCTGGCCTTCAACTATCGGCACCTGTACTACTTCTGGGTGGTCGCCAAGGAGGGCGGCATCTCGCGCGCTGCCACGCGCCTGGACATGGCCATCCAGACGGTGAGCGCCCAGGTGCGCGAGCTCGAGCGCGACCTGGGCTGCCAGCTGCTCAAGCCCGCCGGGCGTGGCCTGGCGCTGACCGAGGCCGGGGTGGTGGCGCTGCAGCAGGCCGAGCAGATCTTCCAGCTCGGTGAATCGCTGCCGGAGCTGGTGCGCGGCGCAGCCCAGGTGCAGGCCGTGCGCCTGACGGTGGGGATTGCCGACGGCCTGCCCAAGCTGGTGGTGCAGCGCCTGCTGCAGCCGGTGCTGGCCACGCCCGGCCTGCGGCTGGTGTGTCACGAGGGCGAGATGGCGGACCTGCTGGCCGACCTGGCGCTGCACCGGATGGACGTGGTGCTGTCCGACCACCCGGCGCCCTTCAACCCGCACCTGAAGGTGCACAACCACCCCCTGGGCGCATCGGCCATGGGCTGGTACGCGGCGCCGTACTGGTGGGAGCAGGCGCAGGACGGGTTTCCGGCCTCGCTCAACCGGGTGCCGGTGCTGCTGCCCACCACCCATTCCACCGTGCGCCGCCCGCTCGACCAGTGGCTGATCCAGCACCGGCTGCGCCCGCGCGTGGTCGGCGAGTTTGAAGACAGCGCCCTGCTGGAGACCTTTGGCGGCAGCGGCCTGGGGGTGTTCCCGGCCGCGCTGTCGGTGCAGGACGATTTGCTGCAGCGCCACCAGGCCCGGCTGCTCGGCCCCTGCGAGGGGGTGGAAGACCACTACTACGCCATCAGCACCGAGCGCCGCGTCAAGCACCCGGTGGTGCAGCAGCTGCTGGCCCGGGGCTGAGCCGCGCGCCGGCTCGATGCGTCACAAGACCAGGTCGTAGCCGACGGTGATCGGCGCATGGTCGCTGAATTTCTCGCCCTTGTAGATCGCCTCGCTGCGCGCCAGTTCGGCAAGCTGCGGCGTGGCCAGGTGGTAGTCCAGCCGCCACCCCACATTGTTCGCATAGGCCTGGCCGCGGTTGCTCCACCATGTGTAGCAGGCGTCGGTGGTCTCGGGCTGCAGGCGGCGGTACACGTCCACCAGGCCGCCATCGGGTTCGGCGCCCAGCAGCTTCGTCATCCAGGCGCGCTCCTCGGGCAGGAAGCCGCTGTTCTTCTGGTTGCTGCGCCAGTTCTTCAGGTCCGCCTGCTGGTGTGCGATGTTGATGTCGCCGCAGAGGATGAACTCGCGTTCGGCCTTGAGCCGCATCAGGTGCGGGTGGAATTCATCGAGGAAGCGGAACTTGGCCTGCTGGCGCTCCTCGCCAGAGCTGCCGCTGGGGAAGTAGGCGCTGATCAGCGACAGCCGGCGCCCGGGCCGGTCAAAGCGCAGCTCCACATAGCGGCCTTCGGCGTCGAATTCGTCGGAGCCATAGCCGATGATCACGTCGCTGGGCGCGTGGCGTGTGTAGATGCCCACGCCCGAATAGCCCTTCTTCTCGGCAAAGTGAAAATGGCCCGACAGGCCCGCCAGCTCTTCAAAACGCCCCTGCATGTCGGCGGACTGGGCCTTGAGCTCCTGCACGCAAATACAATCCGGGCGGTTTTGCGCCATCCATTCCTCCACGCCCTTGGACGTGGCCGAACGGATGCCGTTGAGGTTGAGGCTGGTTAATTTGAACAAGGATGCATCCATGGTGACAGACAACGCGCCGGCGTCGTATCAGGACGCCCTGGCACAGGAATTCGTGCGTTTTGCGGTGGAATCCGGCGTGCTGCGCTTTGGTGAGTTCAAGACCAAGGCCGGGCGCATGAGTCCATATTTCTTCAACGCCGGCCTGTTTGACGATGGCGCCAAGCTCGGGCGCCTGGCGCAATTCTATGCACAGGCGCTGCTGGCCAGCGGCGTGGGGTTCGACATGGTCTTCGGCCCGGCCTACAAGGGCATCCCGCTGGCCGCCACGGTGGCCGTGGAGCTGGCGCGGCTGGGCAGGAACGTACCCTTTGCCTATAACCGCAAGGAGGCCAAGGACCATGGCGAGGGCGGCACCCTGGTGGGCGCGCCGCTGGCGGGGCGCGTGCTCATCATCGACGATGTGATGAGCGCCGGCACCGCCGCGCGCGAGTCCATCGCGCTGATCCAGGCCGCCGGCGCCACGCCACACGCCATGGCGATTGCGCTCGATCGCCAGGAGAAGGCCACCGAGAACGGCCAGGACGTGGAGCACAGCGCCGTGCAATATGTGCGCCGCGAGCTGGGTATGCAGGTTTGTGCCATCGCCAAGCTGGCCGACTTGCTGCAATACTTGGCGGCTGACGGTGGCGACGCGCAGATGCACGCCCACCACGAGCGCGTGTTGGCCTATCGCCAGCGCTATGGCGTCAATGACTGAGGCATGGGCCGTGAGAGGGGCAATGGCTTGAAAACAAAGGCAGTGACGGGAGGGCTGATGGCATGCG
>JAGPIX010000184.1 GCA_018054745.1 Alicycliphilus sp.
CCGCCCCGGCGCGTGTAGCGGGCATATACCGTGAGCTTGATGGGCTGGCAGCGGGTCCAGATGTCCATGAAGATGCGCTCCACGCACTGCTCGTGGAATTCGTTGTGGTTGCGAAAGCTCACGATGTATTGCAGCAACCCCTCCTGGTCGATCTGCGGGCCGCTGTAGGCAATCTGCACGCTGCCCCAGTCGGGCTGGCCGGTCACCAGGCAATTGCTCTTGAGCAGGTTGCTGGTCAGCACCTCGGACACGGGCGCTTCGCCAGAGGCCGCGGTCAGCAATTCGGGTGCGGGCTGGTAGCGCGTGCATTCCACGTCCAGCCGGTCCAGACTCAGGCCATCGAGTTCGTGCACGGGCTCGCGGTCAAACAGTTCGGGCAGCAGCAGTTTCACGCCCACGGTGGCGGCGCGGTCGGCACCGCGCCACACGGCTTCGCTGATGTCGGTGCGGATGCGTGCCTGCACTTCAGCCGCATCGGCAAAGCGCGTGTTGTTGAAGCTGTTGAGGTAAAGCTTGAACGACTTGCTCTCGACAATGTTGGGTGTTTCGCAGGGCACGGTGATGTGCGCCAGCGCCACCTGCGGCTTGCCGCGCAAGTTCAGCCACGACAGCTCGAACGCCGTCCACAGGTCGGCCCCAAAAAAGGGTGCCGCGCCCGCAATGCCGATTTCGGCCCGCTTGCCCGCGCGCGCAATGGGAAACAGCAGCGAGGCGTCGTATTGATCGGCATACGCCGATGTTTTGCCCAGCTGCGATTGTTCCGGCGTGGTCATGGTGGGTCCTTTTACTATTAAATTAATAGCTGCTTGCGCTTATCGGGAAAGCGCTAGAGCCTGTTTTTATATAAATTCGCGCTCGCGCAGCCATTTGGTGGCAATCCACTTGTCGCCCGCAATGACCGGCGCGCCGCCATGCAGTGTGCGCGTGGACGGATCGGGGCGCTCGTAGCTGAAGAACACGGCGTTGCCGCGCTGCGGTGCCACCTCGACCTGCACATCGGGGAAGATGGTGCCGCCGCCTTTTTCGGGCGTGTTCAGGTACATCACCAGCGTGCCCACGCGCTGCCCGCCGCGCCGCACGATGGTGGGGGTGCCGGGCTCGGCGGGGTCAAAGTAGTCGTAATGCGGCTTGTATTCGGCGCCGGGGCCGTAGTGCAGTACCTGCAGGCCTTCGCCATTTTCGATGGGCCAGTTCAGCAGGCGGGCAATGCGTTCTTCGATACGCTGGATCAGCGGGCTCTCGCCCCGCTGAAAAAACATGCCGTCGCTGGTGCGGTCGTCGTTGATTTCGTCGCCGCCCGTCTGGGTGGCCACCGTGAGCGAGCGCGCCATGCGCGGGGCGGCGGCGGCGATCAGGGCGTCGCATTCCTCGGGCGCAAGCAGGTTGGCAAACACCACCAGGCGGGGCTGCGCAAGGGTGAGCAGCACGCCGACCTGCCGGTCGCCCGCATCCAGAAACGGGGGCGAATCTGCCAGCAGCGGTGCGGGCACGGCCAGGGGCGGTGCACTGTGGTGGGCCTTGGGGCTGTTGCTGGTGGGTGCTTGCAGCGCATCGGCCAGCGCCTGCGCGGCCACGTCGTCGTCCCAGCCCGCTGCGCGCAGGGATTGCCGCAGGGCGGCGGGCGAGCAGCCGGCGCTGGCCTGCTCGGCAATCCAGTCGCGCAGCTCGGGGGTGATGGATTGGCGGGCCGGTTGCGCCGTGCTTGCCCCTGCCGGGGTGCGCTGGTCAGAACGCGTCGCCATGATGCTGCTCAGGCCGCCTTGCGCCGGAACACCAGGCGCTCGGGCTCGGAGGCGGCGGGGGCAAAGGCATAGCCCTCCAGGTCAAACCCTTCGAGCTGGTGGGGCGTGGCAATGCGGTGCGTGATGGCATGGCGCGCCATGAGGCCCCGCGCGCGCTTGGCATGAAAGCTGATGATCTTGTAGGCGCCCGCTTTCCAGTCCTCGAACACGCAGTCGATGACGCGCGCCTTGAGGGCCTTGCGGTCCACGGCCTTGAAATACTCCTGCGACGCCAGGTTGACCACCACGGGTGTGGTGTCGGCACGCAAGCGGGTGTTGAGGTGCTCGGCAATCTGGCTGCCCCAGAACTGGTAGAGGTTGCTGCCCGCATCGGTGGCCAGGCGCGTGCCCATTTCCAGCCGGTAGGGCTGCATGCGATCGAGCGGCCGCAGCACGCCATACAGGCCGCTGAGGATGGCCACATGGTTTTGCGCCCAGTCCAGGTCGGGCGCGGTCAGCGTGCGGGCCTGCAGGCCTTCATACACATCACCGTTGAAGGCCAGCACGGCCTGGCGTGCGTTGCTGGCAGTGAATTTCGGTTGCCACACCTCGTAGCGCGCCACGTTCAGGGCGGCGAGCTTGTCGCTCAGACCCATCAGCGAGGCGATGTCCTGGGGGGATTTCTGGCGCAGCACCTCGATCAGCTGCGCCGACTGCGGCACGAACTGCGGCACGGTGTGCGGCAGCCCCTCGGGCAAAGGCGTGTCGTAGTCGAGCGATTTGGCGGGAGACAGCAGGAACAGCATGGTGGCGGAAGGTCTGTGGATCTCGGAGGGCAAGGCAGGCGGTGGCCGGGACACTGCAGGCGCTGGCGATGCGGGGTGCTGCATGCGTGCGGTGGCCACAGCGACCCAAAATGGTACCCGGTGCCGGGTTGCTGCTGGCCCCCACGGGTATTTGCGGGCTGCAATGAAAGAAGGCGGCCCAGGCCGCCTTCTTTGGTGGTGACTGCGGCCCGGGGGGGCGGCAGACCTGTCAGGGCATCAAGCCGTTGGGGGTTGCTCAAACGGCAGCGTCATGGCAGAGAGGTCGCGGCGGGTTTCCACCAGCACCAGCGGGCCTTCGTCCAGCACCACGGCGGGCGGGCGCTCGCGCGGCACGCGGATGGGTTGTGGCTCGGCGGCAATCGCTGCCTGTACGGCGGCGATTTTTTCAGCATCCGAGTTCACCCATTGCAGGCCCGACGCAGCGGCCACCTGGTGCAGCGCATCGAGCGGCAGCGTAAAGCCCTGGACGCGGGGCATGCCTTGGGCCGGTGCCGCTGTAGGCGCTGCGGCAGGCGCCGGTGACACCGCGGGTGCGGGCTTTGCAGCCACCGCCACAGGAGCGGGCGCTGGCGCTGGCGCGGCGGCCAAGGGCGCCGGTGCCGGTGCGGCAGCAGGTGCTGGCACGGGGGCAGCAGCTTGCACGGCGGTCTCGGCGCGGGGCTGTGCGGGTGCTGGCACGGGTGCAGGAGCGGGTACCAGCACTGGCGCAGGGGCTGCGGGTGCTTGCGCCGGTGCCGGAGCCGCGTTGAAGTAGCTGCGGCGTGCCGGCTCTTCCTGGGCTTCGGTCGCAGTGGCGGCAACCGGGGCCGAGGTGTCGAGCTCCATCATGGCGGGGGCAGCCGATTCCACCGTGTCGCGGGGACCGCGTTCACCGCGTTCGCGCCGGTCGCGGCCATAGCGGTCGCGTGAGCGGCGCTCACGGCGTTCGTCTGCGGCCGGTGCGACGTCGTTGCCGGTCAGGTCCAGATCGGGCAGCGATGCCAGCGGCGCGGTGTCCGCGAAGTCGGGCGTGGGGGCGCCGGTGTCTTCCCGGGACTCTGCCGCGCGGGGTGCGCGTTCGCCGCGTTCACGACGACCCTGGCCTTCACCGCGTTCACGGCGGGGGCCGCGTTCGCCACGGGGCTGGGTGCCAGCCGTTTCGGCGCCATTGCCGTTCGGGCCCGTCACCTGCGCCTGGATGGCGGTCTGGGCGGCGGCATTGTCGGCGTCGGCGCCAGCAGCGTTGTTGCGGGGCTCGTCGCGGCGGCCACGGCCACCTTCACGGCCTTCGCGACCTTCACGTCCATTGCGGCCTTCGCCTTCGCCACGGGGAGGACGGCCTTCGCCGTCGCGCGGGGCGCGGCCCTCAGCCGAGCGTTCACCACGGCGGCCACGGCCTTCGCCGGCAGCTTCGCGGTTGCCATCACGGGCACCGCCTTCGCGGTTGCCGTCGCGGCCTGCGCCGCGTTCACCACGGCGGCCACGGCCTTCGCCATTGCGGCCGTCGCGGCGGGGTTCGCTGCGTGTGCCGGCTTCGGCGGGCGCAGCGGCCGGTGCGGGGGCTGCCACCGGAGCGGATGCCGGGGCGTCACCCAT
>JAGPIX010000074.1 GCA_018054745.1 Alicycliphilus sp.
TTGCTGGCCCCATTGCAAAGGCGATTGTTGCTTGGCGCACGCAGCGCGGCCCCATTGGCAGCACTGCCGAGCTGGCCGACATCGTGGCTGGCGCGGTCAAGACCCGCGAGCCGGGCCAGAACCCTGCGACGCGCACATTTCAGGCGCTCCGGATTTTCATCAACGCCGAGCTTGAGGAGCTGCAGCGCGCGCTAGGGGCCAGCCTGCGCGTGCTGGCACCGGGCGGCCGCCTGGTGGTGATCAGTTTTCACTCGCTGGAAGATCGCATCGTCAAGCAGTTCATCGCCCAGCATTCGAAAGAGGTGTTCGACCGCCGCGCGCCGTTCGCCGCGCCCCAGCCCATGCGCCTGAAGGCCGTCGCCCGCATCAAGCCGGGCGCCGCCGAGGTGGCCGCCAACCCGCGTGCGCGCAGCGCCGTGATGCGCGTGGCCGAGCGCACGGAGGTGCCAGGATGACCCGTATCAGCCTGGTGCTGCTGCTGGCGGTGATGGCCAGCGCCATGTATCTGGTGCACACGCAGTACCAGTCACGCCGGCTGTACACCGAGCTCGACCGCGCGGTGGCCGAATCGCGCCGCCTGGAAACCGAGCACCAGCGCCTGCAGGTGGAAAAGCGTGCCCAGGCCACGCCGCTGCGCGTGGAGCGCCTGGCGCGCGACAAGCTGCACATGCGCACGGCCACGCCGGCCATCACCCACTACGTGACGGCCGACGGCAAGCCCGTTGCCGCGCCACTGGCCGCACCCGCGGCAGCAGGGGGCAGGCGATGAGCCGGCGCAGCGTCAACTACACTTCCAGCCCCTTGCTGGCCAGCAAGACGCCGCTGTGGCGCAGCCAGTTCATCGTGGCCCTGGTGGCCCTGGGCTTTCTGGCCCTGATCGGGCGCGCGGCCTATGTGCAGGTGTTCGGCAACGCCTTCTTCCAGCGCCAGGGCGAGGTGCGCTTTGCACGCACGCTGGAGCTGCCGGCCAACCGTGGCCGCATTCTGGACCGCAACGGCCTGATCCTCGCGTCCAGCGTGCCGGCGGCCAGCATCTGGGCCATTCCCGAGGACGTGGAGACCGACAACCCGGAGGTGAAGCCCAAACTCAAGCAGCTGGCGCGCCTGATGGGCATGCCCCTGCCGGCACTCATGGCCAAGCTGGCGGATGAAGACAAGACCTTCGTCTGGATCAAGCGCCAGCTCGACTGGGATGTGGGCCAGCAGATCCAGGCCCTGGGCATCAAGGGCATCTACCAGCGCAAGGAATACAAGCGCCAGTACCCCGAGGGCGAGGCGGCCGCCCATGTGGTCGGCTTCACCAACGTGGAAGACCATGGCCAGGAGGGCATGGAGCTGGCGTTTGACAAGGAGCTGGCCGGCAAGCCCGGTTCGCGCCGCGTGATCAAGGACCGCCTGGGCCGTGTGGTCGAGGGCGTGGGCGCCGAGGTGCCGCCCGTCGATGGGCGCGACATGCAGCTGTCCATCGACAGCAAGGTGCAGTTCTTCGCATACCAGAAGCTGCGCGACACCGTGGCCGAGCACAAGGCCAAGGCCGGCAGCGTGGTCGTGCTGGACGCCCATACCGGCGAGGTGCTGGCCCTGGCCAACTACCCCAGCTACGACCCCGGCAGCCGCGGCAGGCTGACCGGCGAGCAGCTGCGCAACCGCGCCATCACCGACACCTTCGAGCCCGGCTCGACCATGAAGCCCATCACCATAGGCCTGGCGCTCAACAGCGGCCGCGTGCGGCCCGAGACCGTGATCGACACCAGCCCCGGGCGACTGACCATTACCGGCTCCACCATCAGCGACACGCACAGCTACGGTGCGTTGACCGTCGAGGGCGTGGTGCAGAAGTCGAGCAACGTGGGTACGACAAAAATCGCCATGCAGATGCCGGCGCGCGAGATGTGGGAGACCTTCTCCGCCGTCGGCTTCGGGCAGAAGCCGCAGATCGCCTTCCCCGGTGCGGTCAGCGGGCGGCTGCGCCCCTACAAGAGCTGGCGCCCCATCGAGCAGGCCACCATGTCCTACGGCTATGGCCTGTCGGCCAGCCTGTTCCAGATGGCGCGCTCCTACACCGTGTTCGCCAATGGCGGCAAGGTCATCCCGGCCACCATGCTCAAGACCGATGAGCCCGCCGTGGGCGTGCCGGTGTTCTCCGAGCGCACGGCGAACCAGGTGCGCAAGATGCTGCAGATGGCCGCCGGCCCCGGCGGCACGGGCCAGAAGGCGCAGACCGTGGGTTACTCGGTGGGTGGCAAGTCGGGCACGGCGCGCAAGCAGGTGGGCAAGAGCTATGCCACGGGCAAGTACCGCGCCTGGTTCACCGGCCTGGCGCCGGTGGACAAGCCGCGCATCATCGTCGCCGTGATGATCGACGAGCCGAGCAACGGCGTGATCTACGGCGGTGCCGTGGCCGCCCCGGTGTTCAGCGAGGTGGTGCAGCAGACGCTGCGCATGATGAGCGTGGCGCCCGACATGGCCGTGCAGCCGCTGATCGTCACCAACGCCGTGGAGGAGTCGCTGTGAGCCGGCCGCGCCCCCTGGCATCCGTAGCCGAGGCTGTTGCCTGGCTGCGCGCGCGCGTCACCGGAACCTTGCAGACCGACAGCCGCCTGATCCAGAGTGGCGACGCCTTCATCGCCTGGCCCGGCGCCGCCACCGACGGCCGCGCCCATGTGGCCGACGCCCTGGCGCGCGGCGCCGTCGCCTGCCTGGTGGAGCAGCAGGGGGTGGAGGCCTTCGCCCTGGCCGGTGTGCATGTCGCGGCGCTGCCGGGCCTCAAGGCCGCCACCGGCCTGATCGCCGCCGAATGGTTTGGCCGGCCCAGCGAGCGCCTGCAGGTGCTGGCCGTGACCGGCACCAATGGCAAGACCAGCACCGCCTGGTGGCTGGCAGATGCGCTCAATCAACTATCAAAACAAGAGCTGCCTGCGCTTGATGGGTGCGCCTTGGTAGGTACTTTGGGTATTGGTGTGCCGCCGGAGCTGAACAGCACCGGCATGACCACGCCCGACCCCGTGCGCCTGCAGCGTGCGTTTGCGCAGTTTGCCGATGCGGGGCTCTTGGCCTGCGCCATCGAAGCCTCGTCCATAGGTCTGGCCGAACACCGGCTGGATGGAACGCAGATGCGCGTGGCGCTGTTCACCAACTTCACCCAGGACCACCTGGACTACCACCACGACATGGCCGCCTACTGGCAGGCCAAGCGCGTGCTGTTCGACTGGCCGGGGCTGCGCGCTGCCGTCATCAACATCGACGACGCCCAGGGCGCCGCCCTGCATGCCGAGCTGCAGGGCCGCGCGCTGGACCTGTGGAGCGTGTCCATCCAGGGTCCGGCGCGGCTGGCCGCACAGGACATCGTGCATCGCGGCGCGGGCCTGGCCTTCACCGTGGTCGAGGGCGGGCAGGCGCTGCCGCTGCAGACCCAGCTGATCGGCCTGTACAACGTGTCGAACGTGCTGGGCGTGATCGCCGGCATGCGCGCGCTGGGCGTGCCTTTGGCGCAGGCCCTGGCCGCCTGCGCGCGCCTGGCACCCGTGCCGGGGCGCATGCAGCAGCTGGCCTTTGCCGGCCAACCCCTGGTTGCCGTGGACTATGCCCACACGCCGGACGCGCTGCACCAGGCGCTGACGGCGCTGCGTCCCATGGCGGCGCAGCGCGGTGGCCGGCTGTGGTGCGTGTTCGGCTGTGGCGGCAACCGCGACGCCACCAAGCGCCCGCTGATGGGCGCCGTGGCGCAGCGCGAGGCCGACCGCGTCATCGTCACCAGCGACAACCCGCGTGGCGAGGAGCCGCGCGCCATCATTCACCAGATCCTGCAGGGCATGATTGCCTCCACCCATGTGGGCGCAGAAGTTGACCGTGCCGCAGCCATAGCCCAGGCCGTCGCCGAGGCTGGCGCCAACGACGTGGTGCTGATCGCCGGCAAGGGTCACGAGGATTACCAGGAGACGGCCGGCCAGCGCCAGCCGTTCTCCGACATGGCGCAGGCGCGTGACGCGCTGGCGCGTCGAGGAGCCGTGGCATGAGCCACACCAACCACCCCCCCATGATGACGCTGCAGCAGGCCTTCGAGCTGCTGCGCGCCCGCATCCCGGCCGCGCGCCTGGTGGGCGACGGCGCCACGCCGCTGGCGCGCGTGCACACCGACACCCGCACGCTGCAGGCCGGCGACCTGTTCGTGGCCCTGAAGGGCGAGCGTTTCGACGCCAACACCTTTCTGCCCCAGGCCGGCGCGGCCGGCGCCGCCGCCGCCATTGCCCATGGCGGGTTGCAGGCGGCGGGCCTGCCCGGCATCGAGGTGCCCGACACCCTGGCGGCCCTGGGCGCGCTGGCGGCCGGCTGGCGCGCTCAGTTTGATCTGCCGCTGATAGCCGTGACCGGCAGCAACGGCAAGACCACCGTCACGCAGATGCTGGCCGCCGTGCTGCGCGCCTACAAGGGCGATGCGGCCCTGGCCACGCAGGGCAACTTCAACAACGACGTGGGCCTGCCGCTGACGCTGCTGCGCCTCGCCGCCACGCATCAGGCGGCGGTGGTCGAGCTGGGCATGAACCACCCGGGCGAGATCGCCTACCTGGCCGACATCACCCGCCCCAGCGTGGCCCTGGTGAACAACGCCCAGCGCGAGCATCTGGAATTCATGCACACGGTGGACGCGGTGGCGCGCGAGAACGGCAGCGTCATCAGCGCCCTGGCGCAGGACGGTGTGGCGGTGTTTCCGGCCGGCGACGAGTACACGCCGCTGTGGCGCGCGCTGGCGGGTGAGCGCTGCTGCCTGTGCTTTGGCGCGCAGGGCGATGTGCGCTGCGAGACCGCGCAGTGGAACGAGGGCGCCTGGACCGTGCGCATTGCCACGCCCCTGGGCGCATTCGACACGCGCCTGCATATCGCCGGCTTGCACAACGTCACCAACGCCATGGCGGCCACTGCCTGCGCCGTGGCCGCGGGCGTGCCGCTGGCCGCCATTGCCGCCGGCCTGGCGGCGTTCGAGCCGGTCAAGGGCCGCTCGCGCGCGCTGGCCCTGCATTGCCAGGGCCGGGCCATTACCGTGGTGGACGACAGCTACAACGCCAACCCCGACTCGGTGCGCGCCGCCATAGCCGTGCTGGCCGATCTGCCCGGCCCGCGCCTGTTGGTGCTGGGCGACATGGGCGAGGTGGGCAACCAGGGGCCGCAGTTCCATGCCGAGGCCGGCGCGCATGCGCACCAAAGCGGCATAGAGCAGCTGTTTGCCTTGGGCGCCTTGAGCGTCCATGCCGCCCAGGCCTGCGGGCCGGCGGCGCGGCATTTCGAGGACATGGCATCGCTGCTGGCAGCGGTGCAGGAGGCCCTGCCCGGCGTGGGCAGCGTGCTGGTGAAGGGATCGCGCTTCATGAAGATGGAACAGGTGGTGCAGGCCATGGAGGGCGCATGCTCCTGATCCTGTCGCAATGGCTGCAAGGCCTGTCGCCGGACTTCGGCTTTCTGCGCGTGTTCCAGTACATCACCTTCCGTGCGGTGATGGCGGCGCTGACGGCGCTGCTCATCGGCCTGGCGGCCGGCCCCAAGGTGATACGCATACTCACGGCGCTGAAGATCGGCCAGCCTATCCGCGGCTACGCCATGCAGTCGCACCTGTCCAAGAGCGGCACGCCCACCATGGGCGGGGTGCTGATCCTGCTGTGCATCGCCATCTCCACGCTGCTGTGGTTCGACCTGTCCAACCGCTTTGTCTGGATCGTGCTCATCGTCACGCTGGGCTTTGGCGCCATCGGCTGGGCCGACGACTGGCGCAAGGTGGTGAACAAGGATCCCGAGGGCATGCGCTCGCGCGAGAAATACCTCTGGCAATCGGTGATCGGCCTGGCCGCAGCGCTGTACCTGGTGTTCTGCATCTCCGAGAACTCGAACGCACGCGTGTTCGAGCTGTTTGTCGCCTGGATCAAGTCGGGCTTTACGCTCGATCTGCCGCCGCAGGCCGGCCTGCTGGTGCCCTTCTTCAAGGAGGTCAGCTACCCGCTGGGCGTGCTGGGCTTCGTGATCCTGACCTACCTGGTGATCGTGGGCGCGAGCAACGCCGTGAACCTGACCGACGGCCTGGACGGCCTGGCCATCATGCCGGTGATCATGGTGGGCGCGTCGCTGGGCATCTTTGCCTATGTGACGGGCAATGCCGGCTTTGCCAAGTACCTGCTGTTTCCCTACATCGCCGGCTCGGGCGAACTGCTGATCTTCTGCGCCGCCATGGCCGGTGCCGGCCTGGCCTTTCTGTGGTTCAACGCCCATCCGGCCCAGGTGTTCATGGGCGACGTGGGCGCGCTGGCGCTGGGTGGCGCCCTGGGCACCATCGCCGTCATCGTGCGCCAGGAGATCGTGCTGGCCATCATGGGCGGCATCTTCGTCGTCGAGGCGCTGTCGGTGATGCTGCAGGTGAGCTGGTTCAAGTTCACCAAGCGCCGCTACGGCGAGGGCCGGCGCCTGCTGAAGATGGCGCCGCTGCACCACCATTTCGAAAAGAGCGGCTGGAAGGAGACGCAGGTCGTCGTGCGCTTCTGGATCATCACCATGCTGCTGTGCCTGATGGGCCTGTCCACGCTGAAACTGCGATGAACCCAGAGCACCACGATCCCCTGCTGCCGGCCGAGGCCTCCATGCCCGAAGCCGCGCCAGGCGCCGCGCCGGTTGCTGCACCGGCCCCGGCGGCCGCGCCCGCTCTCGACTGGCAGGCGCCGCCCGTTTCTGCCGCCGAGCAGGCCCGGGAGTTCGTCGCGCGCATCTTTGCCGACGTGGGCGCCGCCGACGAACCCGAGGCCGCCGCGCCCGTGGCCGAGACCGAGCCCGCCGCGGCTGCAGAACTACCCGCCGCCGCACCCACCACCCGCCCCGGCGAGGGCCTGGCGCCGCTGGCCGACCAGCGCGTGCTGGTGCTGGGCCTGGGCGCCTCCGGCCTGGCCATGGCGCGCTGGTGTGTGCGCTGCGGTGCCCAGGTCATCGTGGCCGACACGCGCGAAGCCCCGCCGCAGCTCGCCCTGCTGCAGGCCGAGCTGCCCCAGGTGGAGTTCATCGCCGGGCCCTTGGCCGCTAGCCTGGTCGAGGGCCGCGCGTTGCATGCCGTGTACCGCTCGCCGGGCCTGAGTCCGGCTGATATTGCTCCCGTTACAGTAGCTGCTGGCGCTTGCCAGATAAGCGTTGGAGGCGAATTAGACCTGTATGCCATGGCGCTGCGCGAACTGCGCGCCAGCCATGGCTATGCGCCGGCCGTGCTCGCCGTCACCGGCACCAACGGCAAGACGACGGTGACATCGCTGACCACCCTGCTGGTGCAGCAGGCGGGAAAAAGCGTGGCCGTGGCCGGCAATATCGGCCCGACGCTGCTCGACACCCTGGGCCAGCGCCTGGACGCGGCCGATCTGCCTGAGGTCTGGGTGCTGGAGCTGTCGAGCTTTCAACTGGATGGCGTGCAGGGTTTCGAGCCCACGGCCGCCGCCGTGCTCAACATCAGCCAGGACCACCTGGACTGGCATGGCAGCCTGCAGGCCTACGCCGCGGCCAAGGCGCGCATCTTTGGCAACAGCGCGCTGATGGTGCTCAACCGCGAGGACGCCGCCGTCATGGCCATGCTGCCGCCGCCGGTGCGCGTCAAGCTGCAAAAGCCCCAGCCGCGCGCCCATGTGACCTTTGGCGCCGACATGCCGCAGCGCCCCGGCGACTTCGGCATCGAGGTGGTCAGCGGCATGGCCTGGCTGGTGCGCGCGCATGAGGCTGACGAGACCGCCAGGCGCGGCCGCAATGCCCAGGAGGCCGAGCTCTACGTCCAGCGCCTGATGCCCGCCGACGCCCTGCGCATACGCGGCCGCCACAACGCCTGCAACGCCCTGGCCGCGCTGGCCCTGGCCCAGGCCGCAGGCTGCCCGCTGGCGCCCATGCTCTACGCCCTGCGCGAATACCGCGGCGAGCCGCACCGCGTCGAGCCTGTCGGCATGCTGCGCGAGGTGGAGTACTTCGACGACAGCAAGGGCACCAACGTCGGCGCCACCGTGGCCGCCCTCACCGGCCTGGGCGCGGACAGGCGCCTGGTGGTCATCCTGGGCGGCGACGGCAAGGGCCAGGACTTCTCGCCGCTGGCCGCGCCGATTGCGCGCTATGCGCGTGCGGTGCTGCTGATAGGGCGTGACGCGCCGCAGATCCGCGCCGCTTTGGCTGGCAGCGGTGTGCCGCTGCTGGATGCCGCCACCCTGCCCGAGGCCGTGCAATTGGCCAGCCAGCGCGCCCATGCGGGCGACGCCGTGCTGCTGTCGCCGGCCTGCGCCAGCCTGGACATGTTCGACAACTACGCCCACCGCGCGCGCGTGTTCGTGGATGCGGTGCACGCCCTGGCCGAAGATGCGGGCCAGAGCCTGGATGGAGGTCTGGCATGAGCGCCGCCGCACGTCCCAATGCCGGCCCCGGCCTGTGGCAGCGCCTGCGCGCGCTGGCGGGTGCGCGCCCGCCAGAGTCCGCCGACGTGCTGCCGGTGCGCGTGGGCGGCACCGAATACCGCCGCACCACGGCCACGCCGGCGCATGTGCTGGGTTTTGACCAGGCGCTGTGCTGGGTGGTGGTGCTGCTGCTGGCCTTCAGCGTGGTGATGGTGTATTCGGCCTCGATTGCCATGCCGGACAACCCACGCTTTGGCAACATCGCGCCCCACCATTTCGTGCTGCGCCATGCGATCGCCATCGGTGTGGGCTTTGTTGGCGCGCTGCTGGCCTTCCAGGTGTCCATGAACACCTGGGAGCGCATGGCGCCCTGGCTCTTCGTAGTCTCCATCCTGCTGCTGATCGCGGTGCTGATCCCGCATGTGGGCGTGGTGGTCAATGGCGCGCGGCGCTGGCTGTCCCTGGGCATCATGAACTTCCAGCCGTCGGAGCTCGCCAAGTTCGCCGTGCTGATCTACGCCGCCGACTACATGGTGCGCAAGATGGAGGTCAAGGAGCGGTTCTTTCGCGCCGTGCTGCCCATGGTCGTGGCCGTGGGCGTGGTGGGCGCGCTGCTGCTGGCCGAGCCCGACATGGGCGCCTTCATGGTGATCGCCGTGATCGCCATGGGCATTTTGTTTCTGGGCGGGGTGAACGCGCGCATGTTCTTCCTGATCGCCGCCGTGCTGGTGGCGGCGTTTGCCATGATGGTCATGACCAGCCCCTGGCGGCGCGAGCGCATCTTTGCCTACCTGGATCCATTCAGCGAGGCGCATGCGCTGGGCAAGGGCTACCAGCTGTCACATTCGCTGATCGCCATCGGGCGCGGCGAGATCTTCGGCGTGGGCCTGGGGGGCAGCGTGGAAAAGCTGCACTGGCTGCCCGAGGCGCACACCGACTTCCTGCTGGCGGTGATCGGCGAGGAGTTCGGCCTGGTGGGCGTGCTGGTGCTCATCCTGCTGTTCCTGTGGCTCACGCGCCGCATCATGCAGATCGGCCGCCAGGCCATCGCGCTGGACCGCGTGTTCTCGGGCCTGGTGGCCCAGGGCGTGGGCGTGTGGATGGGCTTTCAGGCCTTCATCAACATGGGCGTGAACCTGGGCGCGCTGCCCACCAAGGGGCTGACGCTGCCTTTGATGAGCTTTGGCGGATCGGCCATTCTGATGAACCTGGTGGCCATTGCCGTTGTTTTGCGTGTTGACTATGAGAACAAACTCTTGATGCGAGGTGGCAGGGTATGAGCAGCCCCAAGACCGCCCTCATCATGGCCGGCGGCACCGGCGGCCATATCTTCCCCGGCCTGGCCGTGGCCGAGGAGCTCAAGGCACGGGGCTGGCGCGTGCACTGGCTGGGTACGCCCGGCAGCATGGAATCGCGCATCGTGCCGCAGCATGGCCTGCCGCTGGAGACCATCGACTTTTCCGGCGTGCGCGGCAAGGGCGTGATCACGCTGGCACTGCTGCCGCTGAATTTGCTGCGCGCCTTCTGGCAGGCGCTGGCCGTGGTGCGGCGCGTGCGGCCCGATGTCGTCATCGGCATGGGCGGCTATGTCACCTTCCCCGGCGGCGTGATGGCCGTGGCGGCGGGCAAACCGCTGCTGCTGCACGAGCAGAACTCGGTGGCCGGCATGGCCAACCGGGTGCTGGCCAGCATGGCGGATCGCATCTTCACGGCCTTCCCCGGCGTGTTCAAAAAAGGCCACTGGGTGGGCAACCCGCTGCGCGCGGCCTTCACGCGGCAGGCCGGCCCGGCCGAGCGCTTTGCCGGCCGCACCGGGCCACTCAAACTGCTGGTGGTGGGCGGCAGCCTGGGCGCGCGCGCGCTCAACGACATCGTGCCCCAGGCGCTGGCGCTGCTGCCCGAGGCGCAGCGCCCCCAGGTCATACACCAGAGCGGCCAAGGTGTGAATGGAGGGCAGATCGAGCAGCTGCGCGCCAATTACCAGGCCGCCGGCGTGCAGGCCGAGCTGACGCCCTTCATCGACGACACGGCCGCGGCGTTCGCCGAGGCCGACGTCATCGTCTGCCGCGCCGGCGCCAGCACCGTCACCGAGATCGCGGCCGTGGGCGCGGCCGCGGTGTTCGTGCCGTTTCCGCATGCGGTGGACGACCACCAGAGCACGAACGCCCGCTTTCTCGTCGATGCGGGCGGCGGCTGGCTGGTGCAGCAGGCCGACCTGACGCCGCGCGGCTTGGCCGATATGCTATTAAATATGGAGCGTTCCGCGCTTTTGGAGCGGGCGCTGAAGGCAAAAAACATGCAAAAAACCCAGGCCACCCGCGAGGTGGTGTCCGCCTGCGAGGAGTTGGCATGAAACACGCCATTCACCACATCCACTTCGTCGGCATCGGCGGCTCGGGCATGTGCGGCATCGCCGAGGTGCTGCACAACCTGGGCTACAAGGTGTCGGGCTCGGACCTGGCCGACAGCGCCACGCTGGCGCGCCTGCGCACGCTGGGCGTGGCCACCCATGTGGGCCACGCGGCCGCGCATATCGCGGGCGCGGACGCCGTGGTTACCTCCACGGCGGTGCAGCAGGACAACCCCGAGGTGCTGGCCGCGCGCGAGCGCAAGATCCCCATCGTGCCGCGCGCCGTGATGCTGGCCGAGCTGATGCGCCTGCGCCGCGGCATCGCCATTGCCGGCGCCCATGGCAAGACCACCACCACCAGCCTGGTGGCCAGCGTGCTGGCCGAGGGCGGGCTCGATCCCACCTTCGTCATCGGCGGGCGCCTGAACAGCGCCGGCACGAATGCCAAGCTGGGCGGGGGCGAGTACATCGTGGTCGAGGCGGATGAATCCGACGCCTCGTTCCTGAACCTGCTGCCGGTGATGGCGGTCGTCACCAACATCGATGCCGACCATATGGAGACCTATGGCCATGACTTTGGCCGGCTCAAGCAGGCCTTCGTGGACTTTCTTCACCGCATGCCGTTCTACGGCACGGCCATCCTGTGCGTGGACAACCCGGCCATACGCGACATCCTGCCGCGCGTGACCTGCCCGGTGACCAGCTACGGCCTGGCCGAGGATGCCGAGGTGCGCGCCGTCGACGTGCGCGCCGTGGGCACGCAGATGCACTTCACCGTGCTGCGGCGCAACGGCGTCACGCTGCCCGACCTGCAGGTAGAGCTGAACCTGCCCGGCGAGCACAACGTGCTCAACGCCCTGGCGACGATCGCCGTGGCCACCGAACTCAACGTGCCCGACGAGGCCGTGCTGCGCGCCCTGGCCGGCTTCACCGGCGTGGGCCGGCGCTTTCAAAGCCATGGCGAGCAGCGCACCCAGGACGGCGGGCGCTTCACCCTCATCGAGGACTATGGCCACCATCCCGTGGAGATGGCCGCCACCATGGCCGCCGCGCGCGGCGCCTACCCGGGCCGGCGCCTGGTGCTGGCCTTCCAGCCGCACCGCTACAGCCGCACGCGCGACTGCTTCGAGGACTTCGTCAAGGTGCTGGGTGGCGCCGACGCCGTGCTGCTGACCGAGGTCTATGCCGCCGGCGAGGCGCCCATCGTCGCCGCCGACGGCCGCGCCCTGGCGCGCGCGCTGCGCGTGGCCGGCAGCGTGGAGCCGGTGTTCATCGACGACATCGCCGATCTGCCCCAGCGCATCGCCAGCGCCGCCAGGGATGGCGACGTGGTGCTGTGCATGGGCGCGGGCTCGATCGGCGGCGTACCCGCGAAGATCGTTGAATTACTACAAAAAAGCGAGCTGTCAGCGCAGGAAGGACGGGCGCAATGAGCCAAAAAAACTTGGAGATCAACCCGCCCGCGCTGGGCAAGGTCGCGGTGCTCATGGGCGGCACCTCGGCCGAGCGCGAGGTCTCGCTGATGTCCGGCGGTGGCGTGCTGCAGGCGCTGCGCGCGCGCGGTGTCGATGCCCATGCCTTCGATCCGGCGCATGCCGACCTGTCCGAGCTGAAAACCCACGGCTACAACCGCTGCTTCATCGCCCTGCATGGCCGCCACGGCGAGGACGGCACGGTGCAGGGCGCGCTGGAGCTCCTGGGCATCCCCTACACCGGCCCCGGCGTCATGGCCTCGGCCATTGCCATGGACAAGATCATGACCAAGCGCATCTGGCGCTTCGAGGGTCTGCCCACGCCCGACTGGCGCCTGGTGGCCAGCAGTGCCGAGACGGCACAGGCCTTTGCCGAGCTGGGTGCGCCCATGATCGTCAAGCCCTCGCGCGAGGGCTCGACCATTGGCCTGACCAAGGTCACGTCCCTCGGCCAGTGCGAGCAGGCCTATCTGCTGGCCGCCCAGCATGACCCCGAGGTGCTGTGCGAGCAGTTCATAGACGGCGACGAAACCACCTGCCCGGTGCTGGGCCAGGGCGACGCCGCGCGCGCGCTGCCGGTGATCCGCATCGTGGCCCCCGATGGCAACTACGACTACCAGAACAAGTACTTCACCGACGTCACGCAATACCACTGCCCCAGCGGATTGAGCGAGGCCGAGGAGCGCGAGATCCAGCGCATCGTGGTGCAGGCCTACCGCACTCTGGGTTGCCGTGGCTGGGCGCGCGCCGACATCATGATCCGCAAGGGCGACCGCAAGCCCTTCCTGCTGGAGATCAACACCTCGCCCGGCATGACCGGCCATTCGCTGGTGCCCATGTCGGCCAAGGCCAGCGGCATCAGCTATCCCGACCTGTGCCTGCGCATTCTGGCCAGCGCCTCGCTGGATGCGCTGCAGGGCCGTGCTGGCGCGCCGGGAGCCCAGGAGCACGCATGAACGCCACGCTGCCCGTACCGCTGGACGTCAAGCTCATGAACATGACCGCCACGGTCATGTTCCTGGGCTGCGCCGCCGGCGTGCTGGCGGCGGGCGGGGCCTGGCTGCTGCGCCAGCCAGCGTTTTCCATAGCGCATATCGCCGTCGAGGGCGATGTGGCGCACACCAGCGCCATGAGCCTGCGCGCCAACGTGGCGCCGCAACTCAAGGGCAACTTCTTCACCGTCGATCTGGAGGCTGCGCGCCGCGCCTTCGAGCAGGTGCCCTGGGTGCAAAGCGCCCAGGTGCGGCGCGAATTCCCCAGCGGCCTGCGCGTGCATCTGCAGGAGCATGACGTGGCCGCCTACTGGGGCGCCGAGGGCAGCGCCACGCTGGTCAACAGCCAGGGCCAGGTCTTCGAGGCCGATGCCGACGAGGTGGAAGAGGACGGCCTGCCGCGCCTGCTGGCAGCGTCGCCCGAGCGCGCGGCCGAAATGCTGGACATGGCGCGGCGCCTGGCGCCGCTGCTGGCGCCGCTGGGAGCCGGCCTGGAGACGCTGGAGCTCACCGGCAACAGCGGCTGGCGCGTGCTGCTGGCCAGCGGCGCCGTGCTGCAGCTGGGCGGCGGCAAGCCCGATGAGGTGCTGGAGCGCGTGCGCCGCCTGGCCGGCACGCTGGCCGGCGTGGCGCAGCAGCAGGGGCGCGGTGTGGAGGCTCTGGAATACGCCGACCTGCGCCACGACGGTGGTTACGCGCTGCGCCTGCGCGGCGTGACCACGGTGGCCAACGAGGCGCAGCGTGTTGCCGCGCAGCGCGCGGCCGAGCGTGCGGCGGCAGCGGCGGCGCGTGCCGCGCAAGCGGCGCAGCGGGCAGAGGCCAAGGCGCGTGCGGCGGCAAAGAACAACTGAGGGCAGGACGAAAGAACTATGGCAAGAGAGTACAAAGACGTGGTCGTGGGGCTGGACATCGGCACCGCCAAGGTCATGGCCGTGGTGGCCGAGGTGTTGCCCGGTGGCGAGCTCAAGCTCGCCGGTCTAGGTGTGGCGCCTTCCAATGGCTTGAAGCGCGGCGTGGTGGTGAACATCGACGCCACGGTGCAGAGCATCCAGCAGGCGCTGAAGGAGGCCGAGCTGATGGCCGACTGCAAGATCCAGCGCGTCTACACCGGCATCACCGGCAGCCATATCCGCGGGCTCAACTCCAGCGGCATGGTGGCGGTGAAGGACAAGGAGGTCACGCCGGCCGACGTGGCGCGCGTGGTCGAGACGGCCAAGGCCATCAACATCTCCAGCGACCAGCGCCTGCTGCTGGTCGAGCCGCAGGAGTTCATCATCGACGGCCAGGACGTGCGCGAGCCCATCGGCATGAGCGGCATGCGCCTGGAGGCCAAGATCCACATCGTCACCGGCGCGCAGAGCGCGGCCGAGAACATCATCAAATGCGTGCGCCGCTGCGGCCTGGAGGTCGAGCAGCTGATGCTCAACCCCCTGGCCAGCAGCCAGGCCGTGCTGACCGATGATGAACGCGAGCTGGGCGTGG
>JAGPIX010000075.1 GCA_018054745.1 Alicycliphilus sp.
CCACCCGGCCGGCGGCAAACGATTCGGCATAGGTGCGCGCGCCGCTGCTGACCACGCCCACCAGGCGCACGCCATGGCCCAGGGCGCGCTTGGCCGCCACGGCGGCGCAGGCGCCCGAGCCCAGGCCGATCGGCACATAGGCCCAGTCCATGCGCGGCACGGCGCGCAGAAATTCCCACCAGTAGCTGGCTACGCCGCGCACCAGGGCCGGATGGTAGCTGGGCACCATGTGGGCGCCGCGCTGCCCGGCCAGCTGGATCGCATGCTCGCGCGCGGCCTGGAAGTCCTCGCCATGCTCCACCAGGTTGACGCCCAGCGCGCGCATGGCGGCGTTCTTTTCCACCGAGTTGCCATGCGGCACGCAGATGGTGCAGGCCACTCCATGCAGGCGCGCGGCCCAGCCAATGCTCTGGCCATGGTTGCCGCGCGTGGCGCTGATGACCTCGCGCGGCAGCCGGCCGTCTTGCGCCAGCTGGGCAAAGTAGCTCAGGCCGCCGCGGATCTTGAACGCGCCCACGGGGCCGTGGTTCTCGTGCTTGAGCCAGCACTCGGCGCCCAGGCGCTCGGCCAGCAGACCCCAGCGGTACTGGGGCGTGGGCTGGAACTGCCGGTAGATGAGCTGCGCCGCGGCCTCGATCTCGGCCAGCGTGGGCAGCGGCGCGGTCATGGTCTAGAGCGCCTGGCGGATGGTGGCGGCCAGGGCCGCAATGCCGGTGTCGATCTGCGCGGCGCTGGCCGTGACGAAGGACAGGCGCAGCGTGCGCGGGTCGCCATGGTCGGCATAAAAGGCGGCGCCGGGCACGAAGGCCACGTTGCGCTCCACGGCCTTTGGCAAAAGCTCGATGGCGTTCATGCCCTCGGGCAGGCGCACCCACAGAAACATGCCGCCGGCGGGGCTGTTCCATTGCACGCCCAGGCCGGCCATCTCGCGCTCCAGCGCGGCCAGCATGGCGTCGCGCTGGTGCTTGTAGAGCGCGCGAATGGTGGGCACATGGCGCGCCAGGAAGCCGTCCTTGAGCACCTCGGCGACGATGCGCTGGTTGAAGCTGGGCGTGTGCAGGTCGGCCGCCTGCTTGGCCTGCAGCAGCTTGGGGTAGATGGCCTTGGGCGCCACCACATACCCCAGGCGCAGGCCCGGGGCCAGCACCTTGGAGAAGCTGCCCAGATAGATGCAGCCCTCGGGGTTGCGCGCCGTCAGCGGTGCGGGCGGCGGCTGGTCGAACCACAGGTCGCCGTAGGGGTTGTCTTCGACCAGCGGGATGCCCAGCTCGGCGGCCTTGGCCGACAGCGCGGCGCGGCGCTCCTCGCTCATGGTGCGGCCGGTGGGGTTCTGGAAGTTAGGCAGCAGGTACATGAAGCGTGCCGCATCGGCGCCGCTGCCGGCCTGGGCCACAAAATCTTCCACCAGCGGGCCCTGGTCGTCGCTGGCCACGCTGACGATATGCGGCTCCATGGGCGTGAAGGCCTGCAGCGCGCCCAGGTAGGTGGGTGTTTCGACCAGCACGCGGCTGCCGGTATCGGCCAGCACCTTGGCCACCAGGTCCAGGCCCTGCTGCGAGCCGGTGGTGATCAAGACCTGGGCCGGGTCCACATCCCAGGGCAGCCAGCTGGCGACGGCCTCGCGCAGCGCGGGGTAGCCCTCGCTGGCGGCGTACTGCAGGGCCGACTGGCCGTCGTGCGCGAGCACGCTGGCGCAGGCCTGGGCAAATTCTTGTATCGGGAAGGTCTTGGGCGAGGGCAGGCCGCCCGCCAGGCTGATGATGCCGGGCTTCTCGGTGACCTTGAGGATCTCGCGGATCACCGAGGGGTTCATCTTTGCCGCGCGTGCGGCCAGGGTCCAGTTCGTCATGGGTTTATCTCCAATAGGCGCGCGGGTGTTGCGCCATCCATCTGCTCAAAAAAAATGCCGTTGTGCGGCGGTGCGCGGCCGGCGGGGGTAGCCGGTCGCGCGCGCAGCATAACCGCAAGCCTAATTCCCTACTGGCATGCGCCTGCCGATGGCCACCGTGGCCACCACCGCGGCGGCAAAGCCCAGCGTCACCATGTCCAGCGGCTCGCCCAGCAGCGGAATCGCCGCCAGGATGGAAAAAAACGGCTGCAGCAGCTGCGTCTGGCTCACGCGCAGCGCGCCGCCCAGGGCCAGCCCCCGGTACCAGGCAAAGAAGCCGGCCCACATCGAGAACACGCCCACGTAGATGAAGCCGCCCCAGGCCGAGGGCGCCACGCTGTGCGTGGGCCACAGCCACAGCGCGGCCGGCAGGGTGACGGGCAGCGCCAGCAGGCAGACCCAGCAGATCACGCGCTCGGCACCCAGCGCCGGGGTGATGCGCGCGCCGTGGATGTAGCCCACCGAGGCCGCCACCACCGCGCCCACCAGCAGGGCATCGGCCGCCTCGACGCTGAAGCCATGGCCCTGCTGCCAGCCGCGCAACAGCGAAAACGCCACCACCAGCAGGCTGCCCAGCACGGCGCAGACCCAGAAACCCAGGCGCGCGCGCTGCTGCAGCACCAGCACGGCGACGACGGCCGTCACCAGCGGCAGCAGCGCCGTGACCACCGCGGCGTGGCTGGCCGTGACGCTGCGCAGCGCATAGGCCAGCAACAGCGGATAGCCCAGCGTGTTGCCCAGCACGGCCCAGCCCAGATGTTTGAAATGCTGCCGCTCTGGCCGTGGCGAGCGCGTGACGAGCAGAAAGGCCGCCGACAGCAGGCCCGCCAGCGCGGCGCGGCCCAGTGTCACGAACCAGGGCGAGAGCTGGGGTTGCTCGGCCGTGCCGGTGGCCAGCCGCGTGGCCGGCAGGGTCACGGCAAAGATCGCCACGCCCAGCACGCCCAGCCACAGGCCCAGGGTTTGATCACGGTGCGAGCCGGCGTTGTTCATGCCGCCACCATCCACAGCGCCGTGGCCACCAGCACTGCCGCCATCACGCGGTTGAACCACAGCAGCCGCCGCCCCTGGGCCAGCCAGTGGCGCAGCAGCGCGCCCGCGGCGGCGTAGGTGAGGTTGCTGGCGAAGGCAAAGGCCATCATCACCGGCAGCACCAGGGCCAGGCGCTGCAGATGATCCGGTTGCCCGACGACCCAGCCGGCGACGATGGTCAGCGCCAGCAGCCAGGCCTTGATGTTCACGAACTGCAGCAGCGTGCCCTGCCAGAAGCCGACCGACAGGCGCGCGGCGTCGGCCTCGGACAGCTGGCCCGAGCGCGCCAGCCGCAGTGCCAGCCACAGCAGGTAGCCGATGCCCACGGCCTTGATGGCCCAGCGCAGCGCCGGCAGCGCCAGCACCAGCGCGCCCAGCCCGCCGGCGCACAGCAGCAGCAGCGCGCTCCAGCCCACGGGCACCGACAGCACGAAGCGCATCGCCGCCGGCAGCCCGCGGTTGGCCGCCAGGGCCGTGGACAGGGTGGTGTTCGGGCCGGGCGTGAAGCTCATCGCGGTGGCCAGCACCAGCAGGGCGGTGAATTCAACCAGGGGCATGGGGCGTTGTGGGGCAGGGGCAGGAAGGCTGTACTGTAGGGGCAGACGCCATTACAGTACCGGTACAGTCAAACCCACACATGAAGCAACTGTACCGGTTCATCCACTGACACAGCCATGCTTACCCGCAGCCCCGACCGCAGCCTGACCGAACAACTCGCCGAGCGCTTTGCCGAGCGCATACGCACGCGCCTGCTGCCCGCCGGCGCGCGCCTGCCCTCGGTGCGGGAATGCGCGCGCCAGCAGGGCGTGAGCCCCCACACCGTGGTCGCGGCCTACGACAAGCTGCTGGCCCAGGGGCTGGTGGAGGCTCGGCGCCAGCGCGGCTTCTATGTGCGCGACATAGTGCAAAAAATGCCGCTAGCGCAGGATGGGCAAGCGCAGGCAGCTATTCTTTCAGAAGCAACAGCGGCATCCCCACTGGGCCCCATGGGCCTGTGCCTGCCGGGCTCGCGGATCAACGCCACGGCGCTGATCCGCGGCATGTTCCACCAGGTCTCGAACAAGCCCCAGCCTGGCTCGGGCGTGCTGCCCGTGGCCTGGCTGGAAGAGGCGCGCTTCCTGAGCGCCGCCGTGCGCAAGATCACCGCCGGCCCGGCGCTGCAGGGCGGCTCGCTGAGCTACGGCGAGCCCATGGGCGACGCCGGCCTGCGCCAGGCGCTGGCGCGGCGCATGGCCGACATCCACATCCCCGCCCGGCCCGGGCAGATCATCACCACCGTGGGCGCCACGCAGGCGCTGGATATCGTCAGCCGCACGCTGCTCAAGGCCGGCGACCCGGTGATGGTGGAGGAGCCCGGCTGGAGCGTGGAGTTCGCGCGCCTCGAAGCCCTGGGCATGCGCGTGCTGCCCGTGCCGCGCGGCCCCGAGGGGCCCGACCTGGCCGTCATGGCGCGCTACTGCGAGCTGCACGCGCCCAGGCTGTTCGTCAGCGTCAGCGTGCTGCACAACCCCACGGGCTACAGCCTGTCGCCGGCCGGCGCGCACCAGGTGCTGCAGCTGGCGCAGCGGCACGACTTTCACATCGTCGAGGACGACACCTACGGCCATATCGCGCCCGAGCACGCCACGCGCCTGTCCATGCTCGACGGCCTGCGCCGCACCATCTATGTGAGCGGTTTCGCCAAGATCCTGGCGCCCAACTGGCGCATAGGCTACCTGGCGGCGCCGCCCGACCTGGTGGAGCGCATGCTGGACACCAAACTGCTGTCCACCCTGACCACCCCCGCCATCCTGGAAAAGGCGCTGGCGCTGTGCATAGACCAGGGCCAGCTGCGCCGCCACGCCGAGCGCATGCGCCAGCGCATCGCCCAGGCGCGCACGCGCAGCGTGCAGCTGGCCCTGGCGGCCGGCTGCCGCTTCGCCGCCGAGCCCGCCGGCATGTTCGGCTGGGTGGACACCGGCGTGGACACCGACATGCTGGCCCAGCGCCTGCTCGACGAGGGCTACCTGATCGCCCCCGGCGCCCTGTTCCACGCCACGCGCCAGCCCTGCACGCTGATGCGCATCAACTTTGGTAACACGCAGGAGCCGGCGTTCTGGCGGGCGTGGCAGCGGGTGGTGGCGTCGGTGAAATAAGCCGCCTGGCCAGCGAGCGGAGAGGGATTCAACGGCCGCGCTGGCCAAGGGTGCCCCTGGATCCCGGCTTTCGCCGGGATGACGGTCAACCCTTTGTTGCCGGGTCAGCAGGCCGGGTGCAGCTCCTGCGCCGCATCCTCGGCAATGCGCCGCACGCGCTCGCCCGCGGGCTCTACGTCGCCGATGCGATCCACGCCCCGGCCGGCGTACAGGGCCATGCCTTCGAAATCGCCCGTCATGGAGCGCAGCGGCGAGTCGGTGCTGAACAGGTAGATGGGCCGGCCCTCTTCTTCGCCAATGGTGGTGCGGGCGGCGGCGCTGAAGGGGTCGCCGCGCTCGCCGCGGGTGACGCTGCTCGCCAGCACGCGCACGGCGGCGTGGGGCGGCCAGTTGATGTGGAAGTCTTCGGTCAGCACGGTGTCGCTGGCGCGGGCGGCGACCAGGCGGCGCTTGTGGTAGTCGTGGGCAAAGGATTCCGGCGTGGCGATCAGGGCCGTGCCCAGCACGGCGGCCTGGGCGCCCTGGGCCAGCACGCGCGCCACGTCACGGCCATCGGCCAGGCCGCCGGCGGCGGCCACGGGCACGCGCGCGCGGGGCAGCAGCTCGGCCAGCAGCTGCATCAGCGGCTGGCGCCCGCGCACATGGCCGCCGGCCTCCACGCCCTGGGCGATGAGGGCCTGGGCGCCGGCGTCCTGGGCGTCCAGCGCGTCCTGCAGCGAGCCCACCTGGTGCACCACGGTGATGCCGGCGGCGCGCAGCCGCGCGATCAGGGGCCGGTCCACGTCCCAGAACAGGCCGACCACGGGCACGCCGAGCGCAATGCACAGATCCACCTGGCTCTGCAGCAGCGCGGCGGGCGTGCCGGCGGGGATGAGGTTGACGCCAAAGGGCCGGTCGGTGCGTGCGCGCAACTGGGCCACCTCGCGCTCGATGAGCGCCAGCGGCTCGCGCACCATGCCCAGGAAGCCAAAGCCGCCGGCCTCGGTGACGGCGGCCACCAGCTCATGGCGCGACACGCCGCCCATGCCGGCCAGCAGCAGCGGCAGGCGGCAGCCCAGCAGCTGGCACAGTGGGGTGGGGCTGAGGGTGGCTGGCATGGCATCTCCTGTTGGCGGCTGACGGGCCGGCCATGATGCGGCGCCATCGCCAGTGGTGCAAGCGCCCCGGACATCAGGCGCTGCCAAACACCCCCAGCCCGGCCAGCATGACCAGCCCGATCAGCACCGGCGTGACCCAGCGCAGCAGCAGGCACAGTGCGCGCGCCAGGGCGCGGTTGTGCAGCTGGCCCTGGTTGGACAGCTGCGCGGCAAAGGCCTGCTCACCCCAGGCCCAGCCGACGAAGAGGGCGATGGCGATGCCGCCCATGGGCATGAGCAGGTTGGACGAGAGGTAGTCGGCCCAGTCGAACAGCGTGCGCCCGCCGGGGCGGATATGGGCCAGCAGGCTCTGGCTCAGGGCGCAGCCCGTGCCCAGCAGCATCAGGATCAGCAGCGTGAGCAGCGTGGCCCGGGGCCGCGCCAGGCCCCAGCGCTCGTGCAGTATCACCACCGGCACCTCCATGATGGACAGCATGGCGCCGGTGGCGGCAATCGCGGTCAGGATGAAGAACGCCGCCAGCAGCACCTGGCCGCCCGGTATCTGCGCGAACACCGCGGGGATGGTGATGAACACCAGCGACGGCCCTGCCGAGGGCGCGAAGCCAAAGCTGAACACCGCCGGAAAGATGGCCATGCCGGCCAGCAGCGACACCGACAGGTCGGCCAGCATCACGCGCGTGGCGGTGGCCGGAATGTTCTGCCCGGGCGTGAAGTAGCTGCCGTAGGTCATCATCGTGCCCATGCCGATGGACAGCTTGAAGAACGCCAGCCCCATGGCGGTAAGCACTACGGCGGGCGTGATCTTGTGCCATTCGGGCGCGAACAGGAACGACAGCGCCAGGCCCGCGCCCGGCAGCGTCAGGCTGTAGCCGCACAGCAGAAGCAGCAGCAGGAACAAGAGCGGCATCAGCTTCTTGGTCACCGCCTCTATGCCCTTGGTCACGCCCAGCAGCAGGATGGAGCCGATGAAGGCCAGCACCACCCATTGCCACAGCAGCGACTGCACCGGGTCTGTGACCAGGGCGTCGAAGCTGGCCTGGGTCTGTGCCGGGTCGGCGGACAGCAGGCTGCCGGCGAGCGCCTTGGCCACATAGGCAAACACCCAGGCCACGACCTCGGAGTAGAACGACAGGATCAGGAAGGCCGCCGCCATGCCCCCCAGGCCGACCAGCCACCAGGGCGCGCCGCGGGGCGCGAGCTGGCGCAGCGCCGAGATCGGGTTGGCGCGCGCCTGGCGGCCGATGGCGATCTCGGCCACCATCAGCGGCAGGCCGATGAGCAGCGTGGACAGCAGATAGACCAGCAAAAAGCCCGCCCCGCCGTTGGCGCCGGTGAGCGAGGGGAACTTCCAGATATTGCCCAGCCCGACGGCCGAGCCCAGCGTGGCGGCGAGCACGCCCAGGCTGGAGGAAAAACCGGCGCGGCCGGCGCCCGCATGGTGCGGCGGCGTGCCGGGGGAGTCTGGTGAACTCATGATTTGATAGCTGTTTGCGCCCAGTGTACGGGCGCTGTGGGCCTAAAAGGCCTGACTATGTACATGCCGCAGAGGCCCCTCACCCCTCCCTCTCCCCAAAGGGGCGAGGGCGATCGGTTGCGCCGGTTTTTACTCCCTCTCCCTCTGGGAGAGGGTGGGGGTGAGGGCCGCCACCGTATCTGAGGCATGTCGCCAGTCAGGCAAAAAAGCCTCAATGCCCGGCGGGCCGCTCCACCGCCAGCTCGGACAGCACGCGCAGCAGCGCGCGGTTGATGTCTTCCAGCTCCAGCTCATGCGCCTCGCACAGCTGGACGATGGCGCCGGCGCTGTCGCCCTCGAGCGCGCAGGCCAGCTCCAGGCTGGGGGCGTAGGCGCCGGTGCGCAGCACGGCGGCGTTGTAGATGCGCTCGGACAGCGGCAGGCGGTGCAATATGGCGCCCAGGTTCTCGTGCAGCAGCTCGTCGAGTTGCGAGAACAGGCCGGCCAGATACACCTCGCCGCGCAGCTCGGTGCCGGCGCCGGCCTGCAGCAGCTGCTCGGTCAGGCGCGCGCGCAGCACCATGGCGCTGCGTATCGGGCGCAGGTCGGGCTCGGTGGCGCAGTGCGGCAGCTGGTCGGACAGCCAGCGCGAGAGCGAGCCGTAGCCCATCATCACCAGGCCGCGGCGCAGCGAATCCACCCCCGTGCGCAGGCCCAGCGCGGCCGAATTGGTATAGACCAGGAAGCGGTGGGCCAGCAGCGGGTCCTGGCCCAGGATTTGCTCCAGGCGGTCTATCGACTGGTCATCGTCTATGGCCTTGAGCAGCTTTTGCACCACCTCGTGCGCCGGCGCCAGCGGCTGGTGGCGCAGGCTGTGCAGCACATCCTCCATGGGCCAGCCGGCCACGGCCAGGGCGCGGCCCTGATCCAGGCATTGCGAGAGCAGCGCCCGGCTCGCGACGTTGTCGTACATCTGCCCGGCGATCAGGGGGCTGGGCTGCTTGCCACCGGCGGCCTGCAGCGCGGCGGCCGCGTCGCCGCCGGACAGCTGCAGCAGGCTGTTGTCGAACAGGCGCGCGGTGTCGGCGTCGGGCAGGCGGCTCAAGGTGCCGCTCCACACCAGGCGCAGGCCGCGGCCATGGGCGCGTTGCACGTTCTCGCGCACGGCGGGCAGCGCCAGCCAGTCGCCCGGCACCGCTATCCAGGGCGCGCCGCGCGGGGCGTGCTGCAGCAGGTCGATGAGCAGCGCCTGCGAGCGCGGCGACAGCAGCAGCGGCGCCGATGCAGCGCTCCACAGCTCCTGGATGGTGCGCAGCAGGTGCGCGGCATCGACCCGCTGGCTGCCATGGCCATGCACGTACAGCTGCACGCCGGCGAGCTTGCGCGCGGCATTCCATAGAGGGCGGTAGCCCAGTACCAGGCTGCCTAGGACGGATTGGACCATGGGGTGGGGTCAGGCAATGGAGATGATGGCTGCGATTGTCGCGCCTTCGAACATGCTCCAGGCCCTATCCGTTGACGTAGTTGAACAGCGACAGGCGCTGCACCTGGGCATAGGACTTGAGGGCCGCCTCCAGGCCGACGTTGGCGTTCTGGAAGTCGGAGATGCCCTTGAGCATGTCCAGGTCTTCGGCGCGCGAGCGGTCGGCCTCCAGCTGGATGGAACGGCTTTCCTGGTCGCCCGTGATGCGGTCGGCGCGGTTGAGCAGCTCGCCGGCGTAGCCGCGGATATTGCTCAGGCGCTCGATGCCGGCGTCCATGTGGGCCAGCGCCTGGCTGACGGTCTGCGCGGCCTGGGTGCTGCTGGTGGCGTTGGTGATGCCCTTGATGGCGCTGTCGATCGAGCTCATCAGGCTGGGGCTGGGCTGCAGCCCCACCTTGTCGCCCACGACGGGCGTGCCCTGCAGGCTGAAGTTCATCACCGAAACGCCGCCGTCGGTGATGGTGATCGGTATCGGCTGGCCGGTGACGGCGGATGCCGTGAAGGGGCCGCCGGGGACGGCAACGCCGTTCTTCGTCAGGCTGTACTGCACCTGCGTGTTGCCACCGCTGGTGGTCACGCCGCCGATCTGCAGCTCGTAGCCGGCGCCAGCCAGCACGTCGCGGTTGGAGGTGGTGACGGCGCTGGTCACCAGGGAGCTGCCCGGGGCCTGCGTCACGCTGGCGCCATAGATGCCGTCGCGCACCGGGTCGAACATCAGCGCCGCATGGCCGTCCACCGTGGTGGCGATGCTGGTGCTGTCGCTGCTGGCCTGGCCGGGCTGGCCTATGAATTGGTAGTCGGGGCTGCCGGTCAGTGGCCCGGTGAAGGGCTGCAGCGCGCTGCCCAGGGCGCCCAGCAGCGGGATGCCGTTGGTGTCCTTGCGGTTGATCACGTCGCGCAGCTGCTCCTGCAGGCTCTGGATCTGGTTGGCGTAGGTCTTGCGGTCTTCGTTCTTCAGCGCGCCGCCGCCGGCGCCCACCATGAGCTGGCGCATCTCCTGCACCAGGCCGATGGCGTCGCCCAGCGTGGTCTCGGCCTGGGTGATGGCGTTGCGCTGCACCTCCAGCGCGCGCTGCTCGGTCTGTATGCGGCTGATGCGGGTGAGGGCGCGCTCGGCCTGGGCGGCGGCCACGGGATCGTCGCTGGGGCGCACCACGCGCTTGCCGGAGGTCAGGTTCTCCTGCAGATCCACCAGGGTCTTTTGCCGTGTGCTCAGGTTGCGCACCGAGCTGTCGTACATGTTGGCGGTGCTGACGCGAAAGAAGGAGCTGCTCATGGCGGTATTCCTATCGATGACTCATTGCGCTGCGCGCGACCCATGATCCATGCAACTGGCGCAACCCAGGCGAGGGCCGCCGCGCAAGGGCCGCCCCGCCGCGCTGGCGGCGTCCCCCTTCCCGCAGCGCGTAGCGATGCGAGAGAAGGGGGAAGCGGCACAGCCGCTCAGGGGGTTGGTCTTCATCTCAGCGTCCCATGGACTGAATCAGGTTGTCGAAGATGTTCTGTGCGATCTGCAGCATCTTGGCCGAGGCCTGGTAGGCCTGCTGGTACTGGATCAGGCGCGCCGCCTCCTCGTCCAGGTTGACGCCGGAGACGGCCGTGCGATCCGCCTCCAGGTTGCTGGCAATCGAGTTGGACAGCTCGGCGGCGTAGCTGGCGCTCTGCGTGCGCGTGCCGATCTGGGCCATCAGGCCGGCGTAGCCGTCGGACACCTTGGACTCGTCGAACATCTTCACGTCGCGCAGCGCCATCAGCGCCGAGGCATTGCCGGCGTTGCGGGTGTAGTAATCGCCGTATTGCGGGTCGGTGGCGTTGCCGATGTTGACCGTGTCGCCGCTTTTGGGCGTGCCCTGCAGCGTGACAGACCAGCCGTCGATGTTGATCGCCTGGCCCGAGGTGAAACCGTAGGTTGCGGGCGGCGCGGGAGGCGAGGGCAGGGCAGCGATGGGCGTGGGCGGATTGGTCGAAATATCCACGGGCGTGCCGGTCGTGCCGGCGATGGTAAAGCCCGAGCCGTTGAAGCTCAGCGTCACCGGGGTGCCGATGGCCGGCGGTGTGAGCGCTGGCATGCCGGTGGCCTTGAGGCCCGCGAGCTGCAGCGTGCCGCCGTTGGCCGTGCCCATGGCGGCGTTGATGGGGTTGGCGGCCGCCAGGTCGCGCGGCGAATTCACCAGGGCCTTGATGTTGGCCGCCGCGTCGGCGAAGGGCTTGAACAGGATGCGCTCGCCCGCCGCGCCCGCGCCGGTGAGGTTGAACGTCAGGCCGTCGATGTTCTGCAGGCTCGGATCCGTGAGGCTGGTGAAGCCTGTGGTCTTGCCGTCGGACAGGCGCACCACCTGGCCCGCATTGGCTCCGGTAAAGCGCACCTCGTAGTCCGATGCGGCGAAGCGCGTCGGGTCGGCATAGCTGACATTGCTGCCCGCCAGGCCGGCGCTGCTGGTGTAGCCCTTGGCGCCGGCGGGCACGGTGAACAGGTCGCCACCGACCTTCCCGTCCAGCGTCAGGCCCAGCTTGTTCTGCGCGTTCATGCTCATGCCTATGGCCAGCGCCATGCGTCCGAGCAGGTTGCGCCCCTCCACCAGGTCGTTGTTGGCAAACTTCAGCAGGCCGGCCATCTCGCCGCCGCCCAGCATGTCCTCCTGCATCTCCGACGGCGTGGCGCCGGGGCGGTTGAAGAACAGGCGCATCTGGTTGCTGCCCGTGAACAGCTGTGATTCGGCCACCGACACCGATGCCGCCTGGTTGCCCAGCACCAGCGCCTGGCTGCCGCCGATGAACACGCCGATGGAGCCGTCGTCGGCCGGGATCTGCGTGGTCTGTATGTATTGGTTCAGTTCGCGTATCAGCTGGTCACGCCGGTCCAGCAGGTCGTTGGGCGACTGGCCGTTGCCCTTGGCGCGCGCCACCTGCTCGTTGGCCTCGGCAATGCTTTGCGCCAGCTGGTTGATGCGCGTGGCGTTGTTGGTGAGTTGCTCGTTCACCGAGTATTCGAGCTCGTGCAGCTGGTTGCCGCTGTTGCGCATGCGCGATGCCATCTCGTCCATGCGCGTGAGCGTGACGGTACGCGCCGTGATGTCGGAGGGCGCGGCCACCACGTCCACCAGCGAGTTGAGCATGTCGGATATCGCCGCCCCCAGGCCGGTGGCCCCGCCCTGGAACACGTCCTGCAGCTGCGTCAGGCGCTCGGCGCGCACCGTGTCGCCGGCCTGCACGGCCTGCGCGGCGGCGGCCTGGCGCGTCAGCAGCTCGTTGTGGTTGCGCATGATGGTGACCACGTTGACGCCGTTGCCGATGTAGCCCGAGCCGCTGAACTGGCCTTGCACCGTCTGCAGGTGCACGCTCTGGCGCGAATAGCCGGCGGTGCTGACGTTGGCAATGTTGTGCCCCGTGGTCTGCAGGGCCGTCTGGTTGGCGAGCAGGGCGCGGGCACCGACGCTGAGCAGGCTCATGATCTACCCCTTGTCAGGCCTGTGTGCCTGTGGCCCGGGCCAGCAGCGGCGAGCGCGCTATGCCGTGCGTGCTCTGGATGGCGCGGCTCAGCTTGCTGGCGTATTGCGGGTCGGTGGCGTAGCCGGCCTTTTGCAGCTCTGCCGCAAAGGCCACGGCCGAATGGGTCTTGGCGCGCGCCTTCTCGTAGCGCGGGCTGTCGTTGATCAGGCGCGCATAGTCCTTGAACGAGTCCTCGTAGGAGTCGTAGGCGCGGAATTTGGCCACCGTCTTGCGCGGCACGCCGTTCACGTATTCGGTGGTGGTCACCTCGGCCACCTTGCCGGTCCAGCCCTTGCCGGCCTTGATGCCGAACAGGTTGAAGGCGTTGCTGCCGTCCTTGTTGCGGATCTCGCTTTTGCCCCAGCCGGTCTCGTGGCCGGCCTGGCCCAGCATGAAGCTGGCGGGAATGCCACTGTCCTGCGCCACGCGCTCGGCGGCGGCGCGGTGGTGCTGCACGAAGTCGTCGCGCCCCTTGGGGCCACGCACGCGCGGGTTGTCCGCGGGGGCGGCCTTGCGCAGCGTGGTGTCCAGGCTCAGCGTGGAGCCGGGCACCAGGGCGGTCTGGCCGTCGCCGCCGAGCTGCTTGGAGAGCTGGCGCTGGATGGCGTCCGACAGGCCGCCGGGCAGGCCCGACATCTGCACCGACAGCTGCTGGTCGAGCAGGTCATTCGCCAGGTTGCCCTCGGCGCCATCGAGCAGGCCGGACTTGGCCGTGGCCTCGCGCATGCTCTTGATCAGCTCGCGCATGAACAGCGATTCGAGCTGCTTGGCGGCCTCTTGCACCGCACCCTGGGTGGCCTGCGCGTCGCCCTGGGTGGACTGGAATTTCAGCGCATTCAGCGAGCGCCCATCGACGGCCAGCGCCTGGCGGGCGTTGACCGTGGTGCTGGGGTTCAGCGGGATGCTCATCAGATCACCTCCAGCTCGGCATTCAGCGCGCCCGCCGCCTTGATGGCCTGCAGGATGGCCAGCAGGTCCTGCGGCGTGGCGCCCAGGGTGTTGAGGGCGCGCACCACGTCGGCCAGTTGCGGCGAGGCCGGCACCTGCAGCACCTTGCCGCCGTCCTGCTTGATCTGGATGTCGCTCTTTTGTGCGACCACGGTCTGGCCCTGCGACAGCGGTGCCGGCTGGCTGATGACCGGCGTGCTGCTGATGGTGATGGACAGGTTGCCATGGGCGATGGCGCAGGGCCCCAGCGTCACCGCCTGGTTGAGCACGATGGAGCCGGTGCGCGGGTTGATCACCACCTTGGCCGCAGGGGTGGAATCGGGCAGCGGCAGCTCTTCGAGCTCGGCAATGAAGTTCACGCGCGCACCGGGGTCTTGCGGTGCCTGTACCTGCACCGTACGACCGTCGAGCGCCGTGGCCGTGCCACCGCCCAGGCGCTCGTTGATGACGCGCGCCACCTTGCGCGCGGTCTGGAAGTCGGATGCGTTCAGGCCCAGTTTGATGGTCTCGCCCTCGTGCAGCGGCGTGGGCACGCTGCGCTCTACCTGGGCGCCATCGGGCACGCGGCCGGCGCTCAAATGGTTGACCTGCACCTTGGAGCCGCCGGCCGATGCGCCCGCGCCGCCTACCACCACGTTACCCTGGGCCAGGGCGTAGATCTCGCCATCCGCGCCGCGCAGCGGCGTGGCAATCAGCGTGCCGCCCTTGAGCGACTTGGCATTGCCCATCGAGGCCACGGTCACGTCGATGCTTTGCCCCGGCTGGGCAAAGGCCGGCAGCTGCGCGGTGACGATCACCGTGGCCACGTTCTTGAGCTGCGGCGCCGTGGCGCCCGCGGGCAGGCTGATGCCGGCCTGTTGCAGGTAGTTCTGCATGGCCTGGGTGGTGATAGGCATCTGCGTGGTCTGGTCGCCCGTGCCGTCCAGCCCCACCACCAGGCCGTAGCCTGTGAGCTGGTTGCTACGCACGCCCTGCACCGCCGCCACCTCCTTGATGCGCAGCGCATGCGCCGGCTGCGCCGCAGCCAGCGCCAGCAGCCCGAACACGGCCAGCTGCCGCAGCGCGCCGATGGCCGTCGATGAAAGGGGCAGGGCAAGCGTGGTCATGGCAATGATTGTGGGCGTGTGCCCCGCCATGCAAAGCGC
>JAGPIX010000076.1 GCA_018054745.1 Alicycliphilus sp.
CGGCGTTGCCGTAGAGCAGCAGGTCGCATTTGCTATCGACCACGATGGAGCGGCGCACCTTGTCGCTCCAGTAGTCGTAGTGGGCGATGCGGTGCAACGACCCTTCCATGCCGCCGAGCACGATGGGCACGTCCTTGTACGCCTCGCGGCAGCGCTGGCTGTAGACGATGGCGGCGCGGTCCGGGCGGCGGTTGCCCTCGGCGCCGGGGGTGTAGGCGTCGTCGGTGCGGATCTTGCGGTCCGCCGTGTAGCGGTTGATCATGGAATCCATGTTGCCCGCCGTCACGCCCCAGAACAGATTCGGCTTGCCCAGGGCCTTGAAGGGCTCGGCGCTTTGCCAGTCGGGCTGGGAGATGATGCCCACGCGAAAGCCCTGGGCCTCCAGCGTGCGGCCGATCACCGCCATGCCAAAGCTCGGGTGATCGACATAGGCGTCGCCCGTCACCAGCACGATGTCGCAGCTGTCCCAGCCCAGCTGCGCCATTTCTTCGCGGCTCATGGGCAAAAACGGCGCCGGGCCAAAGCGCTTGGCCCAGAACGGGCGGTAGCTCGTCAGGGGCTTGGCATGGCGCGGAAAAAAGGAGACATCAACAAGGGCGTTCATCGGCGGGCCTGCGGGGTGGGGGCCGATATTTTAAAAGTTTGCCGATAGCGGCGCCCAGCGTGGGCCTTTGGCGATCAGGGCCATGGAGTAAGCTCGCCGCCCCATGCCCTATACCCTGCACGCCCCGGTCCACAGCGAGCTCATCATCAAGAAGAGCCGCTTCATAGGCTGCGTGCAGCCCATGGCGGACCGGGCCGGCGCCCAGGCGGTGGTGGACGCGCTGTGGCGCCAGCACCCGGGCGCGGCCCATGTCTGCTGGGCGCTGCTGGCCGGCGGCCAGTCGGCCGCGGTGGACGACGGCGAGCCCGGCGGCACGGCCGGCCGGCCCATGCTGGACGTGCTGCGCCACCAGGATCTGGAGGGCGTGCTGGCCACCGTGGTGCGCTACTTTGGCGGCGTGAAGCTGGGCGCGGGCGGCCTGGTGCGCGCCTATACCGACAGCGTGGCCCAGGCCCTGCTGCAGGCCGAGAAAGTGCCCCTGGTGCGCACCCGCAGCCTGCGCTGCAGCGTGCCCTATGCGCTCGAGGGCCTGCTGCGCCGCGAGATAGCGGCCGCCGGCGCGCCTCTGCTGGACGTGGCCCATGCGGCCCTGGTCACGCTGCAATGGAGCCTGCCCGAGCCCGAGGCCGAGGCCTTCGTGGCGCGCATCAATGACCTCTGCCAGGGGCGCGCGGCCTGGCTGGACGCGCAATAGGGCTCAAGAGTCGGGCCATTCGGTCGATAGGCAAGGCATCGTTTTATTCTGCATGCCTACCATGCATATCGCCCTTAGCTCCGCCATCGTCAATACGGCCACCTCGATGTCCAACCAGCAGACCGCGCAGGCCGTGCAGGTGTCGGTGCTGAAAAAGGCCATGAACGCCGACGAAGCGGCCGTCACCACGCTGCTGGACGGCGTGCAGCCCGCCGCACCGCAACTAGCCACCAGCGGCACCCTGGGCACGCAGCTCAATACCTACGCCTGACCTCCCCCGTCAGCGCAGGCGCGCGGGCGACAGCGCATCGCGCGTCACGCCCTCCTCCACCAGGCTGGCCGAAAGCGGCTCGTCCAGCGCAAGCTGCCGCGCCAGCAACGCCGCGCCGGCCGCGCTCTGTATGCCGTAGCCGCCCTGGGCGGCGAGCCAGAAGAAGCGCGGCACATGGTTGTCCCAGCCGATCACCAGGTCGCCATCGGCCACGAAGGAGCGCAGCCCGGCCCAGCTGTGCGACGGGCGCCGGATCTGAAAGCTGGTGACCTGCTCAATGCGGTGTATGCCCAGCGCCACGTCCAGCTCCTCGGGTACCACGTCGTGCGGCGCCACCGGGTCGGCGTTGGCCGGCGAGCCCAGCAGCTGGCCCGCGTCGGGCTTGAAGTAATAGCTCTCGTCGATTCCGATCACGGCCGGCCAGCCGCTGGCGTCCATGCCTGCGGGCACGGGGAAGGTGAAGGCCGTGCGCCGGCGCGGCTCCAGGCCAATCGGCGGCACGCCGGCCAGTGCTGCGACCACGTCGGCCCAGGCACCGGCGGCATTCACCACGGCGCCGGCGGTGATGGCCTCGCCACCGGCCAGCGTCACGCGCCAGCCGTCATCCAGGCGCTGCAGCCCCGTCACCTCGGCATTGCAGCGGATGGCGCCGCCGCGCTGGCGCAGGCCGCGCAGATAGCCCTGGTGCAGCGCGTGCACGTCGATGTCGGCGGCGCCGGGCTCGCTCATGCCGGCGGCCACGGCCTCGGGGCGCAGGCAGGGCAGCTCGGCCAGCAGCTCATCGTGCGTCAGGCGGCGCACGCCGGGGTTGAGCGGCAGGATCTCGGCATAGGCCGCGTCCAGCAAATCGAGCTGATCCGGCCCCGCAAGATAGACCACGCCGCGCGGCGTGAGGATGGGCGCGCCGCCGAACTCGGGCGGCGGCGCATCGTAGAAGGCGCGGCTGGCGCGCGTCAGCGCCCGGATGTTGGGCGTGCCATAGGTGGCCGAGTACAGCGCGGCCGAGCGCCCCGTGGTGTGGTAGCCGGGCTGGGATTCGCGCTCCAGCAGCAGCACGCGGTGCCGCGCGGCCAGCTCCCAGCCAACGGAGGCGCCGGCGATACCCGCGCCGATGATGACGAAGTCGTAGTGGTGCATGGGTTCAGGGTTCAGTAACGAAGCGTTGGCTGTGGCCATGGGCAGTTGTTCAGGACAGCGCCCGTCCCCGCTGGACGAAGCGCTCATATTCGTCCGGCGGCACGAAGAGCCCGCCGGTCGTCCACACCAGGTGCGTGGCCCGGGCCAGATGCTGCTGCAGGCCCTGCGCGGCCAGCCAGGCGCGACCCGAGTCGCTGCCCGTCAGCATGGCCGGCCCGCCAAAGCCGGCAGCGGCCGAGGGCTCGATGCGCTCGCCCGTGGCGTCCAGCACCTGCACCAGCTGACGAAACAGCGTGTCGTCATGCACCGTGAAGCAGCCCGAGAGCAACGACTCCATCAGCTCGGCCGCCGGCAGCGAGGCACGCGGAACGGCCAGGCCGTCGGCCTCGGTCTGGTTGGAGAGGCCCCAGTCGTACACCGAGGGATGCGCGCCCTGCCCGGCCATCATCTGCAGCATGAAGCAGGGCGACTGCACCGGCTCGGCAAAGAAGCAATGCACATGCGGCCCCAGCACCTGGCGCAGGCCAAAGGTGATGCCCGCCGGCGCGCCGCCCACGCCGCAGGGCAGATAGACGAACAGCGGGTGCTCGGCATCCACGGCAATGCCCGCGTCCCGCAGCTGCCCCTGCAGGTGCAGCGCCGCGGCGCTGTAGCCCAGCAGCAGGGACAGCGAACGCTCGTCATCGACGAAATGACTGAACGGGTCTTGTGCCGCCTGGGCGCGGCCGGCCGCCACCGCCGCCTCGTAGTCGCCGGCATGCTCCACCACCTGTACGCCGCGCTGGCGCAGGCGCTCCTTCTTCCATTCCTTGGCCTCCAGCGACATATGCACCACGGCCGAGAAGCCCAGGGCCGACGCGGCCACGCCTATGGACAGGCCCAGGTTGCCGGTGGAGCCCACGGCCACCGTATGGCGCGCAAACAGGGCGCGCGCCGCAGGACTGGCCAGGGCCAGATAGTCGTCAGGCCCGGCCTGCGCGCCTATCAGTCCATGCCGCAGGGCCAGGCGCTCGGCAAACTCCAGCACCTCATGCATGCCGCCGCGCGCCTTGATGGAGCCGGCCACGGGCAGCAAATGGTCGGCCTTGAGCCACAAACGCCCCTGCCCGACATGCAGGCCGGACGCCGGCAACAGCGGCGACTCGATCACGCCCGCCGTGGCCTGCAGCTCGGGGAACAGGCGCGCCAGCAGCGGCGCGAAACGCGCAAACCGCGCCGCGGCGGCGCGCGTATCGTCCAGGCCGATGGAGCTGCCGGCCACCGGCTGCGCCCGGGGAAGCACCGCCTGCCGCCGGGGGTTGAGCCACAAACAGGGTTCGGCCCGGCGCAGCAAGGTCGCGAGGGCCGCATCCGTGGCGGACAGGGTGTGATTCTCGGACGGCATGGCCATAATTGCTTTCAAATTTATAGCTTTTGACGCTTGCTGGATAAGCGCCAGATGCCTGTTCAATGCCTAATTTCCAGCCGTCTTGGACAACACCTGTATCACCACCACACCGCCCACGATCATGAGCATGCCGACGACGGCCGGCAAGTCCAGTTTCTGGCCATACAGCCACCAGCCCACGAGCGAGATCAGCACGATGCCCAGCCCCGACCAGATGGCGTACACCACGCCGGTGGCCATATGGTTCATGACCTTGGACACCAGATAGAAGGCCGCGCAATAGCCCAGCACGGCCAGCACGCTGGGCCACAGGCGGGTAAGACCCTGGGAGGATTTGAGGGCCGAGGTCGCGACGACCTCGGCCGCTATGGAGATGGCGAGCAGGATATAGGGGTGCATTGATGGAACAGTTGCCTCGCCACCCATGGTGAAAACATGAAAATGATAGCTCCCAGCGCTTATCTATTGGGCGTTACAGGTTATTTTGACTCATGTACGACAGGCATGGCGCGGCCGGCTTACCATGGCCGGCTTCGCAGCCAGCGCCATGCCCGTAACCATGACCGCCCCCACCATTACACCCGATCAACGTCCGCGCCCGCACAGCCTGGGCCAGCTGTTCTGGGCCTTCACCTGGCTGGCGCTGCAGGGCTTTGGTGGCGTGCTGGCCGTGGTGCAGCGCGAACTGGTGGAGCGCCGGCGCTGGATCACGAACGACGAATTTATCGAGGACTGGGCCGCCGCCCAGATCCTGCCCGGCCCGAACGTGGTGAACCTGTCCATCATGGTGGGCGACCGCTACTTCGGCCTGCGCGGCGCCCTGGTGGCCGTGGCCGGCATGTTGCTGCTGCCCATGCTGCTGCTGCTGGCCGTGGCCACGCTGTACGCGGCCTTTGCCAGCCACCCCATGATGGCCGGCGCGCTGCGCGGCATGGGCGCCGTGGCCGCCGGGCTGGTGGCAGGCATGGGCTGCAAGCTGGCGGCATCGCTGGCCCGGCACCCCCTGGGGCCCCTGCCCTGCGCGCTGATCACCGCCGCCACCTTCATCGCCATGAGCGTGCTGCGCCTGCCTCTGGCCTGGGTGCTGCCCGTGGTCGGCGGCGTGGCCTGCGCCCTCACCTGGCGCAAGCTCCCCGCGTGACCGCATGACCACCGCACTGACGCTGAACCTGCAGCCGCTGGACTGGCTGAACCTGTTTCTGTACTTCCTGTCGATCTCGCTGCTGGCCGTGGGCGGCGCCATTGCCACTGCGCCCGACATGCACCGCTTTCTGGTGGAGCGCCAGGGCTGGCTCACCGAGCTGCAGTTCAACACCTCCATCGTGCTGGCCCAGGCCGCCCCCGGCCCGAACGTGCTGTTCATCGCCCTGCTGGGCTGGAACCTGGGACTGAACGCGGGCGGCGCCACGCCGCTGGCCTGGGCCTTTGGCGCGCTGGGCGTGGCGCTGTGCATGCTGGGCGTGCTGCTGCCCAGCTGCGTGCTGACCTGGGCCACCACGCGCTGGGCGCACCGCAACCGCGAGCGCCGCTCGGTGCGTGCCTTCAAGCAAGGCATGGCGCCGCTGGTGATCGGGCTGATACTGGCCACCGCCTGGGTGCTGGCCCGCGCCCAGGGCGATGCGGCGCGCGACTGGCCGCTGTGGCTACTGTCGGCCGCCACCACGCTGCTGGTGTGGCGCACGCGCATCCATCTGCTGTGGCTGCTGGGCGCGGGGGCGCTACTGGGCGCGCTGGGCTGGGTCTGACCCCGCGCGGCGCCTCATTGCGGCGCGGCCTCGGCCAGCAAGCCCTGCTCCACCATCGCCACCAGGCGCTCCGCCAGCGCCTGGCTGGGGGCCTCGCCCAGGCCGCGCAAGGGGCCGTCGAGCAGCAGCATCGCCATGCCGTGCACGGCCGACCAGGCCATGAACTCGGCGCCCTGGCGCCGCGCGGCCGGCAGCACGCCGGCCTGCACCAGGCCGTCCAGCGCGTGGCACAGCAGCTCGAACGGATCCATGCCGCTGGCGCCGCGCGCCGCGTCGTCCTGCGCCGCGCGCTCATGCACGTCAAAGGGCCGCGCCGCGAAGGCGGTGCGAAACAGCCCCGGCTCCTGCCGCGCAAAGCGCAGATAACCCAGGCCCACGCCACGGAAGGCGGCGCGCGCGCGCCGGCGCGGCTCGGGCAGCTGCTGGGCGGCATCGATCTCGGCCTCGATGGCGCGCGCCAGTGCGGCCAGCGCGGCGGCGCGCACGGCCTCCAGCAGGGCCTGGCGGCTCTCGAAATGCCGATATGCGGCATTGGGCACCACGCCGGCGCGGCGCGTGGCCTCGCGCAGCACGATGGCGCCAGGCCCGCCCTCACGCGCCAGCGCCACGCCCGCGTCCAACAGGGCACGGCGCAGGTCGCCATGGCGAAAGGTGCTGCGCGTGGGGCTTGGTTTTTTATCCGACATTTTTACTCAGGCTTACCTAGACCTCGGTCAATTTCAGCTTGGACAGGCGTATAAGTGTACGCCGTCCACAAAGGAGGCGCGCCATGCAATCCGACCACTATGTCGATGGCTTTCTGCTTGCCGTTCCCGGCGCGCAGAAGGAGCGCTATCTGCAGGTCGCCAGCAAAGCGGCGCGGCTGTTCAAGGAGCATGGCGCCCTGGGGGTCGTCGAATGCTGGGGCGACGACGTGCCCGATGGCAAGCTGACCTCGATGCCGATGGCCGTCAGGCTGAAGCCGGGCGAGACCGTGGTGTTCTCGTGGATCACCTGGCCCTCGCGCCAGGTGCGCGACACGGGCATGAAGGCCTTCATGGAAGACCCGCGCTGCCCCAAGGACATGCCGTTCGACGGCAAGCGCCTGATCTACGGCGGCTTTCGCGTGCTGCTGAGCGCGTAGCCCCCGATTTCAACCACAGGAGATGGTCATGCAGTTCAATTCCTACCTGAATTTCGACGGCAATTGCGCCGAGGCGTTTGCCTTCTACGCCAGGCTGTTTGGCGGCACCATCGTGCACCAGAGCAGCTTCGGCGAGATGCCGCCTGGCGAGGGCATGCCGCCCATCCCCGAGTCGGCCAGGAGCCGCATCATGCATGTCCACCTGCAGATCAAGGATCAGGCGCTGATGGGCTCCGACGCCATGCCCGGCGCCGACGCCAGCTGCGGCGGCTACCAGCCGGCGCAGGGCCTGTGGGTGTCGATTCAGGCCGCCGACGTGGCCGAGGGCCGGCGCCTGTTCGATGCCCTGGCCCAGGGCGGCCAGGCGGCGATGCCGTTTGCCGCCACCTTCTGGTCGCCGGGCTTTGGCATGGTCAAGGATCGCTTCGGCACGCCGTGGATGGTGAATGTCCCGCAGACCTGATCCCGCTGTTTCTACCCCGGAGGCTCACATGTCCGAGCGAACCATCCATCTGCATCGCGTACTGCGTTGCCCGCCGCAAAGGCTGTACCGCGCCTTCACCGAGGCCGGCGCCATGGCCAAGTGGCTGCCGCCACACGGCTTTACCTGCCAGGTGCATCACCTGGAGGCGCGCGTGGGCGGGAGCTTCCGCATGTCGTTCCACAACTTCGGCAGCGGCGGCGCACACGCCTTTCACGGCGAATACCTGGAGCTGGTGCCGGGTGAACTCATCCGCTACACCGACCAGTTTGACGATCCCAGCCTGCCCGGCTTGCTGGAGGTGACGGTGCGGCTCCAACCCGTGCCATGCGGCACGGATCTACGCATCACCCAGGCCGGCATCCCTGAGGCCATCCCGCTGGAGATGTGCTACCTGAGCTGGCAGGAGTCGCTGGCACAGCTGGCGGCGCTCGCCGAGCCGGAGATTCCAGGCTAGAACAGGCTGGCCCGAAGGGGCATGGACGCAAACATGATGAAGCCCGCAAAGAACACCATCTGCCTTTGGTACGACGGCGCCGCCGAAGAAGCGGCGCGCTTTTACGCCAGCACCTTTCCCGACTCGTGCGTCACCGCGCTGCACCGCGCGCCGGCCGACTACCCCTCGGGCAAGCAGGGGGACGTGCTGACCGTGGAGTTCACGGTCATGGGCATCCCCTGCCTGGGGCTCAACGGCGGGCCGGCCTTCAGGCACTGCGAGGCCTTCTCGTTCCAGGTGGCGACGGCAGACCAGGCCGAGACCGACCGCTACTGGAACGCGATCGTCGGCAACGGCGGCCAGGAGAGCGAGTGCGGCTGGTGCAAGGACAGGTGGGGCATCTCCTGGCAGATCACGCCGATGGTTCTGATCCAGGGATACACCGACCCAGACCGCGCCGCCGCCAGGCGCGTGTTCGACGCCATGATGCAGATGCGCAAGATCGACGTTGCGGCCATCGAGGCGGCGCGGCGCGGTTGAAAAGGAGCATGACCATGGAATACCCCAGCAGGCCTCCCGTCGTCGAACGTGGCGCGTGGGAAGGCGCACGATCGGAGTTGCTGGCCCGCGAGAAGGCGCATACCCGGGCCGGCGACCAACTGGCCGCGGCACGCCGGCGCCTGCCGATGACGCGCATGGGGCCCGTCACGGTCACCGGCGCCAACGGGCCTACGCCGCTGCGCGAGGTGTTCGAGGGCCGGCACATGCTGCTCGTCTACCACTTCATGTGGAAACGCGGCGCGTCACATGACAAGCAATGCCCCGGCTGCACGCACACCCAGGTGGCGCTGAACGAGGCCGTGCGCGCCTACCTGGCCGAACGCGACGTGAGTTACGCGGTCTTCAGCGCCGGCCCTTGGCCCGAGATCGCCGCCTATCGCGAATTCATGGGCTGGACCGGTCCCTGGTATTCGACACAAGACACCGGCACCGCGCTGCCGGCGACCCGCGACGGCGGCGACCTGCGCTGCTACCTGCGCGACGGCGATGATGTGTTCCAGACCTACGAGACCACCGCACGCGGGGTCGAGGCCATGCTACCCACGCTGCAACTGCTCGACCTCACGGCCTACGGGCGGCAGGAAACCTGGGAAGACTCCCCCGCCGGCTGGCCACAGGGCGAGGCCGGAGCCTGGTGGTGGCGCGATGGCCGGCCCGTGGCCCAGTGGTTGCGCCCCCCTTCAACAAGGTGAACAGCATGAAACCCAATCCTGTCGTCTGGTTCGAGATCTACGTGCAAGACATGGAGCGCGCACGCAAGTTCTACGAAACCGTGTTCCGCTGCCAACTGGAGCCCATGGCCGCCCCCGAGGGCGAAGCCAGCGGCCTGCAGATGCTCGGCTTTCCCATGACCATGGAGGCGCCCGGCGCCGGCGGCATGCTGGTGCAGATGGCCGACTGCCCGCGGCCCGCGGGTGGGCCAGGCACCCTGGTGTACTTCGCATGCACGGACTGCGCCGTCGAGCAGGGCCGCGTCGAGGCGGCAGGCGGTAAGGTGTTCAAACCAAAGTTCGCCATCGGCCCATACGGCCACTGCGCGCTGGTGATCGACACCGAGGGCAACACCATCGGCCTGCATTCGATGCAGTAAGCCGGCGAAGGCGCAGCAACCGTTCGGGCGTCCAGCGGAGGCAATCAATGACAAGAGTTCGCGTTCAGGCCTTCACCATATCTCTTGACGGATACGCAGCGGGCCCGGATCAGGACATCGACCATCCGCTCGGCGTGGGCGGGACGGAACTGCACCAGTGGCTACTGCCAACGCGTACCCTCCAACGGGCCTTGTTCGGCAAGGACGGCGGCACGGCCGGAGTGGACGATGAGTTCGCCGCCCGTGGTTTTCGGAATGTGGGCGCCTGGATTCTTGGCAGAAACATGTTCGGCCCGATTCGCGGCGCATGGCCGGACGCAGGCTGGAAAGGCTGGTGGGGCAACAATCCGCCGTACCACGTTCCGGTCTTCATCCTGACCCATCATGCGCGTTCCTCCATAGCGATGGAAGGCGGCACGAACTTTCACTTCATCACCGGAGGCATCCGCGAGGCGCTCGACCGTGCGCGCGAGGCCGCGGCGGGAATGGACGTGCGCATAGGCGGCGGGCCGAGCACCATCCGGCAGTATCTACGCGAGGGCCTCATCAACGAGTTGCATCTTGCCATCGCGCCCGTCCTGCTGGGCCGGGGCGAGTCGCTGTTTCAGGGGCTTGACCTGCGAACCCTGGGATACGAATGCGTTGAATTTGTCGCATCGCAGAAAGCCATGCATGCCGTCCTGCGGCGCCAAGAGCGCGCCGGCGGCCCAAACGAGTGAGCCAAGCCATGAGCGAATTTTCATCCAACGATGTCTTCACGCTGACCACGGCGCGTATCCTGCCCGCCCGGCCCGAGGCCGTTTTTAGCGCCATCGCCGACCCGGCGCTACTGACACGCTGGTGGGGCCCCAATGGCTTTAGCAGCAGCTTCCAGACCTTTGACTTCCGCCCCGGTGGCGACTGGGTCTTCACGCTGCACGGCCCCGATGGCACCGACTACCCCAACGTCTGCCGCTTTATTGAGATCGTGGCCGATCAGCGGGTGGTGATCGAACACCTGAACATGCACTGGTTCGAGCTGACGCTCAGCCTGGCACCGCAGGACGGCGGCACCCGCATCGGCTGGCAGCAGCGCTTCGACAGCCCCGAGGCCTGCGCGCGCATGGCCCCGCTGTGCGCTCCCAGCAACGAGCAGAACCTGGATCGATTGGCCTCAGTACTAGTACTGCAACCCGAAAGTATCGGAACGTGAAATCGCGCCTTCGCCCGCATGGCGGCGTTGCAAATCCTCGCAATGGCTACGGCTATTGCTGCGGTTTGCGCCTTGCCTTGCGCGCGAATGCATCGATTTCATTGTGTTCCTCTACTTCCGAGTTGCAGTACTAGCCCAAGCGGCAAGAAACCCTGGGCGTTGAACACCCGGCCACACCGTCGCATTGCGATCACGAAAACCAGCGCAAAAACGCCGCGCCCGTCAGTGCCGTACCGCCCAGCGTGGCCAGCAGGCGCCAGGTCACGGTGCTGCGACGGCCATCGTGCAAAGGACGTGCGTACAGCGACAGCGCGATCAGTACCAGCGCCACCAGCGCGCACAACACCTTGAGCACCAGGGCACCAATCGCAATGCCGTGGATGTCCGGAAATTGCCCGTAGAAATGCCAGCTCACCGCGCCAAACACAGCACCGCTGGCGAGCTGCAGCGCCCAGCCCGACAACGCCAGCCACAGCAGGCCGCGCGAGCCCGCGGGGTGCATGGAACAAAGCGCATACAGAGGAACTGCAACGACCGCCACGGCCCCGAAGTTATGGGCGACCTGGGTCAGCGCATACGCAAGGTTCTGCAGATCCACATCGATTACTCGACGGTGACGCCGACGCAGCGCTGCAAGCCGATCGGCGTATGCCCCTTGTTGACGACCTTGATGCAGATGTCGTGCTTTCCGGCGGCCAGCGTCGGGAGGGCATAACTACCCTTGAGCTGACGCAGGATGCCGACCTCCTTGTCGTCCAAGTAGACATGCACATGGTTGCCGTCGGGCCCGGGCAGCACCTCGTACACGAGACTGGTTTGCTTCATCGCGTCGAGTCGCGCACCGTCCTTGGGAGACTCGATCGTGACCGAGCCCTCGGCCGAGGCGCAGACAGGTGCCAAAAGGAATGCCCCCGGCACCAAGGCAACAAAAACCGTGATGGCTGACATGCGGATCATGACGTCTCCAATCAGTGATGGATACAGCTGACGCCGCAAGCATACGCTGCGATTGTGCGGGGTTGCCGACGCACATGCGTCACCCCTGATGGCACCGCGGATTCGAGCCAGCCGCTATGCCAGGCCGCGCTGGCGCAGCGCTTCGTACAGGCAGACAGCGCTGGCCACAGAGACGTTCAGGCTCTCCACGGCGCCCTGCATGGGGATGCACACCAGCTCGTCGCAGGTCTTGCGCGTGAGCTGGCGCATGCCGGGGCCCTCGGCGCCCAGCACCAGGGCCACGGGGCCCTTCAAGTCCACCTGGTAGAGGTTCTTGTCGGCGTCGCCACTGGTGCCTATCACCCAGATATTGCGCTCCTTGAGCTCGCCGAGGGTGCGCGCCAGGTTGGTCACCATGAAGTAGGGCACGGTCTCGGCCGCGCCGCTGGCCACCTTGGCCACTGTGGCGTTGATGCCCACCGCGTGATCCTTGGGCGCGATCACCGCATGCGCGCCGGCGCCATCGGCCACGCGCAGGCAGGCGCCCAGGTTGTGCGGGTCGGTCACGCCGTCGAGCACCAGCAGCAGCGGATTCGTCACGCCATCGGCCTCCAGCTGGTCAAGCAGATCGTCCAGCGACTGCAGCTGGGCCACGGCCTCCACGCGCGCGGCCACGCCCTGGTGGCCATGGCTGCCGGCCAGCTTCGCCAGGCGCAGGCCGTCGGCCTCGATCAGGCGCACGCCGGCCTCCTTGGCACGCGCGAGGAACTGGCGCATGCGCGCATCACGGCGCGTGGCCTCGTAATACACCTCGATGATGGATTGCGGCGCCGTCTTCAGGCGCACGCCCACGGCATGAAAGCCGAACAGGACTTTGGGGGACGACATGGAGGGGATTATCCAGCGATGCGCCGGTGCAGCTTTTAAAATACCGGGTTCCCCTCCATACAACCCCGCGCACGCCAAGGCAACCCGCCTTGGTGGAAATGCCCGCTGCACCGATCCGTGCGCCTGGCGCGCGCTTTGCACGTGTATCCCATCATGTTGTTTTCCGCCTTGCTGCGCTGGGTGCAGCGCACCAGCCTGGTCACCCAGATCATCATCGGCCTGCTGGTCGGCCTGGCCCTGGCCATGCTGGTACCAGCGGCCACGCCCTCGGTGGCCTTTCTGGGCACCTTGTTCATCTCCGCCCTGAAAGCCATTGCGCCAATACTGGTGTTCGTGCTGGTGATGGCCGCGATCGGCAACCACCGCCCGGGAGAGAGCACGCACATGCGCCCCGTGCTGCTGCTATACCTCGTTGGCACCCTGGCCGCTGCCATCGTCGGCGTGACCGCCAGCCTGTGGTTCCCGAGCACGCTGGTGCTGCAATCGGCGGCGCAGGATCAAGCCGCGCCGGGTGCGGTGTCTCAGGTATTGCTGAACGTGGTGCAAAGCATCGTCAGCAACCCGGTCAAGGCGCTGCTGGAGGCCAACTACATCGGCATCCTCGCTTGGGCCGTGGCGCTGGGCATTGCCCTGCGCCACGCCAGCGCCAGCACACGCACCGCGCTGCAGGACGGCGCGCAGGCCGTCACCCTGGTCATCCAGTGGGTGATACGCTGCGCGCCGGTCGGCATCATGGGCCTGGTAGCCGCCACCTTTGCCGAGGCCGGCACCCAGGCGCTGTGGGGCTACGCCCACCTGCTGGCGGTGCTGATCGGCTGCATGCTGTTCGTGGCGCTGGTGGTGAACCCGCTGATCGTATTCCTGGTCATTCGCCGCAATCCCTATCCGCTGGTCTTCACCTGCCTGCGCGAGAGCGGCGTAACCGCCTTCTTCACGCGCAGCTCGGCGGCCAACATCCCCATCAACCTGGCGCTAGCCAAGCGCCTGAACCTGAACGAAGAAACCTACAGCATCGCCATTCCCCTGGGTGCGACGATCAACATGGCGGGCGCGGCCATCACCATCAGCGTGCTGTCGCTGGCCGCAGCCCACACACTGGGCATCTCGGTGGACATGCCGACGGCACTGTTGCTGTGCGTGGTGGCCTCGGTCTGCGCCTGCGGCGCCTCGGGCGTGGCCGGGGGCTCGCTGCTGTTGATTCCGCTGGCCTGCAGCCTGTTTGGCATCAGCAACGACGTGGCCATGCAGGTGGTGGGCGTGGGTTTCATCATCGGCGTGCTGCAGGATTCTGCCGAGACGGCGCTGAACTCTTCCACCGACGTACTGTTCACCGCCACGGCCTGCATGGCGCAGGAACGCGGCTGAGACGTCCCGATATAGCCGCCAGCCCCTGTGGCCTGAATACTACTCACGCCGATATGCCGTAGCCAAACTGCAAATTTGCCGGCAAGATACAAAATTACACACATCAGGAATCATCGGTACCGAAACCCCATGCCACCCCCCGCTTCGGCGGCGCAGTCCGACCACCGCATCGATGATAAGCAAAGGCTACGCCTGCGGCGCCTGTTGCTTTCCGTGGCCGTGTACCTGCCCTGCGCGTTGATGCTGCTGATGGTGACGTGGCTGGGTTTTTTGCCGCGCTGGTTCACTCCGCTTTGGCTGGCGATTTTCACGGTGACGAACACCGTCTTCTACGCGCTGATCAAAAGCGGGTTGAACCTGCGCCTCAATGATCCCAGCATGACCATGGCGCAAATGACCGTGGCCATTGCCGCAGTGGCCGTGATCCTCTATCACGCCGACGCCATTCGTGGCGGCATGTTGATGCTGCTGCTGGTGATTCTTCTGTTCGGTGTGCTGCGGCTAACAACCGTGGAACTGCTAGCCATGGGGGCACTATCGTCGGCCGCCTATGCGCTGGTCATCGTTTTGCTCACGACGCGTAAGCCGCAGCAAATCGAACCATCGGTCGAGTGGACGCAATGGGCCACGCTCACCGCCACCCTGG
>JAGPIX010000185.1 GCA_018054745.1 Alicycliphilus sp.
GGAATTTCGAGCAGTTGCAGGATGACGGGCTGGTCCTTGCCCAGCATTTCGCCGGAGGCGATGCGGAACAGCAGGGCGTAACCGATTTGACCTGCGGCGCCGGTGACTGCGACGCGAACGGGCTTCTTGCTCATGAGAAAACTCCAAAAAGGAAGTGACAGAAAAAACCTGTGGGTGCGTGCACCAGGGCCTGTAACCGGCAGCCCGTGCTCCGCAAACAACTGCTGATTTTACTGTCGATTCAGGGTTACGGTCAATTTGTCTTATGTCTTATATAAGATATGATTAGCGACTGGAAACACCCTCGCCCACAGGCACAGCCAGCACCACCATGTCGTCCCTGCTTCCGCCCAGCACCGAAGGCACGCCCCCCGCAAGTGGCGGCGCGGCAACGGTCACGCCGGCCTTCAGCCCGCTGTACCAGCAGATCAAGGGGCTGATACTGCACAGCCTGCAGCATGGCGAGTGGAAGCCCGGCGAGGCCATTCCGAGCGAGATCGAGCTGGCCGCACGCTTTCGCGTGAGCCAGGGCACGGTGCGCAAGGCCATCGACGAGCTGGCGGCCGAGAACCTGGTCACGCGCCGCCAGGGCAAGGGCACGTTTGTGGCCACGCATGCCGAGCGCCAGGTGCAATACCGCTTCCTCAAGCTGCTGCCGGACGCCGGCGACGCCAGCGAGGAAGGCCCGGCCCAGCGCACCATTCTGGAATGCCGCCGGCTGCGCGCCAGCGCCGACATGGCACGCAGCCTGGCGCTGCGCGCAGGCGATTCTGTGATCCAGATCAAACGTATCCTGTCTTTTGTCGGCGTACCGACCATCCTGGAGGACATTTGGCTGCCCGGCCAGGCATTCAAGGGACTGACGGCCGAGCAGCTGGCGCACTACCAGGGGCCCACCTATGCCATGTTCGAGCTGGACTTTGGCGTGCGCATGGTGCGTGCCGAGGAAAAAATCCGCGCCGTGCTGCCCGACGAAACGCAGGCCCAGTGGCTCAACGTGCCCGCCGGCACGCCGCTGCTGAGCGTGGAGCGGCTGGCCTACACCTACAACGATGTGCCCATGGAGTTGCGCCGCGGCCTGTACCGCACCGACACCCACCACTACCACAACAAGCTGAACTGACCGCGGCAGGACGGCCGAATCGAACTGACTCACGCCTGACATTCGACACAATTAGCGCAAATACGCAGTCGCCGCATCACCTCCGTATTGCATTGCAATAGAATTTTGGGTTGTCTGCACCGCGCGATTACCACGCAGTTACCACCAAGAAAGTACCCACCATGACAGAGCTAGCCAAAAAGAAGAGGCCCGAGTTTCGCAACCTCAACCTCTTTTCCGATGTCAGAACCTACCGCCTGCCGCTGGCCGGTTTCATCTCCATCCTGCACCGGGTCAGCGGCATGCTCATGTTCATCCTGCTGCCGCTGGTGATCTGGATGTTCGACACCTCGGTGTCCTCGGAGATTTCGTTTGGCCGTTTCAGCGCCGCCTTCAACGTCGGCCTGGGCTTCGTGCCCGGCTGGTTCATCAAGCTGGTGACGCTGGCCCTGATCTGGGCCTACCTGCACCACCTGGCCGCCGGTGTGCGCCACCTGTACCTGGATGTGTCGCACAAGACCACCAAGGACTTTGGCCGCCAGTCGGCCGTGGCCACGCTGGTGTTCAGCATCGGCCTGACGCTGATCCTCGGCGCCAAGCTGTTTGGCCTGTACTGATTCAACAAGAAAAGGAATGACACCATGGCTGTGACCTATGGCTCCAAGCGCACCGTTGTCGGTGCCCACTATGGCTGGCGCGATTTCGTGGTGCAACGCATCACCGCCATCCTGCTGCTGGCCTTCACCCTGCTGCTGCTGGCGCAACTGCTGTTCACCAAAGGCCCCATCGGCTACGACACCTGGGCCGGCATTTTTTCACCGCAGTGGATGAAGGCGCTGACCTTCTCGGTCATCGTGGCGCTGATCTGGCACGCCTGGGTCGGCGTGTGCAGTGTCTGGTACGACTACGCCAAGCCCGCCGGCCTGCGCCTGGTGCTGCAGGCGCTCAGCGCCATCTGGCTGGTCAGTTGTGGTGGTTGGGCCGTGCAGGTGCTGTGGCGCCTGTGAGCACGCTGCACCCATAGCCCCACCCTTCTTTCAGAACCCATTAGCACCCCACACACCACAACCATGAGTTACACCAAAAAAGATATTGCCGTGCGCAAGTTCGATGTCGTCATCGTCGGCGCCGGCGGCTCGGGCATGCGTGCCTCGCTGGAACTCTCGCGCGCCGGTCTGTCCGTCGCCTGCCTGACCAAGGTCTTCCCCACGCGCTCGCACACCGTGGCCGCCCAGGGCGGCGTGTCGGCTTCGCTGGGCAACATGAGCGAGGACAACTGGCACTACCACTTCTACGACACCATCAAGGGCGGCGACTGGCTGTCCGACCAGGACGCCGTCGAGTTCATGTGCCGCGAAGCGCCCAACGTCGTCATCGAGCTTGAGCATTTCGGCATGCCGTTTGACCGCAACGCCGACGGCACCATCTACCAGCGCCCGTTTGGCGGCCACACCGCCAACTACGGCGAAAAACCCGTGCAGCGCGCCTGCGCCGCGGCCGACCGCACCGGCCACGCCATGCTGCACACGCTGTACCAGAAGAACGTCGAGTCCAAGACCAACTTCTTCGTCGAATGGATGGCGCTGGATCTGATCCGCAACAGCACCGGCGACGTGGTCGGTGTAACCGCCCTGGAACTGGAAACCGGCGACCTGTACGAGCTGCACGCCAAGGCCGTGCTGCTGGCCACCGGTGGCGCGGGCCGCATCTTTGCCGCATCGACCAACGCCTTTATCAACACCGGCGACGGTCTGGGCATGGCGGCGCGTGCCGGCATCCCGCTACAAGACCTGGAGTTCTGGCAGTTCCACCCCACCGGCGTGGCCGGCGCGGGCGTGCTGCTGACCGAGGGCTGCCGCGGCGAGGGCGCTATTCTTTTGAATAGCAACGGCGAACGCTTCATGGAGCGCTACGCGCCTACCTTGAAGGACCTGGCGCCGCGCGACTTCGTCTCGCGCTCGATGGATCAGGAGATCAAGGAAGGCCGTGGCTGCGGCCCGAACAAGGACTACATCCTGATGAAGCTCGACCACCTGGGCGCGGACACGATTCGCAAACGCCTGCCGTCGGTGGAGGAGATCGGCCACAACTTCGCCAACGTCGACATCACCAAGGAGCCTATCCCGGTGGTGCCCACCATCCACTACCAGATGGGCGGCATTCCGACCAACATCCACGGCCAGGTCGTGGTCTGGGACGGCAGCCAGAACAACATCGTCAAGGGCCTGTACGCCGTGGGCGAATGCGCGGCGGTGTCGGTGCATGGCGCCAACCGCCTGGGCACGAACTCGCTGCTGGACCTGCTGGTGTTCGGCAAGTCGGCAGGCAAGCACATCGTCAAGTTCGTCGGCGAATACGGCAACCACCAGGACATGCCGGCCGATGGCAGCGACCGCACCCTGGCGCGCCTGAACCAGCTGGAGGACTCCAAGGATGGCATCTACGCGCAAGACCTGGCCAATGAGATCCGCCAGACCATGCAGTCGCACGCCGGCGTGTTCCGCACGCAAAAGGGCATGGACGAGGGCGTGGTCAAGATCGCCGCGATCCGCGAGAAGGTCGGCTCCGTCACGCTCAAGGACAAATCCAAGGTCTGGAACACCGCGCGCATGGAAGCGCTGGAGGTGGACAACCTGATCGAGGTGGCGCAGGCCACCATGGTCTCGGCCGCCGCGCGCAAGGAATGCCGCGGCGCCCACACCGTGGACGACTACGAACACCCGGCTGACCACCCCACCGCGCCGCTGGGCCGCGACGACGCCAACTGGCTCAAGCACACGCTGTGGCACAGCGCCAGCAACAGCCTGACCTACAAGCCCGTGAACATGAAACCGCTGACGGTGGACAGCATCCCGCCCAAGGTCCGTACGTTCTGATCGCGCCACCGCCCCACGAAAGACACACACCATGCAACGCACTTTCAAGATCTACCGCTACGACCCGGACAAGGATGCCAAGCCCTACATGCAGACCGTG
>JAGPIX010000009.1 GCA_018054745.1 Alicycliphilus sp.
GCAAGTTCAGCTATGGGCATGCAGAGAAGCAGAACCAGGTGGGTTTGGTGGCCGGCCTGGCATGGACCGAGGTGGGAGGTGATTTGCTGACCATCGAGGTGGCCACCATGCCTGGCAAGGGCAACATTACGCGTACAGGCTCGCTTGGTGATGTGATGAAGGAATCTATTGAGGCCGCACGCACGGTGGTGCGCAGCCGAGCGCATTTGTGGGGTATTCGGGACGAGGTGTTTGAAAAGCGCGATTTGCATATGCATGTGCCTGACGGCGCTACGCCCAAGGACGGACCCAGCGCTGGTATTGCCATGACCACGGCCATCGTCTCTGCATTCACTGGCATACCGGTGCGTGCCGATGTCGCCATGACTGGTGAGATCACATTGCGCGGCGAAGTCACCGAGATCGGTGGCTTGAAGGAAAAGCTGCTGGCAGCCCTGCGCGGAGGGATCAAGACAGTGCTGATCCCTGAAGCAAACGTGAAAGACTTGCAGGAGATCCCTGACAACGTGAAGAGTGGCCTGGAGATCGTGCCCGTGAGGTGGATAGACAAGGTGCTTGAGGTAGCGCTGGAGCGCAAGCCAGCTGCCCTGACAAATCACGAAGTGACGCCTGCGGTTGCTGTGGCGCCCGGCGGTGAGGTGGTGCAGGGCTCTGTGAAGCACTGATGAAAAAAGTCGGCTTTTTTCTTGTGGGACTCAAAAAGTAGACTACAATTTACCCCATCGATGCGAAACGCCATATAATGGCAGGCTTCGGTAAAATGCGGGAATAGCTCAGTTGGTAGAGCGCAACCTTGCCAAGGTTGAGGTCGTCGGTTCGAGACCGATTTCCCGCTCCACTTTTCGGCAAAAGGGGGAAGCTTTTACTTCCCCCTTTTTTTGCCAAGAGGTCAGGTTTGGCGCGGTAGCAAAGCGGTTATGCGTCGGATTGCAAATCCGTTGAGGCCGGTTCGACTCCGGCCCGCGCCTCCAGTTCATCAATGTGCAATGCATGTGATGTGATGGTGTGGTGGCTGCTAACTTAGGTTTTGTCTGCCTCGTGCAGGTTTCGGTATTCGTTTGCATGACGGCTGAAATCAATAGTAGAATGCGAGATTGTTTGAAACGTATGCGTTGAATGGCGTGCGTAGAGAGTTTGCGGGAATAGCTCAGTTGGTAGAGCGCAACCTTGCCAAGGTTGAGGTCGTCGGTTCGAGACCGATTTCCCGCTCCAAAATTGAAAGGGAAGCTTAGGCTTCCCTTTTTTCTTGGCAGAAGCGGCTGTGAGGTGGTGAATGTGTCCGTGGCTTGCGTTGAAGTGCTGCTACGGTTACGCTGCCCCGACGCTTGCCTGGCGGCCGGCGCCCCGATGGTGAAATTGGTAGACACTGCGGACTTAAAATCCGCCGCTTTCCTGCAAAGGGGCGTGCCGGTTCGACCCCGGCTCGGGGCACCACGAAGAGTTCGATATGTCACATTACAACGCTCCTTTTGAGATCCATGTTCATGGTCAGGTGCAACTGCGCGCCGATGTGGGCTTCAGTCAGCTTCAGGAAGCGCTCAAGCCCTTGTGGAAGTACGCGGGTGCACGATCGCTTGCCGATGGTGCGGCCAGCGCCTATGAAGAAGAGCCTGGAATCCAGTTTGACGTCAAGGAGCATGTACTGCAGATGTGCTGGACGGTTCGAGGCGATGAGGATTTCCGTCAGTCGCTTGATGAAATGTGCATGGGGATCAACGAGTTGGCGGAGCAGGGTGCTGCCATTGAAGTCACCTTTTATGACACCGAGTTTGATGAAGAAGATGCACCTGAGGACGAGGACGCGCGCGACGATTTTGTGATGCTTTTCGTCGGCCCCACGCCCGCGGCCATCATGCAGGTTCAGCGTGACCTGCTGGTGCAGGACGTGATCAACCTCATGGAGCGCCACTTTGATGCTTCCGAACTTGGTGGCGTGGTGTCAGAGGTCGACAAGCTGTTTGCACAACGCTTTGATGCCTTGGTGAGTTCACTGGAAATCGGCAAGCCACCGCGTGGTCTTGGCGGGCAGGGTGGCAGTGGCCATGGTGGCGGTCGTCGTCCACGTCATTTGCATTGAATTGTTTGTTGGTGTGACGGCAGTGCAACGCTGCCGCTTGGATGGCGTGGTGGCGGCGTTTTTGAATCAGCGTCCACAATAGCGCCATGGCTGCAATCCACTCCACCGAACTGCTGGCACAGGTGGCTGCCCTGCCGCCGCTGCCGGGCGTGTACCGCTATTTCGATGTGCAGGATGTCCTGCTATACGTCGGCAAAGCACGTAACCTGAAAAAACGCGTCGGTAGCTACTTCGCCAGGCAGCATGGCGGTACGCGCATAGGCCATATGGTCGGAAAAATTGCGCGTCTGGAGACGACCGTGGTGCGTTCCGAAGCCGAGGCGCTGCTGCTTGAAAACAACCTCATCAAGTCGCTCAACCCCAAGTACAACATTCTCTTTCGCGACGACAAGAGCTATCCCTATCTGAAGATAACAGGCGTTTCGGCCAAGGATGGTACGGGTAGCGTGGCAGGCCAGTGCTATCCGCGCGTAGCTTACTACCGCGGCGCCGTGGACAAGTGCCATCGCTACTTTGGCCCTTATCCAGGCGCCTGGGCGGTCAAGGAAACGATACAGCTGCTGCAAAAGGTGTTTCGCCTACGCACCTGCGAAGACACGGTATTTGCCAACCGTACGCGCCCCTGTCTGCTGTATCAGATTAAGCGTTGCACGGCCCCTTGCGTAGGCTTCATCTCCACTGCGGCGTATGCCGATGATGTACATGGCGCTGAAGCCTTGCTGCGTGGTGAAACCCAGGAATTGATGCAGGTGCTGGAACAGCGCATGCTCGCCCATTCGGACAGGCTGGAGTTTGAGCTGGCGGCCGAGGTGCGCAACCAGATCACGGCACTGTCGCGCGTGCTGCATCAGCAGGCCATTGAAAGCGTATCCGACAAGGACGTGGATATTCTTGCCGTGAAGGTCGCAGGTGGGCGTGCCTGCGTGAATCTGGCGATGGTGCGTGGAGGGCGGCACCTGGGAGATAGGGCCTATTTCCCGGTGCATGTGGACGATGCCGCTGGCGTGTTCCACATGGAAGAGGACGACGAAGGCGAGGGTGTTGTACCGGTGAGCCCCACAGTCGAGGCGCAGGTATTGGCGGCTTTCCTGGCCCAGCATTACATGGGCGTGCCGGTTCCGCCCTCGCTGATTACCAGTGAGGCGGTAGCTCCCATGTTGCTGGAGGCATTGACGCTGCAAACGGGTGTGCGCGTGACAGCGGTGCATCAGCCTCGTGAGCAGCGTCGTGCGTGGCTGGACATGGCGCAACAGAATGCCGAGATCCAGCTGGCCCGTCTGCTGGCCGAGGAAGGGTCGCAGCAGGCGCGCACGCGTGCTTTGGCGGAGGCGTTGGATCTGGATGTTGAAAACCTGGATGATCTGACCATCGAGTGCTTTGACATCTCGCACACTGCGGGCGAGGCTACGCAGGCGTCCTGCGTGGTCTTCCATCACCACAAGCTACAAAGTGGCGAGTACCGCCGCTTCAAGATCGAGGGTATTACAGGCGGCGACGACTACGCTGCCATGCGCCAAGTGCTCAAGCGGCGCTACAGCAAAGTAGCTGAAGCGCAGCGCGAGGCCGGAGGTGCCGAGGTGTCGAATGCTCTGGCACGGCTGCCGGATATTGTGCTGGTTGATGGTGGCAAGGGCCAGGTAAGCATGGCGCGCGAGGTGTTCACCGAACTGGGTCTGGATACTGCGCGTATCGTCGGAGTCGAGAAAGGCGAGGGGCGCAAGGTCGGACTGGAGGAGTTGGTGTTTGCCGATGGGCGTGCCAAGGTCTACCTGGGCCGAGACTCGGCTGCGTTGATGCTGGTGGCGCAGATCCGTGATGAGGCGCATCGCTTTGCGATTACCGGGATGCGTGCGGCTCGCGCCAAGGTGCGTATGAGTGGCAGCCGCCTGGAGGACATACCCGGCGTCGGCCCCAAGAAGCGCGCACGCTTGCTGCAGCGTTTTGGTGGCGTACGCGGCGTGGCCGATGCCAGCATTGAAGACCTGACTACAGTGGACGGAATATCCCGATGCTTGGCTGAAGAGATCTACCGTGCTTTGCGTTGAGGCGATGCTGCTGTGAGGCATGGCGATGCGTGCCACAATCGCTACCCATGTTTTTTACCATCCCCACGATCATGACCTGGACGCGCATCGTCGCGATTCCATTGATTGTGGGCGTGTTCTATGCGCCGCTGGAGCCCGCTACCTGCAACCTCATCGCTACGGTGATGTTCATGGTGTTTGCAGCCACCGACTGGCTGGATGGTTTTTTGGCGCGCAAGCTCAATCAGGCATCGGCCTTCGGTGCCTTCCTCGATCCGGTTGCCGACAAATTTCTGGTTTGCGCATCACTGCTGGTACTGGTGCACATGCAGCGCGCCGATGTATTCGTGGCTCTGATCATCATCGGCAGGGAGATTGCCATCAGCGCATTGCGTGAGTGGATGGCACAGATTGGCGCGGGCAAGAGTGTGGCAGTGCACATGTTGGGCAAGCTCAAGACCACGGTTCAGATGGTGGCTATTCCATTGTTGCTGTACGACGGCCGCCTGTTGGACATCATTGATACCAGCGTATGGGGTACCTGGCTGATCTGGTTGGCCGCAGTGCTGACGGTGTGGTCCATGGTGTACTACCTGCAAAAGGCCTTGCCCGAGATACGTGCTCGAGTGGCCAAATAACCGTTGCAATGGGCGTGTAGCGGGGCTCAAGCATGCAAGGGTATGTCCGCGCCCCAATAGGGCATGTCAATACGGAATCGGCCTAGCGACGACGTTTGCGAGACAAAACGCTTCATAAGATCCGGGGTGAGGTTCAAATGCGTCTAGAATTCGCCCCCATGCTGTCGCGTAGGCGGCGCGTTGCATTGACAGCCCGTGACGCTATGGTTTTACACTTCGGTAGCCACTCTGCTACTGCGAGCAGCTTCCGGATTTGCTTGGGAACCTTGAGCGCCAGCGCAGAACCGTGAAGTGCAGACCCACATAAGACATCCACCCACTCATACCCCGAGAGGTTTCTTGTGAACAAAACCGAACTGATTGAGCACATTGCCAACAACGCAGATATCTCCAAGGCCGCCGCAGCGCGCGCCCTGGAGTCCACGATTGAGGCGGTCAAGAAGACTTTGAAGAAGGGCGGGACAGTGTCCCTGGTTGGTTTTGGTACTTTTGCAGTAGGCAAGCGTGCTGCACGTACCGGTCGCAATCCCCGTACTGGTGCTACGATTAAAATCAAAGCTGCTAAAGTGCCAAAGTTCCGTCCAGGCAAGGCATTGAAAGACGCCTTGAACTGACTCAAGAAATATGGGGGGTGCTTAGCTCAGTTGGTAGAGCGGCGCCCTTACAAGGCGTAGGTCAGCGGTTCGAGCCCGTTAGCACCCACCACCCCAGACAAAGGCGAACGCGAGTTCGCCTTTTCTTTTGCAGCCGTTGAAAGATTCACCATGTTGGAATCCATACGCAAGCACACCAAGTGGGTGATGGGCTTGTTGTTCTTGTTGATCATCCCGTCCTTTGTCCTCGTCGGGATAGACCAAAACTACTTTACTGGCGGCAGCCCTGTTGTGGCGCGGGTTGATGGCAAGGACATCACGCAGGCTGATTGGGACAACGCCCATCGCGTGGAAAGCGACCGTGTCCGTGCCCAATCTCCAGACATCGATGCCAAGCTGCTTGATACACCGCAGGCGCGCTATGCCACCCTGGAACGCCTGGTGCGCGACCGAGTGCTGCAAACTGCCGCGCAGAACATGCACATGTTGACCAGTGACGTACGCCTGGCGCGTGAGCTGCAAGGCATTCCCCAGATTGCAGCTTTGAAGCGGCCTGATGGCTCGCTGGATGCCGAGGCGTATCGCGCCTTGGCAGGCTCTCAGGGGCTCACGCCGGAAGGCCTCGAGGCGCGCATACGCCACGATATCTCGGTCAGCCAGGTCATGGGCAGCGTCATGGCATCGGCATTCGCTGGCACTGCCGAAGCCAAGCTGGCACTCGATGCGATCCTGCAGCGTCGGGAGATTCAGGTGGCCCGATTCAATGCATCATCCTTTGTGCCCAACGTTGCCGTGAGCGATGCTGATTTGGAGGCGTACTACAAGGCCAATCCTGCAAAGTTTCAGCAACCCGAGCAGGCCAGCGTCGAATATGTAGTGCTGGATCTGGACGCCGTGAAGGCAGGCATCACGCTCAATGAAGACGATCTGCGTACCTATTACAAGGAAAACCTCAGCCGTCTGGCTGGCAAGGAGGAGCGCCGGGCCAGTCACATCCTGATCGGTGCAGCCAAGGACGCCCCGGCTGCCGAGCGAGAAAAGGCCAAGGCCAAGGCCATGGAGTTGCTGGCCGAGCTGCGCAAGGCGCCTGGCCGCTTTGCCGAACTTGCGAAGAAGGACTCGCAAGATCCCGGATCGGCTGCGTCTGGCGGCGATCTGGGTTTTTTTGGCCATGGCGCCATGGTCAAACCGTTTGAAGATGCCACGTTTTTGCTGAAGAAAGGTGAGATCAGCGATGTCGTGGAAACCGACTTCGGCTACCACATCATCATGCTCACGGACATCAAGACACCGCGCCAGCCCAGCTTCGAGGAACTGCGCCCTACGCTGGAGGCCGAGCTCAAGCAGCAGCAGGCGCAGCGCAAGTTTGCCGAGGTGGCGGAAGCGTTTTCCAATGCGGTTTATGAGCAGGCCGACAGCCTGCAACCCGTGGCCGAAAAGCTCAAACTCAAGATTCACATGGCTGACGCCATCACGCGCATGCCGGTTGGTGGTGCGCAAGGGGCGTTGGCCAGCCCTCGCTTTCTCGAGGCGCTGTTTCAGCCTGACTCACTGCAGAACAAGCGCAACACCGAGGCCGTCGAAATTGCCCCCAGTACCTTGGCTGCGGGTCGGATTACGACCTATCAACCAGCCATGACATTGCCACTGGACAAGGCACGTGATCAGGTGCGAGCCCTGTACGTGGCGGAGAACTCAGCAAAACTTGCGCGTGAGGAAGGTCAGGCCAAGCTAACCGCGTGGAAGGCAGCCCCCGACAGTGCGACGGGCCTGTCTGCTCCGGTCACGGTATCACGTGACCGACTGCAAGACCAGCCGCGTGCTGTTGTCGATAGCGCCCTGCACGCGCCGGTTGACAAGCTGCCGGCCTGGGTAGGTGTGGATCTGGCCGCGCAGGGTTATGCCGTGATCAAGGTCAACCGCATCGTGGCCCGCGACGCCGTGGACGACGCCATGGCGCGCATGGAGCGTCAGCAATACCTGCAGGCCTGGGGTTCTGCCGAGGCACAGGCATACTACGAACTGCTCAAGCAACGCTTCAAGGTGCAAATCAAGGCGCCACGTCCGATTGGACAAATCGAGCCACAAAACTGATGATATTTCCGTTTGCATAGATTTATCGAGCTATAATTCAAGGCTACGGTGGCTGTAGCTCAGTTGGTAGAGTCCAGGATTGTGATTCCTGTCGTCGTGGGTTCGAGTCCCATCAGCCACCCCAGGTAAACAAAGAAAACCCTGCTATTCGACAGATAGCGGGGTTTTTTTGTTATCCGGGTTTGGTAGCCACCATGTAGCCAGCGTGACTGCGTGTTGCACCATGTGGCCAGCGTCCCATCTGGCATGGGCTCTCAGGAAAAGCGCGGATAGAAATCGATTCGGCAACAAATCGCCGTTGGTCTGGCAGCTACTCCTTCGGGGTCGCCTGCTGCTGCTTGCTCTCGGCTTTGGCCGTCAGTTCGCGGTGTGTCTTGGCCGCTGATCACCCTGAGTACACCTAAACCGGAAACACACCCGTCCGCACATCACCGACGAGTTGCGGGATGCACAGGTCATAGCGTGCAACCATGCCGTCATGGACTTCAAAAAGTACGACCGCTTTCACTTCATCGCTCTGACCTTGCGTCATCAAAGCGCAAGGCCTGCCGTCTTCTCCGTGACTCGTGCGGCCAATCTCCACCCGAACACGCGAATCCGGGTCATTGACGCCACGAGCGCGTACTGTGTGCATCTTGCGCCGCAGATAGTCTGAAATAGCGGCCGCACCAACCAGTTCTTCGAATACCCATTGCGACGTGTACCGTGCTCCCGGTGCAAGCAATGCCAGAAAACCATCCGGCTCCAGACGGTTCCACGCCTTGGCGAAAGCAAGAACCACTTGTTCTTCCGCCACATCCGACATGCCATGCACTCCGATCACAGAGACAGTTGCTGCAGGTACTGCCGAAACGACGCTCCCACCTCGGGGTGCTGTAGCGCCAGTTCCACGGTCGCTTCAAGAAAACCCTCTTTGCTACCACAGTCATAGCGTTTTCCGCTGTACTGGTATGCGTAAACGGCCTCATGCGCCATCAGGCGGGCGATGGCGTCGGTGAGTTGGATCTCGCCGCCCACGCCCTTGGGCTGGTTGCGGATTTCTTCAAAAATGCGCGGCGTGAGCACATAGCGACCGGCCACGCCCATGCGCGACGGGGCCACCTCGGGGGCGGGTTTTTCCACGATTTCATCGACGCGCAAGAGCGGGCCGCCGGCGGCTTCGCCCTTGACGATTCCGTAGCGCCTGGTGTGCTCTTGCGGTACTTCCTGCACGGCCAACAGGGAGCGGCCCTGTTTTTCAAACGCAGCCGTCATCTGCGCCATCACACCTGGGCCGCCGTTTTCGCCCACCATCAGGTCGTCGGCCAGCAGCACGGCAAAGGGCTCGCGGCCGACCAGCGGCTCGGCGCAGAGTACGGCGTGGCCTAAGCCCAGGCTGCGCGGCTGGCGTACGAACAGGCAGTTCATGTCGGACGGGCTGACGGAGCGCACCAGTTCCAGCATGGCCTGCTTGCCGGCTTGCTCCAGCTCGTTCTCCAGCTCGTAGGCGGTGTCGAAATGGTCTTCGATGGCGCGCTTGCTGCGGCCGGTGACGAAGACCATGTCGCGGATGCCGGCCTCGTAGGCTTCTTCTACGGCGTATTGGATCAAGGGCTTGTCCACCACGGGTAGCATCTCTTTGGGGGACGCCTTGGTGGCGGGCAGAAAGCGGGTGCCCAGGCCGGCGACGGGGAAGACGGCTTTGCGGACGCGGGTGCTGGTCATGGGGGTTCCTTGGTGGAGAGGGCCGGCGGGACGCCGGCGCTCCCGGGGTCAGCCCAGGCGGGCGAGTTGTTCCTGGATGCGCGCCAGCGTGCTGCCAAAGTCGGCCAGGCGCTTTTTCTCTTGCTCCAGCACGGCGGCGGGGGCCTTGGCGCAGAAGGCTTCGTTGCCGAGCTTGGCGTTGGCCTTGGTGATCTCGCCCGCGAGGCGCGCGGCCTCCTTGGACAGGCGGGCCTTCTCGGCGGCTACGTCGATCTCGACAAATAGCGCCAGGCGTGCGCCACCGACCACGTTGACCGGGGCGTTCTGCGCCTCGCTGGCCCATGCGGCGGCGTCGTCGAACACCTTGACTTCGCTGAGCTTGGCCAGGTTTTTCAGCACATCGGCGTTGGCACGCAGGAAGGCGCTGTCCTCTGCCGTGTCGGCCACGGCCAGAAGCGGCAGGCGCTGCGCGGGCGACACGCCCATCTCGCCGCGCAGGGTGCGGCAGGCGTCCACCATGGTTTTCAGGCGCGCCACATAGCCTTCAGCCGCCTCGTCGATCTTGGCCGGCTGCGCCTCTGGGTAGGCGGCGATGGCGATCGATGCGCCCTCAATGCGGGCCACGGGCGCCACCACTTGCCACAGCGCTTCGGTGACAAACGGGATGATGGGATGCGCCAGGCGCAGGATGGCTTCCAGCACGCGGATCAGCGTGCGGCGCGTGGCGCGCTCTTGCGCCTCGGAGCCGGTCTGGATCTGCACCTTGGCGATTTCCAGGTACCAGTCGCAGAACTCGTTCCAGACGAAGTCGTAGATGGCGTTGGCGGCGTTGTCCAGGCGGTATTCGGCAAAGCCACGGGCCACCTCAGCCTCCACCTTTTGCAGGCGCGAGACGATCCAGCGATCGGGCTGGCTGAAATGCAGATAGCTCTCGCTGCAGCTGCCGTCGCCGTCAAAGCCGCAGTCAAAACCCTCGCAATTCATCAGCACGAAGCGGCTGGCGTTCCAGAGCTTGTTGCAGAAGTTGCGATAACCCTCGCAGCGCTTGCTGTCGAAGTTGATGCTGCGGCCCAAGGACGCCAGCGCGGCGAAGGTAAAGCGCAGCGCGTCCGCGCCGTAGGCCGGAATGCCTTCGGGGAATTCCTTTTGCGTGTTCTTGCGCACCTGGGGTGCGGTCTCGGGGCGGCGCAGGCCCTGGGTGCGCTTGTCGAGCAGGGGTTCGAGCTCGATGCCGTCGATCAGATCGACCGGGTCGAGCACGTTGCCCTCGCTCTTGCTCATCTTCTTGCCGTGCGCGTCGAGCACCAGGCCGTGGATGTAGACATGCTTGAACGGCACGCGGCCGGTGAAGTGGGTGCTCATCATGATCATCCGGGCCACCCAGAAGAAGATGATGTCGTAGCCCGTGACCAGCACGCTGCTGGGCAAATACAGGTTGTAGTCGTCGGTGGCGCTGTCGGTTTGATTTGGCCAGCCCATGGTGGAAAACGGCACCAGCGCGCTGGAGTACCAGGTGTCGAGCACGTCGGCGTCGCGCGTGAGTGTTTTGCCGGGGGCCTGTGCCTGCGCCTCGGCCTCGCTCTTGGCCACGTAGACCTTGCCGTCCTCGTCGTACCAGGCCGGAATCTGGTGGCCCCACCAGAGCTGGCGCGAGATGCACCAGTCCTGGATGTTGTTCATCCACTGGTTGTAGGTGTTGACCCAGTTCTCGGGCACGAATTGCACCTGGCCGCTGGCGACGGCGTCAATCGCTTTTTGCGCGATGGATTTGCCGGTGGCGTCGCCCTGGCCCACCTTGTTCATGGCGACAAACCACTGATCGGTCAGCATGGGTTCGATCACCTGGCCGGTGCGGGTGCAGATGGGCACCATGAGCTTGTGCTTCTTGATTTCGACCAAGAGGCCCAGCGCTTCCAGGTCCGCCACGACGGCCTTGCGCGCGGCAAAGCGGTCCATGCCACGGTATTTCTCGGGCGCCTGGTCGTTGATGGTGGCCGTCAGCGTCAGCACGCAAATCATCGGCAGCTTGTGGCGCTGGCCTACCTGATAGTCGTTCTGGTCATGCGCGGGCGTGACCTTGACCACGCCGGTGCCGAAGGCCTTATCCACGTATTCGTCGGCAATCACCGGGATTTCACGATCGCACAGCGGCAGCTTGACCTGCTTGCCGATCAGGTGTGCATAGCGCTCGTCCTCGGGGTGCACCATCACGGCCACGTCGCCCAGCATGGTCTCGGGGCGGGTGGTGGCCACGACCAGCTGGCCCGATCCATCGGCCAGGGGGTAGGCGATGTGCCAGAGTGAGCCGTCTTTTTCCTCGTTCTCGACTTCCAGGTCCGACACGGCCGACTGCAGCTTGGGGTCCCAGTTGACCAGGCGCTTGCCACGGTAGATCAGGCCCTGCTCATAGAGCTTGACGAAGGTCTCGGTGACGACCTTGGACAGCTTGTCGTCCATGGTGAAGTACTCGCGGCTCCAATCTACCGTGTCGCCCAGGCGGCGCATCTGCGTGGTGATGGTGTTGCCCGACTGCTCCTTCCATTCCCAGACCTTTTTCACAAAGTCGGGCCGGCCCAGATCGTGGCGGCTCACGCCTTGTTCCTGCAGCTGGCGCTCTACCACGATTTGCGTGGCGATGCCGGCGTGGTCCGTGCCCGGAATCCACGCCGTGTTGCAGCCCAGCATGCGGTGGTAGCGCGTCAGGCTGTCCATGATGGTCTGGTTGAACGCGTGGCCCATGTGCAGCGTGCCGGTCACGTTGGGCGGGGGCAGCTGGATGGCGAAGGCCGGTGCGCTGGCGTCGGGCGCGCCCGTGCCGCGCGCGCCGGCGCGGCCGTAGCCACGGCGCTCCCACTCGGGGCCCCAGTGGGCCTCCAGGGCGGCGGGTTCAAAGGACTTGGACAGGCCGTTCAGGCCCGGTTGTGCGGGGGTGTCGCTCATGGCAATGAAAAGCGGCATCCCGTGGGATGCCGCTTGGGTGGCAGTGGATCGGTGGGGTGCAGGAATTCTATTCGCTTGGCGTTACGCTTCGTTTTTTATAGCTATTGGCGCTTGATAGTAAAGCGCAAAGGCCGTATTTCACTGAGAACTTGCGCGGTATTTTGGCGCCTGAGGCTCGGCGGCCATCAGCGCGGCCTCCTCCCGCCGCACCAGGCGCCAGCCCACATGCGCCAGCCAGGCCAACGCGAATACGGCCGCCAGGCCGATCAGCCAGCGGCCCAGGCGTTCCTGGTCGTCCAGCAGGTAGGCGTTACACAGGCGCAGCGGCGAGTCGATGTAGAGCTGGCCCACGACGGCCATCATGGGCAGCAGCATGCCTAGGAAGAAGCCCTGCAGCACCAGCCCCGCCGGCCGCCAGGACAGGCGCAGCAGCACGCCTGCGAGCAGCAGCGCGGTGCATTTGGCAAGCTCCACGCCCATGTCGCGCAGCGCCAGGTCCAGTACGCGCGGCACCATCAGCACCGACAGCAGCACGCCCACCCAGACCAGGCCGGTGATGCCGTGGGCGTTGCAGCTGGCGATGGCGCGGCGCAGGCGTGGCGGCAGGGCTGCGGCCAGCAGGGCCCCGGCCAGCATCCACAGCGGAAACTGCAGCAGCATGTGGCGCCACATGCTGGCCTCCAGCCAGTGGCGGGTGATGGGCAGGGCCAGCAGGGCTGCCAATACCAGTCCCAGGGCGGCCTGGTGCCATGGCTTGCAGGCGGGGCGCTTCATCGCGGGCCCCGTGCCAGGTGGCGCGCGTAGTTGAAGGCCAGCTGCTGCTCGGCCAGGTCGAAGATGCGCACCATGCGGCCCCGGGAGTCGAACACCAGCAGCGCGGCGTTGTGCTCGTAGTCGCCACGACCGTCGGGGATCACGACCACGCCCAGCGCGCGCAGCAGCGCCTGCTGCTCGCCCACATCGGGCACGCGTACGAAGCGCCACAGGGCCGGGTCGGCGCGCAGGCCCTGGGCGTAGGCCTGCAGCGCTGCGGGGTCGTCGCGCGCGCCATCAAAGCTGATGGACAGCAGCCTGAGCTTTGTGTCGTGGCCCGCCGCCAGATCCGCGTGCAGCGCGGCCTGCAGTTGCTGGAAGCTGCTGCCCAGCGTCAGGCACACGGTTTCGCAATGGGTGTAGATGAAATCGACAATGGTCACGCCGCCATCCTCGCCCAGCAGCGCCGGCAGGCTGCCGCTCAGGCCCGGGCCTTGGACGGTGATGGGTGGCGCGGTGACGGGGCGCAGCGCCACCTCCAGGCGGCGCGCTCCCTCGTCGGTCCAGGCCTGAAAGCCGTAGGTCAGCCAGCTGGCCGCGGCCCAGCCGCCCAGCAGCAGCAGGACGCTGGCCAGGGCCGTGCGCAGCAGCATCGCTTATGGCGACAAGGCCTTGAGCGCGGCTTCGCCCTCGAACGGGGTGGTGCGGCTGCCGTCCGCGCGCTCCTTGGCAAACAGCTCGGCCTGCAGAGGTTCGGCCTTGTTCGACCAGTTGCTGCGGATGAAGCTGGCGATGCCGGCCAGCTCGGCGTCGCTCAGCTGGGGAAAGGCAGGCATGGCGCCCTGGTATTTGTTGCCCTTGACGGTGATCTCGCCGGTGATGCCGTGCAGCAGGATGTTGGCCAGCACGCGCGGCTCGCCCTGCACCCATTCCGAGCCATCGAGCGGCGGGAACACGCCCGGCAGGCCCGCGCCGGTGGCCTGGTGGCAGGCGGCGCATTGCGCCGCATACAGCGCCTTGCCGTCCACGGCGCCGCCGGCCGCGGCCACGGGGCCGGAGAGCTCGGCGCGTGTGCGCTGGTCGCCAAACTGCGACAGGGTGAGCGGCTCGGTGGAGAGGATGTAGACCACCGCCCACACCACCATGCCGGCGGCCACCAGCAGTGCGGCCACGGGCATGGGGCGGACGGCTTCCTCGGGGTCTTCGTTCTCGCGCTGCTGTGCGCGTGTGACCGGGTCTTGGCTCATGGTCACAGTCCTTTCATGAAGCGGGCGTGGGCCTGGGGGCGGGCGCGACGGACGAGGTCTTGGCGCCGGTGGCCTCTTGCGGCTCGGGTGGCAGGATGGGGTAGTCGCGCTTGAGCGCCTGCAGGTAGCGCACCAGATCCAGCGCCTCGGGCGTGGGCACGACCACCTTGCCTGGCGGGGTGTAGCCGGGCGGCAGCTTGATGGCCTCCTCGCCCGGCTCCGCCTTGTCCTTGATGTCGAACAGATAGGGGTAGGGCGGCATGATGGAGCCTGGCACATAGGCGCGCGGCTGGTACAGGTGGCCCAGATGCCAGTCCTTGCTGGGCTGACGCACGCCGATGTTCATCAGATCGGGCCCGGTGCGCATGCTGCCCAGCAGGTGTGGCTTGTCGTAGTAATAGTCGCCGGGCACCGAGGCCCGGCCCCAGCCGCGCTTGGCGTCGGGGGCAAAGCTTTCTGAGCGCGGCTGCTGGCTGTGGCAGTAGACGCAGCCATTGGCGATGTAGCTGGCGCGCCCGCGCAGCTCGGCGCTGGTATAGGGCTTGAGCCCTTCTGGCGCCTTCACGTCGCGCACCTGGACGTAGGGCAGTATGACCAGCGCCGAGACGGCGATGGCAAAGGTCACCATGGCCCCGGCGGTGAGTTTGGCTTCATTTTCCATGAGCTTGTCTCCCGGGCTTAAGGTTGTTGGGTGGCGAACAGCGCCGCGCCGGCGCGGTTCGGACCAAAGCGCATGGCCATGGCCAGGAAGTGGAAGACGAAGACCAGGTGGCTGGCCACCATCAGCGCGCCGCCCACGCTGCGCCACTGCAGCCAGGGAATGGTCACGGCGACCGAGTCCATGAAGGGTCGCGTTTCATCCAGCATGACCAGGCCCTGCAGCCAGCCGCCATAGGTCAGGCCGACGAAATAAATCATGATGCCGATGCTGGCCAGCCAGAAATGCCAGGAAATCAGCCGGGGGTATGGCCATTCCCAGTTCATGATGCGCGGCATCATGAAGTAGATGGCGCCAAACAGCACCATGGTGACAAAGCCGTAGGCGCCCAGGTGGGCGTGGGCCACCGTAAAGTGCGTGAAATGCGCCACCTGCTGCACCGAGCGCAGTGCCTCGAACGAGCCCTGCAGCGACGACAGCAGGTACATGAAGCCGCCAAACATCATGAAGCGCAGTGTTGGCGAGTACATCCCCAGGCGCATGCGCCCGCGCATGGTCAGCCCCATGTTGATGGAAAACGCCAGCACCGGGATGATCATCATCATGCTCTGCACGATGGACAGCGTGATCAGCCAGCCCGGCACCGGCCCACCCACCAGGTGGTGGCCGCCGACCTGGGCGTAGAAGAAGGCCAGCGTCCAGAAGCCCAGGATGGACAGGTTGTAGGAGCGGATGGGCCGCGCAATGATCTTGGGCAGAAAGTAGTAGATGGCGCCCACCGCCACCGGCGTGAACCACAGGCCGAGCACGTTGTGGCCATACCACCAGTTCATCGCCGCCTGCTGCACGCCAAAGTGCACGCCGGGCATCTTGCCGACGATGAACAGCAGCGTGATCCACAACAGGCCGGCCGTGTGGTACCAGGTGGTCACATACAGCGACTCGACCTTGCGGTTGACCAGCGTATACATCACCGGGCCGATGATGCAGACCATGCCGGCGGCAAAGAAGATGCCGATCTGCCAGGGCATCTCCAGGTATTCCAGGCCGTCCGTCCAGCCCGCGCCAATGGCGCCGATGCCGCTGGCAATGGCCACGTTGACCAGCGCGCCGCCCATCATGATCCACATATTGCCGATCAGCGGCCGGCGCAGCAGGCGCGGCATGAGCCAGATGATGATGGCCAGCTCGGCGTTGGTGATCCAGCCGTAGAGCACCGCCGTCAGGTGCACCGTGCGCATGCGGCCGAAGGTCATCCAGGCCTCGCTGACCAGCCAGTCGGGCCAGTGCAGCTTGAGCGAAGCGGTAAGGCCCGCGATGCCGCCGAACAGCAGCCACATGCAGGCAAAGGCGATGAACATGAAGACCGGGAAGGCGCTGGAGCGGTCGGCCGCGATGCGGTCCTCGATCTCGTGCTCGTCGGGCAGGTGGCCCGAGTCGCCGGGCTCCGTGGCCGCGGCCTGGAAGCGTTGCTGGCCGGCGTGACCCAGGGCCGGGTCGTCGATATGGCCGATCTCGCCGCGCGCAAAAATGGCCGATGCTGCGCGTGGGTTCTCCACCAGCAGGCCCTTGCGCAGCGACCAGATGAAGACGAACAGTCCAATGATGGACAGCAGGAAGGCGCCCAACAGGCTCAATATCGCACTGTCCATGGTTGGTTCCCTTTCAGTTCTGGAGGCATGTCTTCTAACCCATGGGTTGATGTGACACAAGTGCCATACAGCGGCACCGTGTTATGACGAACGGCCGCGATCATAAAACCCATTTGAAATGAATGTTTATTCGTGCGCAAGCCCATGCTCCAAGCGTTGGTACATGGGGGCGACGCGCGGCACAGCGCCGTAGTGCGCTAGCGCGTCAGAAGGGTGATTGCGCGGACGGCGCCGCCGTGGGGCGCGCTGCTACTACGGGTATTGCAGCGCGGCCTGTTTCCAGGCGTGCGCGGCGGCGTCGGCGTCGGCGCGTTGCTCGGCCAGCTGGGCCAGGTGGCGCCAGGCACTGGCGCGCAGCGGGGCGTCGGCAAGCTGTTGCGCTGCCTGGGTGAACAGTTGCTGCGCCTTGCCCCACAGCTCGCGCTGCAGGCAGGCCATGGCCGACAGGTAGAGCAGGCGCGCATTGCGCGGATCCGCCCGCTGGGCTGATTCGATGCGCGCCAGCCAGTTGGCGTCCAGGCCGTCCAGGCTGGCCTGCAGCGCCTGCACCACCTTGAGTTGCTGCGCATCGGGCAGCTCGCCCATGCGCTCCCACACTGGCAGCAGCCAGGCGCGCACCTGGGCCGCGTCACCGTCCAGTTGCGCCAGGCGCTGGGCCGCATGCACGGCGATCTCCGGCATGGCGCGCTCGGCGCCTTCCAGCCCAAGCCAGATGCGCTGCAGCTGGGCTGGGTCATGTGCGCTGCCGATCAACTCGATGGCCAGGCCGCGCACTATGCTTTCAGCGGCCACCGGCGAGAACGCGTGGTGCTTGCCCAGCAGGCGTGCGGTCTCCAGGGCCTGCTCGGTCTGGTGCGACATGCGCGCGGCCTTGAGCCGGGCACGCAGCGCCAGGGTGCGCCGGGCCATTCCCGCGGGCAGGGTGGCCAGGCGCTCCAGCGCCATGCCGGCATCGCGTTCGTCCAGCGACCAGCGTGCGGCGCGCAGTTGCGCGCCCTCGCGCAGCTCCAGCATGGGGGCCGGCGCGCGTTCGGGAATCTGATCCAGCGCCTGCTGCAGATGTGCCTCGCGCGTGCTCTTGTCCTGCAGGGCGTGCGAGCTTTCGGCGGCCACCAGATGGGCCAGCGTGCGCAGTTGGGTGCCGTGGGGCAGGCGGTGCTTGGCGTCGTCCAGCGCGCCGGCCTGGGCGATGGCCGACTCTGCCGCCTTGCGCGCGCGCAGAAAGCGCCCGGCCAGCATTTGCGACAACGCATCCAGCAACGCACCGTGCATGGCCCGCTCCTTCTGCTGCAGGCGCCAGAGTCGCGCCCGCACCGGCATCTGCAACAGCTTGGACAGGCCGCGCAGCGCCGCATACAGCAGGGTAAAGCCGCCCAGCAGCAGCAGCACCACCATGTTCAGCGACAGATCCACGCGCCAGGGTGGCCAGAACACGGTGATCGTGCCCTGGTTGTTGCCCGCAAACAGCGCCACGGCGACGGCGGCGCCAAACAGTGCCAGGAACCAGAGTGCTGCGCGCATATGTCGGTGCTCAGCGGCCTGCCGCAGCGGTGGCCAGGGCGGCGAAGCTGTCGTCGAGCTGCGGCAGCTCGGCGGTTTTCATGTGGGACTGCAGTTGCTGCAATGCCGTGGCCGCGCCTTGCGTGCGCCGCGATGCGGGGTCGAAGTATTTGTTCAAGGCATTGATGGTCGCGGCGACATCGGCGCGCGCCGAGTCCATGCGCCGCGCCAGCAGGCCCAGGCGTGCGTTGAGCAGCTTGAGTTTGAGGTTTTCGCGCAGGAAGAAGGCCTGGTCGGGCGCAATCAGCATGGCTTCGGGGTGATCAACTCGGCTCACGCGCACCAGGCCGCGGGTTTCGTCACGCACGCCTTCCCAGGCGCGGCGCAGCGTGCTTTGCCACGGCGACTCGCTGGCGCTGCTGGCTGCTGCGGCGGGGGTGGGCGCGCTTTCAGCCTGACGACGCATCACGGCGGCCTGGGCCACCTGGTTGATCAGCGGCAGGTCGTCCACCTGGCGCACCAGGTCGTCGATGCGCACCAGCAGGCCCGCCGTGTCGGTGACGGAGGCATGCTCCAGCCGCTCCAGGTCATGGCCCATGGCCCGCAGCACCGGCGCCAGGCGCGGCTGGGCGGCGCGCTCGATGCGCTGGCTGGCGCTCTTGAGGGCCGCCACCAGCGGCTGCAGGCTGCCCGTCAGCTGCGCCTGCTGCTGCGCCAGGCGCAGGCCGGCATCTATGTCCACCACCAGGTTTTCGTCGCGTGAGCGCGACAGACTTTGCATGAGTTCTTCCAGCTGACCGCGCTGCAGTGCCACCTCGCCCACGCGCGCCTCGGTGACGGCCAACCGTGCCGAGGTTTCACGTGCCACATCCTGCGCCTGCTGGGCGATGGTGCGTGCCTCCACCGCCTGCGTGCCGGAGTCGGCCGACTGCCGCGCCAGCTGCTCCTGCATATTGGTCACGCGCTGCCACAACAGCACCGAGCTGACCAGCGCGGCGATGGTGAGGATGGCCAGCGCATACAGCGCCACGCCGCCGCCGCTGTGGCCCATGGTTGGGGCCGGCTGTGGGGCTGCCGCTGCGGCAATGGACGGCTCGGGGGCGGACTCAGTGCTCATGAAGCGATTCTATCGACGCGGCTACCTCATTGAATGCCGGGCGACATTCATTGACGCTGCCAAATCCGGCCGCCTGCGCCGCCTGCGCAATGCGCGGGTGCGTGGCCAGTGCGCGGGCCTGGCCCCAGTGCTGGCCGGGCAGGGCGGCGGCCAGATGCGCCACGGCCTCAGAGCTGCTCAGCAGCCAGACAGAGCCGTCAGTGGCCGCCTGGCGCGCCAGCGCCTGCTGGTCGGCATCGAATTGCGGCGCGCCGCGTTCATAGGCGGCAACAAAGTCCACCGCGCCCCCGGCAGCGGTGATCTGCTGCGCCAGCCACTCGCGGCCGCTGCCGCCTTCGGCGCCAGGTGTGGTGCCGCCACGCACGATGAGCACGCGGTCGCCCGGGCCGATCTGCGGCGCCACGACCTGCCAGAGCGCCTCGGAGTCGAACTGCGCGGCATCGGCAGCGGGTGCGTCGATGTGCTGCGCCGGCAGGCCCGCCTGGCGCAGTGCTGCCACGGTGCCGGGGCCGGGTGCCCAAGCTCTTGTTTTTGTAGCTGTTTGCGCTTGTCCCATAAGCGCTATAGGCAGATTTGAATCAAAAAAATACTGAACGGCATTGCCACTCACAAACATCACCGCGCGGTAGCTGGGCAAGCGCTGGCGCGCGCCGTGCAGCGCCTGGAGCAGCAAGGGCGTGCTGACTGGGTGGATGGCGATCAGCGGCAGGGCGCAGGCCGCAATGCCGCGCGCCTGCAGGTCGGCCACCCATTGCGCGGCCTCGCGCGCGGGGCGGGTGACGATGGCGCGCGGCGCCATGCTCAGCAGGCCGCCACGGCGCCGGCCGCGCGCAGCCTGGCGGCCACGGCCAGACCCAGGGCGTCGGCTTCGTCCAGCGTGCGCACACAGGCCTCGCCCTCGGCGCGCACCAGGGGCAACTGGCCCTCCATGTCGCCCCAGGCGGCCTGCAGGCGCAGCTGGTCGCCGCTCCACTGGCCATGTGCGGCCAGGGGCATGGAGCAGCTGCCGCCCATGGCACGGCTCACGGCGCGCTCGGCGGTCACGGTGAGCCAGCTGCGCTCATGTGCCAGCGGCGCCAGGGCGGCGCGCAGATCCTGGCGGTCGCTGCGAATCTCTATGCCTAATGCCCCCTGGCCGGCGGCCGGCAGCATCTGCGCGGGTTCAAACACGCTGTGGATGCGCTCGTGCAGGCCCAGGCGCTTGAGGCCCGCGGCGGCGAGCACGATGGCGGCGTACTGGCCCTCGTCCAACTTGCGCAGACGTGTCTGCACGTTGCCGCGCAGCGGCTCTATCTGCAGGTCGGGGCGCAGCGCCTGCAGCAGCACCTGGCGGCGCAGGCTGGAGGTACCGACCACCGCGCCCAGGGGCAGCTCGGCCAGCGTGGCGTAGTGGGGCGAGACGAAGGCGTCGCGCGGGTCTTCGCGCTCCATCACGCAGGCCAGGGAAAAGCCGGTGGGCAGCTCCATCGGCACATCCTTGAGCGAATGCACGGCGATGTCGGCGCGACCTTCCTCCAGCGCCACCTCCAGCTCCTTGACGAACAAGCCCTTGCCGCCGACCTTGGACAGCGTGCGATCGAGGATCTGGTCGCCGCGCGTGGTCATGCCCAGCAGGCTCACGCTGTGGCCGCGCGCGGTGAGCAGGGCCTGCACATGCTCGGCCTGCCACAGGGCAAGCTGGCTTTCGCGCGTGGCGATGACGATGGGGGGGAGGGCGCGGGCAGTGGTCATGGGGAGAGTTTTTTCGGGCCCCGTGGACACGGCTTGGGGCAGCAGGGGATGCTAGCATGCTGCGCTGCAGCACCCGCCATACCCACAGGCGCATCAGGAGACACCCGCGCATGACCGCTCCCGCACGCAAGACAGTAGAAGCCGCGCCTGCCGCAGCCCCGGCACGCAAGATCGACAAGGATCTGCCGCTGATCCAGGACATTCGCCTGCTTGGGCGCATCCTGGGCGACGTGATCCGCGAGCAGGAGGGCGTGGCCGCCTACGAGGTGGTGGAGCAGGTGCGCAAGCTCTCGGTGGCCTTTCGGCGCGACGCCGACCAGGAGGCGGATCGCGCGCTGAAAAAACTGCTCAAGAGCCTGACGGGCGACCAGACGGTGAGCGTGATCCGCGCCTTCACCTATTTCAGTCACCTGGCGAACCTGGCCGAGGACCGGCACCATATCCGCCGCCGGGCCGTGCATGAGCGCGCCGGCAGCAGCCAGGAGGGCAGCATCGAGGTGGCGCTGGCGCGCCTGCGCTGGGCCGGCATTGCGCCGCGCACCGTGGCCCAGACCCTGGCCACCAGCTATGTGGCACCGGTGCTCACGGCCCACCCCACCGAGGTGCAGCGCAAGAGCATCCTGGACGCCGAGCGCGAGATCGCCCAGCTGCTCACCCAGCGCGACGACATACAGGCGCGCGCCCAGCTCTACAACAGCGCCAAGGACGCGCTCACGCCGCGTGAGCTGGCTGCGAACGAGGCCCAGCTGCGCGCCCGCGTGGCCCAGCTGTGGCAGACGCGGCTGCTGCGCTACTCCAAGCTCACGGTGGCCGACGAGATCGAGAACGCGCTGTCGTACTACGAGTCCACCTTTCTGCGTGAGATACCGCGCATCTACGCCGACCTGGAGCGCGAGCTGGGCGGCAACCAGGCCGTGGCCAGCTTTCTGCGCATGGGCCAGTGGATAGGCGGCGACCGCGACGGCAACCCCAATGTCAGTGCCGACACCCTGGCCCTGGCCCTGCGCCGCCAGGCCGAGGTGGCGCTGCGCCACCACCTGACCGAGGTGCACAACCTGGGCCGCGAGCTGTCGCTGTCCAGCAACCTGGTGCAGGTCACGCCCGAGATGCGTGCCCTGGCCGAGCGCTCACCCGACACCAGCGAACACCGCAGCGACGAGCCCTACCGCCGTGCGCTTACCGGGATCTATGCGCGCCTGGCCGCCACGCTCACCGACCTGACCGGCGGCAAGGCCGCGCTGCACGCCGTGGCACCGCAAAACCCCTATGCCAGCGCAGCGGAGTTTTTGGCCGATCTGCGCGTCATCGAGGCCTCGCTGCAATCGCACCGCGGCGCGGTGCTCACGGCCGAGCGCCTGCACCCCCTGATGCGTGCCGTGGAGGTGTTCGGCTTTCACCTGGCAACGGTGGACTTGCGCCAAAGCTCGGATCAGCACGAGAAGGTGGTGGCCGAGCTGCTGGCCAAGGCGCGCGTGCATGCCGACTATGCCGCCCTGCCCGAGGCCGAGCGCCGTGCGCTGCTGATGACGCTGCTGTGTGATGCGCGGCCGCTGCGCGTGGTGGGCGCGCAATATTCCGAGCTGGCGACAAGTGAGATCGCCATCTTCGAGACCGCGCGGCAGATGCGCGAGCGCTATGGTGCCGACGCGATCCGTCATTACATCATCAGCCACACCGAGACCGTGAGCGACCTGCTGGAGGTGCTGCTTTTGCAAAAAGAGGTGGGCCTGATGCAGGGCCAGCTGGATGCCGGCGCGCGCGCCGACCTGATCGTCGTGCCGCTGTTCGAAACCATAGAGGATCTGCGCAATGCCGCGCCCATCATGCGCGAGTTCTACCAACTGCCGGGCATCGCGCAGCTGGTGCGCGCGGGCGGCGGCGAGCAGGACATCATGCTGGGCTACAGCGACAGCAACAAGGACGGCGGCATCTTCACCAGCAACTGGGAGCTGTACCGCGCCGAGATCGCGCTGGTGGCGCTGTTCGACGAGCTGAACGCCGGCCAGGCCGGTGCGCCGATACGCCTGCGCATGTTCCACGGCCGTGGCGGCACCGTGGGCCGCGGCGGCGGCCCCAGCTACCAGGCCATCCTGGCGCAGCCGCCCGGCACCGTGCGCGGCCAGATCCGGCTGACGGAGCAGGGCGAGGTGATTGCCAGCAAATACGCCAACCCTGAGATCGGCCGGCGCAACCTCGAGACCCTGGTCGCCGCCACGCTGGAGGCCACGCTGCTGCAGCCCACCAAACCGGCCACCAAGGCCTTCCTGGAGGCGGCCGGGCAGCTGTCGCAGGCCAGCATGGCGGCCTACCGCGCGCTGGTGTATGAGACGCCCGGCTTTACCGACTATTTCTTCAACTCCACTCCGATACGCGAGATCGCCCAGCTCAACATCGGCTCGCGTCCCGCATCGCGCAAGGCCAACCAGAGAATCGAGGACTTGCGCGCCATACCCTGGGGCTTCAGCTGGGGCCAGTGCCGCCTGACGCTGCCAGGCTGGTTCGGCTTTGGCGCGGCGGTGCAGGCCTTCATGAACGAGCCGGGCAAGGAGCCGAAGGCGCAGTTGGCGCTGCTGCAGAAGATGTACCGGCAGTGGCCGTTCTTTCGCACGTTGCTGTCCAACATGGACATGGTGCTGGCCAAGAGCGACCTAGCGCTGGCTTCGCGCTACAGCGAGCTGGTGCCCGACGCGCGCCTGCGCAAGAAGGTGTTCGCGGCCATAGAGCAGGAATGGCAGCGCACGGCCGAGGCGCTGACGCGCATCACCGGCGAAAAGCAGCGCCTGGCGGCCAACACGGCGCTGGCACGCTCGATACGCCACCGCTTTCCGTACATCGACCCGCTGCACCACCTGCAGGTCGAGCTGATACGCCGCTGGCGCACCGGCCAGGGCGACGAGCGGGTGCAGACGGGCATCCACATCTGCATCAACGGCATTGCGGCGGGGTTGCGCAATACCGGGTGAGCTTGCGCACCATCAGCAAACCGGCCGCGCAAGGCCCTTGTTGGTTGCGTCCACGGTGCCCAGCAGGTTCTTCCAATAGCTGGGCAGGGCAGACCAGGGGCTGCCGATGGCCTGGTCGGTGACGTACACCAGGCCCGTGTTCATGCGCGGCCGGTTGGCGTCGGTCACCAGCTTCTGCATTTCGGAGCAGGTGCTGGCGGTATGCACGAGCATGCCCTGGGCGGTGTTCTGCCTGTCGTAGACCCAGGTGTTGGCGGGCTGGGGGTCGGCGCCTTGGTAGCTGGTGGCGGGCCCGGTGTAGGTCACCAACATGTCGGCCAGGCCGGCATAGCTGGGGGCCGGGTAGGCGCCGGGGTTACCGATGACCTTCAGCCCCTTGTCATTGGCGTAGGCGTAGATGCCCTGGAAAAAGGCCCTGCGGCTGTCATCGGTGGCCATGCCGTCCAGAAAAATGCCGTCAAGTTGCCCGGGGTAGAGGGCGATGTACCTGTCGATGGTGACGGAGACGTCGGTGCTTGAAATCGCCGCATTGGCACCGCCGCCGGTGGCCACGTAGCCAAACACCTTGGCGCGGGGTTGCGCGGTCTTGAGCGCGGTGATGGCCGTGATGAGCTTGTCGTCGGCCTTGGTGATGGCGGCGGTCATGGTGCCGTTGCTGGCGTTGTCCGGCTTCACGATGACATTCATCGCCACATCGGGGTAGCTGGTGGCGCCGTCGGTGAGTGCCGTCCAGGCTGCCGCATTGGAGCCGGCGCTGAAGTAGGCGGGCACCAGCAGTTCCAGCCTGTTGGGCACGGCGCGCACATAGCCGGCAAAGGTGGCGGCGGCGGTGTTGTTGGCCGCGGCCGTGGCCGTGATGCGCACGGCGCCTGTGGGCGTCGCGGTGGGGATGCTGAGCGACGTGGCTGCCAGCCCGCTGCTGTTCGTGGCGACCTGCACCGGGCTGACGCTGCCGGCGGTGGTCGTGAACGTAACCGTGAGGTTGTTGGCGTTGCTGCCATCGAGGCCTGCCTGGACGTTCAGTGCGCTGCTCAATGTGCCCCTGTCGAAAACGTTCGCTTGGGCGTTGGTGATGAAGCTCAAGCTGACGATGCCCGACGGCGGTGGGGGTGCTGGCGTGGTTGGGGCGGTGGATTTCTCCGTCCCGCCGCCGCAGCCCGCCAAGGCGGCAGTCAAGGCCAGCAGAGACGCGATGTGCGATGTGGTGTGCATGGTGGTCATGAGGAGGAAGGTGGATTCCCGCGGTGTTGCATTCATGTTGCTGTTGTGACCGCATGCTAATAGTGCTTGAGGCATCGAAACCGCCGCTTTGAACGGGAAACCCGGCGTTGTTGTGTCGATTGCCCCGGGACTCCATCCCTATCATCGGGATCATGTTTTCATCCATCCACCGCGCCTCGGTTCATGCGGCTGTGCTGGCGGCGACTCTGCTGGCCGGTTGCAGCAACCTGGACGTCCCGCGCGCCGACAACTACCCGGCCACCGGGCAGAAGAAGGCGCGTGCCGTGCATCATTGGGATGTGCTGGCCGACGACGTGGCCGCACGCGTGGCAGAGAAGACGGCCGCCTGGCCCGAGGGTGGACAGCCCATCCATGTCACGGTAGCCGACAACTCCAGTTTCAACCAGGGCTTTCTTAAGCTTCTGCGGGTGCGCCTGCTCAATAAGGGGGTGGCACTGTCCACCGGGCCGTCGGCGCTGGAGCTGGAGGTTCAGACGCAATTGGTGCAGCACCAGGCAGGGGTTCCAAGCAACCTGCCTATTCCAACGCCCTGGACTCTGCTGGGCAGCGGCGTAGGTGTGTGGCGTGATTGGGAAACGCATTACTCCGATCGTGTCTTGCTGCCAGGCGTGGCCACCGCCATCGGCCTGGGGGCGGGTCTTGCCATGGATCTGGCGCAGCGCCACACCCAGGGCGCCGCGGCGGGCGGCCCCACGCGCACCGAGGTGCTCATCACCACCACCCTCAAGACCCAGGATCGGTATCTGGCCGGCTCGGCAGACATGTACTACATCGAACGTGCGGATGCGGCGCTCTACCAGCCCGAGCTGCCGCCGCCGGCGCCTGCGCCGCTGCGCACCTGGAAGGTGGTGGCGCCATGAAACGCCGTGCGGCCCTGGCTGCCGCTGTGCTGGCATGCGCCTGCGCGTTGCAGGGTTGCGCGCAGTATTACTACGGCGACCGGGCCGCAGTGGCGCCGGTTGACCTGGTGGCCAGCAATCATGGGGCTGCCGATGCCTTGCTGGAGCAGGTGGCGCTGAATGCCGAGCAGCCCGTGCTCGTGTCCACCGTGGTGCAACTCGATCGGCTGGGCGAATCCTCGCGCCTGGGGCGTTTGATCTCCGAGCAGCTGGCCGGCCGCCTGGCCCGGCGCGGCCTGCGCGTGACCGAGCTGCGCCTGCGCGAGACGCTGGCCCTGCGGCCACGCCAGGGTGAGTTGCTGCTCTCGCGCGAGGTGGGCGAGGTCAGCCAGGCGCAGGCCGCCCAGGCCGTGCTGGTGGGAACCTATGCGGCCGCCTCTCAGGCGGTATACGTGAGCCTCAAGCTCGTGAGCCCGCATGGCAATGCCGTGCTGGCGGCGCATGACTATGCGCTGCCCATGGATGGGAATGTGCGCGGTCTGCTGGTCGGGGAATATTGAAGCGATCGTCGGCAGGCCTTGGATGCATGGGGCAAGGCCGCCACGGCTGCAAACGGCGCTATGATCGCGCGCATTGGTCGGGAGAGACCGCTGGGCATCCCAACCCAGTGGCGCCGAAGGAGCAACCGCCCCGGAAACTCTCAGGCAAAAGGACCGGCCAGTTCATGACACTCTGAAGAGCGGGCGGATTCGTCATCCTCCCCACCGCAGGAGCAAGCACCCCGCAGCGGCGCGGGTGCGAATCTCTCAGGTTCCAAACAGAGGGGGCGTGCGGCATGCATGTTGCCGTCGCACTCCACCCTTCCGACGTTTGGAGCTTTCATGAAATCAATCGCTGTCATCGGCGGTGGCATCACCGGCGTTACCTCGGCCTACGCGCTTGCCAGGCGCGGCTTTTCCGTCACCCTGTTCGAGCAGCATCGCTATGCGGCGATGGACACCTCGTTTGCCAATGGCGGCCAGCTGTCTGCCTCGAATGCCGAGGTCTGGACGCACGGCTCGACCATCCTCAAGGGCCTGAAGTGGATGTTGCGCGGCGATGCGCCGCTGCTGGTCAACCCGCGCCCGACCTGGCACAAGCTGTCGTGGTTTGCCGAGTTCATTGCCCACATACCGAAATATCGAGAGAACACCATTGCCACGGCACGCATGGCGATTGCCGCACGCCAGCACCTGTTTGCCTGGGCCGAGGCCGAGGGCGTGGAGTTCGATCTGAAAAAGCAGGGCATCCTGCACATCTATCGTGATCGCAAAGGCTTCGATCATGCCGGTGAGGTCTCCAGGCTGCTGGCCGCCGGTGGACTGGAGCGGCGTGCCGTGACGCCCGAGGAAATGCGGCAGATCGAACCCACGCTGGCGGGCGATTTCTTTGGTGGCTACTTCACCGAGAGCGACTCCACCGGCGACATCCACAAGTTCACCACCGGCCTGGCTGCGGCGTTTGAACGCCATGGTGGGCGCTGCCTGTTTGGCGCGCTGGTCAAGGGCGTGGCCAGCAATAGCGGGGGCGCAACCGTTGACTTCGAGTGCGACGGCGTCACGGAGCGCCGGCATTTCGACGCCATGGTCGTCTGTGCAGGCATTGGCAGCCGTGCGCTGGCCACGCAGCTGGGAGATCGCATCAACATCTACCCGGTCAAGGGCTATTCCATCACCGTCAATCTTCTGGATCAACCGAGCCAGCAGGCCGCGCCCACCGTGAGCCTGCTCGATGATGAGACCAAGCTGGTCACCAGCCGCCTGGGACAGGATCGGTTCCGGGTGGCTGGCACCGCGGAGTTCAATGGCGCCAATCGCGATATTCGCGCCGACCGCATCCAGCCGCTGATCAACTGGGTGAACCAGTGCTTTCCGGATGTCAGCACGCGCCAGGTCGTGCCCTGGGCCGGCTTGCGTCCCATGACGCCGAGCATGCTGCCGCGCGTGGGCCCGGGCGCCCGGCCGAACGTGTTCTACAACACCGGCCATGGCCACCTGGGCTGGACGCTGTCGGCCGCGACGGCGGACATGCTGGCCGACATGGTGTGCGCCGCAAGCCGTGCGCGCAGCGCCAGCGTGGTGGCCGTGGGCCAGGCGCCGCTGGCGCAGGAGGGCTAGTCTTTTATCAGTGCAGGGTCAATGCACCTGCGCTCTTGCTCTTGCCGGCGCGTGCCGGCGGGTTGCACAGGCCGCAGGTGTAGTGGCGGTTCTCGTACAACTCGGTGACGAACTGGCCACCGCATTGCGAGCATTTGGTGCGCGTGAGCATGCCGGCATCGACGAACTTGATCAGGCGCCAGGCGCGCGTGAAGGACAGCAGGGGCTCGATCTCGGCGGCCGCCACCTGCTCGTTGTACAGGCGGTAGGCCTTGGTCAGCAGCTCCACGCTGTCCAGGCTCACGCCCTTGGACAGGTACTCGTAGATGTTCAGGAACAGCGAGCTGTGGATGTTCTCCTGCCAGGTCAGGAACCAGTCGGTGGAAAACGGCAGCTGGCCCTTGGAGGGCGACTTGCCCGCGATCTCCTTGTACAGGCGGATCAGGCGCTCGTACGACAGCGTGGTCTCGGACTCCAGCACCTGCATGCGGGCGCCCATCTCGATCAACATGGCGGCGCGTTCGATTTGCTTGGACTCGTTGAGGACGCTCTTGACGGGTGCGGACATGGCGGGCTTTCGTTGGCTTGGGGGCGGTGCAGGGGGGCTTGGCTCAGAGCACTTCGGAGACACGGCTGGCCATCAGGATGTTGGCGTGCAGCGTGTTCGTGGCCTCGTTGATCGACTTGCGCGGCGTGTTGTGGTTGGTCAGCAAGCTCCACACCAGGTCGTCGTCCACGCGGAAGCCGCACAGCAGCGTGTTGCGCGAGGCCAGCTTGAGCACCTGGGCCGCGGACAGCGATGCCAGAATGTCGGCCGCATCTTCGTTGATGCCCAGACGGAACACGGCTTCGGCCTTGTCCTGGCGGATCAGGGTCTGGGCCAGCATCAGGTAAGTGAGGTTGGCTTCGCGGATTTCGGCGAGAAGTTGTTCGGAGGTCATGGGTCAATCCTTTCCAGTGGTGGATCGCTTGCAACTGGTTGCATGTGTTGCGTGATCCGTTGAAATGGATTGTGAAACCCGGCCAAAAGAAAATGAAGTCGGGGTTCGGCGCTGCGTGCCGTCCGCTTGTCTGACGCCCTTTGTAGGAATTTGCCTTACATCGCTGTCGGCATGCGGGCGTAAAAAAACGGGCCGCAGCCCGTTGTGTAGTGAGGCAGGTTCGGTGTCAGTCGGCATCGCCCATTTGCGACTGCAGGTAGTTGTGCAGGCCCACCTTGTCCACGAGCTCGATCTGCGTTTCCAGAAAATCGATGTGCTCCTCGGTGTCCTCCAGAATGTCCTGCAGCAGGTCGCGCGAGACATAGTCGCGCACCGACTCGCAGTAGGCGATGCCCTCCTTGATGGTGGTCTGTGCGCCGCGCTCCGCGCGCAGGTCACATTCCAGGATCTCGGGCACATCCTCTCCGATCTGCAATTTCGCCAGGTCTTGTAGATTGGGCAGACCGTCGAGCATGAAGATGCGCTCCATCAGCTTGTCGGCATGCTTCATCTCACCGATCGACTCCTCGTACTCCTTCTTCGCCAGCCTGTCGAAACCCCAGTGCTTGAGCATGCGGTAATGCACGTAGTACTGGTTGATCGCGGTGAGTTCGTTCTTGAGCTGGGCCTGCAGGTGGGCAATGGCTTGTGCGTCGCCTTTCATGGGGGGCTCCTGGTTGTCGGGGGAAGAGCCGCATTGTGATCCACTTCGCATGGGCCTGGAGACATGCGGGCCGGAATGTGTGCCGGGGAACTTTTATAGATTTGAACAATCAAACCAATGAATTCAATTGATTGGATTGATTGTCGCCAAGCAACTAGACTTCAGTCCGTTATCACTTCCAACCCAACCGAAAGGAAACAACGATGTCCCTGATCAACACGCAAGTTCAACCCTTCAAGACCACCGCCTTCGTCAACCGTGGCGGCAAAGGCGAATTCATCGAAGTCACCGAAGCCAGCCTCAAGGGCAAGTGGTCGGTGCTGATCTTCATGCCCGCGGCCTTCACCTTCAACTGCCCGACCGAGATCGAGGACGCAGCCGAGCATTACGCCGAGTTCCAGAAGGCCGGCGCCGAGGTCTACATCGTCACCACCGACACGCATTTCTCGCACAAGGTCTGGCACGAGACGTCGGATGCCGTGCGCAAGGCCCATTTCCCGCTGGTGGGCGACCCCACGCACCAGCTGACCAACGCCTTTGGCGTGCATATTGCCGAAGAAGGATTGGCGCTGCGCGGCACCTTTGTGGTCAACCCCGACGGCGTGATCAAGACCATGGAAGTGCATTCCAACGAAATCGCCCGTGACGTGGCAGAAACCCTGCGCAAGCTCAAGGCGGCCCAGTTCACTGCAGCGCATCCTGACCAGGTGTGCCCGGCCAAGTGGAAGGAAGGCGCCAAGACGCTGACGCCGTCGCTGGATCTGGTCGGCAAGATCTAAGCCGCCGCCCGCACAGCCGGACAGATGTGGGGCGCATGCGCCCTGCCGTCCGGCTTTTTCACGCCCTGAACTTCTAGAACACATAAAGGAATCCACCATGCTTGACGACAACCTGAAAACCCAACTCGCCACCTATCTGGAGCGCGTGACGCAGCCGTTCGAGATGGTGGCTTCCCTGGACGACGGCGACACCTCGCGCGAGATGCGCGAGCTGCTGACGACGATTCAATCCCTGCGCAGCGACAAGATCACGCTGCGCACCGACGGCCAGGACGCACGCAAGCCCTCGTTCACGCTGCAGCGCATCGGAAGTGATAGCAGCCTGCGCTTTGCTGGCTTGCCTTTGGGCCATGAATTCACCTCGTTGGTGCTGGCCCTGCTGTGGACCGGCGGCCACCCGCCCAAGGTCGAGCAAGACCTGATCGAACAGGTGCAGCAGCTCGACGGCGACTTCCACTTCGAGGTCTACATGAGCCTGTCCTGCCACAACTGCCCTGACGTGGTGCAGGCGCTGTCGCTGATGGCCATCCTGAACCCGAAGATCAAGACCACGGTGATCGAGGGCGGCGCCTTCGAGAAGGAAGTCACCGAGCGCGAGGTCATGGCCGTGCCCATGGTCTATTTGAATGGCGCGGTGTTCGGCGCCGGCCGCATGGAGCTGGCCGAGATCGTCGCCAAGCTCGACACCGGCGCGGCAAAGCGCGAGGCCGCCAAGCTCGACGCCAAGCAGGCGTTCGACGTGCTCATCGTCGGCGGTGGCCCGGCCGGCGCGGCGGCGGCCGTGTACGCGGCGCGCAAGGGCATTCGCACGGGTCTGGCGGCCGAGCGCCTGGGCGGCCAGGTGAACGACACGCTCGATATCGACAACTACATCTCGATCTCGCATACCGAAGGCCCGCAGTTCGCCGCGGCGCTGGAGCGCCATGTGCGCGACTACGAGGTCGATGTGATGAACCTGCAGCGCGCCAAGGCCTTGAGGCCGGCCGCCGCAGCGGGTGGCCTGATCGAGGTCGAGATGGACAACGGCGCGGTGCTGAAAGCCAAAACCGTGATCCTCTCGACCGGCGCACGCTGGCGCAACATGAACGTGCCCGGCGAGGACCAGTACCGGACCAAGGGCGTGGCCTACTGCCCGCATTGCGACGGCCCGCTCTACAAGGGCAAGCGCGTGGCGGTGATCGGCGGCGGCAACTCCGGCGTCGAGGCGGCCATCGACCTGGCCGGCCTGGTCGAGCATGTGACGGTGTTCGAATTCATGCCGCAGATGAAGGCCGACGCCGTGCTGCAGAAAAAGCTGGCGAGCCTGCCCAACGTCGAGGTCATCCTGAACGCCCAGACCACCGAGGTGCTGGGCGACGGAAGCAAGGTCACCGGCCTGGCCTACAAGGACCGCGCGACCGACGAGGCCAAACAGGTCGAGCTGGCCGGCATCTTTGTGCAGATCGGCTTGCTGCCCAACACCGACTGGCTCAAGGGTGCGGTCGAGCTGTCCAAGTTCGGCGAGATCGTCATCGACGCCAAGGGCCAGACCAGCGCGCCGGGGGTGTTCGCCGCTGGCGACTGCACCACGGTGCCCTACAAGCAGATCGTCATTGCCGCCGGGGCAGGGGCGACGGCGGCACTCAGCGCCTTTGATCACCTGATCCGCACCTCGGCCTGAAGCCCTGGCCTGAAGCCATGGAGGGCGCGTTATAGAATGCGCGCTCTTCATGCGCCGCCTCCTGCTCATCCTCTTGCTGGCCTTCATGCCGCTGCAGTCCATCTGGGCCGCGGCGGCTGGCTATTGCAGCCATGAGGAGACTCCCGGCGCCGCGCATTTCGGCCACCATGTGCACCAGCACCATGAGGATGGCGACGGCGCCAAGGCCGGCACCGACCTGGCCAAGGCCGCGCTTGACATGGACTGCCACGCCTGCCATGGCATGAGCAACGCCCTGCACCAGGACGCCGGCGTCACGCCCCTGTGGGCGCAAGACCTGCAGCTGGCGCCGCCCCTGCGCTTTACGCTGCCCACCCCCAGCCCTCAGCGGCCCGAACGCCCCAACTGGCGCCCCGTTGCCTGAACGGCAAGGCGGGGCAGGGCAGCCCTTTCCCTCTTGATCGCTCCAGTGGCCTAGTACGGCAACCTGGAAGTAGAGGAACACAATGAAAGCGATGGATTCGCGCCCAGGGCAAGGCGCAAACCGCAGCGATAGCCGTAGCTATCGCGAGGATTTGCAACGCCGCCATGGGGGCGAAGGCGCGCTTTCATGTTTCGATATTTCCGGGTTGCTGTACTAGGGCCGCAGGTGCATTGCGTCTTGCCGGTATTGACCTTTGCCATGGGAGCAATATCGGATGCCATCGAATCCCCCGAGGAATCACCCCCGACCGCGGCCACGCATGTGGCTCGCGGCCAGTGCCCTGGCGCTGGCGGCCAACACCGCCGCAGCCCAGTCCGGCACGCCATTGCAGGCCCTGTTTGAGCAGGCCTGGCAGCAGCAGCCAGAAGCGCGGGCGCTGCCGCTGCGCCGCCAGGCCGCCCAGGCCCAGCGCAGCAGCGCCGACGCCTGGACGCCCGAGCCAGCCGCCCTGGAGCTCGAGAGCAAGACCGACCGCGTCGGCAGCCGCCAGGGCGAGCGCGAATACACCGTGGGCCTGGCCCTGCCGCTGTGGCTGCCCGGCGAGCGCGCGCGCCGCGCGGCGCTGGGTGATGCCGAGCTGCAGGCCGTGCACAGCGCCGCCCAGGCGGCGCAACTGCAGCTGGCCGGACGCGTGCGCGATGCCTGGTGGCAATGGCAGCGCGCCTGCGGCGAGCTGACGCTGGCGCAGGATCAGGAGGGCAGCGCCAAGACCCTGGAGGCCGACGTGGCGCGGCGCCTGGCCGCGGGCGACATGGCGCGCTCTGACCACTACCAGGCCCAGGCCGGCGTGGCCCAGGCCCAGGCCGCCGTGGCCCAGGCCCGGGGCGGCTGCACCGCGGCGCGCACGGCTCTGACCGCCCTGGGTGGCGGGCCGCAGCTGCCGGTGGCCGGCGACAGCCTGGGCATGGAGAGCACGCCGGCCCTGGGCCAGGCCCCGGGCGTGCCGCCCGAGCACCCGACCCTGGCCGAGGGCGAGCGCCAGGCCGCCCTGGCCCGGCGCCAGGCCGAGCTGATTGCCGTACAGAAGCGCGCCAACCCGGAGCTGACGCTGTCGGCCGCCAGCGCGCGCGGCCAGGCGGGCGAGAGCTACCAGCAGTCCGTGACCCTGGGCGTGCGCCTGCCGCTGGGCGCGGGCGTGCGTGCCCAGGCGCGTGAGGCCGCGGCCCTGGCCCAGGCGCTGGAGGCCGACACGCGCGTGCAGCGCGAACGCGAGCGCCTGGCCGCCGACATCCAGTCCGCCCAGGCCCAGGCCGGCGCCGCCGCCGCCCAGGAGCAGGCCATGGCGCGCAACGCCGAGCTGGCCCGCGCCACGCGCGGCTTCGTCGCCAAGGCCTTTTCTTTGGGCGAGGCCGACTGGCCCACGCGCCTACGCGTGGAGCAGGACGCCCAGCTGGCCGAACGCCAGTGGCAGCGCGCCCGCGTGGACGCCGCCGCCGCCACCTCCACCCTGCGCCAGGCGCTGGGCCTGCTGCCTGAGTAATCTTTAAGCAAAAAAGGCCTGTAGCGCGCTTCCATAAAGCGTAAACAGCTATTAAATATATAGCTTACAGGCCATTGTTCCGGGACCGATATGTACCACCGACGTTTTCTTTCCCCCGCCCTGGCGGCCTTGCTGGGGCTGTCTGCCCTGGCCGTCCAGGCCCATGAGGGTCATGACGATGCGCCCGCCGCCGTGCAGACCAGCGCCGCGCCGCGCTTTGCCGCTGTGTCCGAGCAGTTCGAGCTGGTCGGCGTGATCGAGGGCCACAGGCTGTCCCTGTACCTGGACCATGCGGCCGACAACAGCCCCGTGCCGGATGCCACGCTGGAGCTGGAGCTGGGCGGCAAGCCCCTGGCCGTGACCCGGGTGGGCGAGGGCCTGTACCAGGCTGAGCTGAGCCAGCCCCTGGCCGACGGCGAGACTCCGGTGACCGCCACCGTCGTCGCCGGCGCCGACAGCGACCTGCTGGCCGCCGACATCGACTGGCACGCCCCGGCTACGGCCGTGCCGCCATCGGCCTGGGCGGGCAAGAGCCGCCTGGCCCTGGCCGGCGGTGCCGTCCTGCTGGCCCTGGCCGCTCTGTGGGCCTGGAGCCGCCGCACGCAACGCACGGGAGGTGCAGCATGAGCCGCCAAACCAAATACCTGAACGCCCTGGCCCTGGCCTGCGCCCTGTCCCTGCCACTGTTCGTCCAGGCCCACGAGGGCCATGACGACGCGCCCCCGGCCCTCAGCGGCGACAGCCCGCGGCGCCAGAGCGACGGCAGCGTATTCATCCCCAAGTCGGCCCAGCGCCAGCTGGGCCTGCGCACCCTGGCCGTGGCGGCGGGCGAGCATGCGCGCGCGTTCGAGCTGGCGGGCACCGTGGTCATGGACCCGAACGCCGGCGGCAAGGTGCAGGCGGCCCTGGCCGGCCGCCTGGAGGCCGGCCCGCAGGGCCTGCCGCTGCCGGGCCAGAGCGTGAAGAAGGGCCAGGTGCTGGCCTATGTGGTGCCCACGGCGGGTGCGCTGGAGCGTTCTGGCCAGCTCGCCCAGCAGGCCGAGCTGCGCGCGGCTAAAGAGTTGGCCCAGCGCCGCCTGGCGCGCCTGCGCGAGCTGGCCGACACCGTGGCGCGCAAGGACATCGAGGCCGCCGAGAGCGAGCTGCAAAGCCTGACGGCGCGCCTGGCCGCCGTGGGCGCCGGCCTGCGCCAGCGCGATGCGCTGGTGGCGCCGGTGTCGGGCGTCATCGCCTCCAGCAACGCCGTCGCCGGCCAGGTGCTGGACGCGCGCGAGCAGGTGTTCGAGGTCGTCGATCCGGCGCGCCTGCGCATCGAGGCCCTGGCCTACGACCCGGCCCAGGCGCAGGACGTGGCCGGCGCCAGCCTGGCCCTGCCGGGCGGGCAGAGCGTGCCGCTGCGCTTTCTGGGCGCGGCCCGCAGCCTGCGCGAGCAGGCCCTGCCGCTGTCCTTTGCCGGCGACGCCCAGGCCCTCTCGCAACTGGCCCTGGGCCAGAGCGTGCGCCTGGTGGTGCAGACGCGCTCGCGCGTGGCCGGGCTGCAGGTGCCGCTGGCGGCGCTGCAGAAGAACCCGTCCAACCAGGCCATCGTCTGGGTCAAGACCGGGCCCGAGCAGTACGCGCCGCGCGTGGTGCGCATCCAGCCGCTGGACGGCGTGCATGTGGCCGTCACCGACGGCCTGCAGCCCGGCGAGCGCGTGGCCACGCAGGGTGCCTCCCTGCTGAACCAGATTCGCTAAGGAGCCGCAATGTTCAAGTGGCTTCTTGAAAAAAGTCTGGCGCACCGCCTGCTGGTGCTGGTCACCGCGGCCGTGCTCATGGCCTATGGCGCGTACACGCTGTCGCGCATGCCGGTGGACGTGTTCCCCGACCTGAACAAGCCGACGGTCACGGTCATGACCGAGGCCGGCGGCATGGCCGCCGAGGAGGTTGAGCAGCTCATCACCTTCCCGCTGGAGACCAGCATGAACGGCCTGCCCGGCGTGGAGAGCGTGCGCTCCACCTCCAGTGCCGGCCTGTCCTTCATCTACGTCACCTTTGACTGGAGCGTGGACATCTTTCGCGCGCGCCAGATGGTGTCCGAGCGCCTGTCCTCCATGGACGAGGGCCTGCCCGCCGGGGTGGAGCCGAGCATGGGGCCGGTCAGCTCCGTCATGGGCGAGATCATGATGGTGGCCATTCCCATCGCCACCGAGCGCACCACGCCGATGGCGGTACGCGAGTACGCCGACTGGGTGCTGCGCCCGCGCCTGCTGGCCATACCCGGCGTGGCCCAGGTGATACCGATTGGCGGCGAGGTGCGCCAGTTCCAGGTGCAGCCGGATACGGCGCGCATGGCGCAGCTGGGCATCACGCCCGAGCAGCTCTCTGGCGCGCTCAAGGGCTTCTCCAGCAACACCTCGGGCGGGTTTCTGGAGCAGGGTGGGCGCGAGTACCTGATCCGCCACCTGGGCCGCACCTCGCGCCTGGAAGACCTGCAGAACCTGGCCCTGGCCGCCCCCAACGGCCAGAGCGTGCTGCTGCGCCAGGTGGCCAGCGTGAGCTTTGCCCCGGCCATCAAGCGCGGCGATGCCGGCTTCGAGGGGCAGCCGGCGGTGATCCTGGGCATTCAAAAGCAGCCCACGGCAGACACCATGGCCCTGACCCAGCGCATAGAGCAGGCCCTGGACGAGCTGGCGCAGACCCTGCCCGCCGGCATGGACAAGCCGCGCGTCACCTTCCGCCAGGCCAGCTTCATCGAGGCCTCGGTCACCACCCTGCAGGGCAAGCTGATAGGCGCATCGGTGTTCGTGGCGGTGATCCTGTTCGTGTTTCTGGGCACGCTGCGGCCCACGGTGATTGCGCTCACCGCCATTCCCGTGTCCATCTTTCTGACGGCGCTGGTGTTCAAGTACTTCGGCCTGTCCATCAACACCATGACGCTGGGCGGCCTGGCGATTGCCATCGGCGGCCTGGTGGACGATGCCGTGGTGGACGTAGAAAACGTGCTGCGCCGCCTGAAGATGGACCGGCACAAGCAGGGCAGCGCGCGCCTGCACCCGCTGGAGATCGTCAAGCTCGCCTCGCTGGAGGTGCGCTCCGGCATCGTCTACGCCACGGCCATTATCGTGCTGGTGTTTCTGCCGCTGTTCGCGCTGCCGGGCATCGAAGGCCGGCTGTTCGTGCCGCTGGGCGTGGCCTTCATCGTCTCCACGCTGGCGTCGCTGCTGGTGTCGGTCACCGTCACGCCAGTGCTGGCCTTCTACCTGCTGCCGCGCATGAAGAACCTGGAGCATGGCGACACGCGCCTGCTGGCCTGGCTCAAGGCACGCTACCGCGTGGGCCTCGCGCGCGTGTTGCAACATCCGCGCCAGGCCGTGGCGGCGGGCGGCGTGGCGGTGCTGCTGGCGGCGCTGGCTGTGCCGCTGTTTCCCACCACCTTTCTGCCGCCCTTCAACGAGGGCACGCTGCTCGTCGGCATGCGCCTGAACCCGGGCGTGACCCTGGCCGAGTCCACCCTGCTGGCCAGCCAGGCCGAGCGCCTGGTGCGCCAGGTGCCCGAGGTCACCCATGTGGGCCGGCGCAGCGGCCGTGCCGAGCTCGATGAGCATGCCGAGGGCGTGCATGTGAGCGAGCTGGACGTGGGCCTCAAGCCCGCGTCCGAGATGCGCCGCAGCATGGCCGAGGTGCAGGCCGACATCCGCGCGCGCCTGGCGCCGCTGCCGGCGGCTGTTTCCATGGGCCAGCCGATCTCGCACCGCATCGACCACATGCTCTCGGGCGTGCGCTCGCAGATCGCCATCAAGCTGTTTGGCGAGGATCTGGACACGCTGCGCGGCCAGGCCGAGAACCTGCGCGCGCGCCTGTCCAAGGTGGAGGGCCTGGCCGACCTGGAGGTCGAAAAGCAGGTGCTGGCGCCGCAGATCACCGTGCGCGTGGATTACGCCGCTGCCGCGCAGTACGGCGTGAGCGCCGCCCAGGTGCTGGCCACGCTGCAGGGCCTGGTGGAGGGCGAGAAGCTGGCGCAGATCGTCGAGGGCGGGCGCCGCTTTGCGCTGGTGCTGCGCCTGCCCGACAGCGCGCGCGGCGCCCTGGGCCTGTCGCAGCTGCTTATCGACACACCCAAGGGCCGCGTGCCTTTGTTGCGCCTGGCCAGCATCGAGGAGGGCGACGGCCCGAACCAGATCAGCCGCGACGACGGTCGCCGGCGCATCGTGCTCTCGGCCAACGCCCAGGGCCGGGCGCTGTCCGACGTGGTGGCCGACATCCGCAAGGTGGTGGCCGATCAGCGCCTGCCGGAGGGCTACTTCGTCACCCTGGGCGGCCAGTTCCAGGCGCAGGAGGAGGCCAGCCGCCTGGTCGGCATGCTCTCCGTCGTGTCGCTGGCGCTGATGTTCGTGGTGCTGTACACGCGCTACCAGTCGGCGCGGCTCTCCATGCTCATCATGGTCAACATTCCGCTGGCCCTGGTGGGCGCCGTGCTGGGGCTGTGGCTGTCGGGCCAGCCGTTGTCGGTGGCGGCGCTGATCGGCTTCATCACGCTGGCCGGCATCTCGGTGCGCAACGGCATCCTGAAAGTGAGCCACTACCTGAACCTGATGCGCGCCGAGGGCGAGAACTTTGACCACGCCATGATCCTGCGCGGTTCGCTCGAGCGCCTGAGCCCCGTGCTGATGACGGCCCTGGTCACGGCCTTCGCCCTGGCGCCGCTGTTGTTCGAGGCCGAGCGGCCCGGCACCGAGGTTCTGCACCCGGTGGCCGTGGTCATCTTCTCGGGCCTGGTCAGCTCCACGCTCCTGGACACCTTCCTCACCCCGGCCCTGTTCTGGCTCTTTGGCCGGCGCGACGCAGAGCGCCTGCTCAGCCAGGAGGGTGCCGAGGCTTTTTGACCCCTGCTTCACTGGTGCG
>JAGPIX010000186.1 GCA_018054745.1 Alicycliphilus sp.
CGCGCCTCGAAGCGGCCGTCCATGCCGCGGCTGTTGCAGTCCACCGTCATGGCCTTGCCGCCGATCAGCTCCAGCTTGTGGGCGTCCTCGTCGGGCAGGGCCGGCAGCTCGATCACGTGGCGCTGGTGGCCGGCAAGCTGGGTGGGAAACGCCTTGAGTTCGTGCTGGGCGGACGGGTTGGGGGTGGCCGAGGCGGTCATGGGTTGCTGTGCGCAGGCGGCCAGCAGCGCGGCGCATACGGCCAGCATGGCCATCCGGTGGCGTGGGTGTCGTGTGGGGTGGTTCATGGAGGCGGAGCGGGCGGGGCCCGGGTGGGTTTGGGTGCGCAGCCGCTGGCACGGCCGGTGTCGTCTCGCCGATTGTGCAACCGCGTGGCCCAATCTATCACCTCGATGCGTCGCTGCCCACCTGGGTTAGCAAGGGAGATGGCATGGCACACGCTGCACCGCCGAGCCAACTTGCCCATCTGCCGCGCTTGGCTTGCGTGGCCTGTTCGCCGGCCCGCGCCTGAACACCTGGTTTGTCGCCAACGACCAGCGCATCCAACACGCCGACACCGCCCAGCTTGACACCATGGCGCTGCAGAAAAACAGCGCCAAGGCGCTGGCTGGGCGCTGGAGCCTGGACGGCGGCGTTGGGCCCAAGGGCGCGGTGCAGTTCAAGGCGCCGCTGGCCAAGACCTTCAGCCAATGCTGACATCGACGGTGCGCTCATGCCGTGCCGTAGCGCGCCCACAGCAAGAAGGCGGCCAAGCCGCCAAACAGCGTGCCCATGATCCAGCCGCCCTTGCTGGCCTGCCGCGTCATGCCCAGCCATTGTTCGGGTGCTTGCGCCGCCACGATGTAGGGCTTGCCCTTGTGCGGCCCGATCTGCCACTGGGCTTGCCGCATGTCGCCGGCGTGCTGGCGGTTGGCCTCGGCCTGGGCGCATTGGACCTGCACCCTGGCGGCGGCCTGCTTGCGGCCCCCCTCGGCGTCGTCCGCGTCGTCGCCCCAGTCGCTCGACTCGAAGTCGGCGTCCCCATGGTCTTGCGCGGGCCCGCTGTCATGCGACGAGACGGGGTCGAACACCGGCGACTGTGAATCATCCGCCCACTGCGCCGGGTCCACCCGCAGGGCGTGGCCCAGCACGTACAGCGCCGTGTTCGGCACGATGATCTCTTCGCGGTACCGGTAGCGATCACCCTGCGCCAGCTTGCCGCCCGCCATGACGTAGCCTTGATCTTGACTTGGATTGCGCGAGAACGCCGTGCCGGGCCGCGCCGGAGGATTGCGGTTCTCGGGCGGGTTGCGCATGCCTTGCCAGTCGCACACCTCGGTGGGCACGGCGAGCGTGATGCCCGTCGCTTGCACGGCGCAGGTCACCAAGCCCTGCGTGCACTGGATGACACGGCTGGAGCGCTCGTGGCGCCGTTCGTTCCACTCGGCGCGCCGGTCGCGGCCACGGTCGGAGTCGTGGTGGATGCCGGTCACGCGCTCCCACACGCGCACGTCCCACCACACGCAGGGGCGCCCGGTGAGCGGCGCGGCCAGCAGCGGCCCGCTGGCCTGACCGCACGCGAGCTGCAAGCCCTCGGTCAGCGCGTTGACCGGCACCGGCGTGCGCCCGCGCAGCGCGCCCGAGATGCGGCCGCTCCAGACCGCCATGCCAAAACCCAGGGCCGCCAACAGCGACACCAGGCCGAGGGCGAAGAAGAACACCACGACGGGGACGTCTTGGAACCATGGCATGGGGTGTTCCTGGTTGGTGTCAGAGCGGCTCTTGGCATCCGATCGATGTCGACGGCCCGTGTCGTCCATTATTTGACCGCCCATGGGCGCCGCATCGGGACTTGTACCGATCTTTGCCCCCACGCCCTCGCGCGGACCGCATGGCCAGCCCGTTTCGCATCAGGGGCAAGCGTGATGGCTGACAATACCCCGCTTGTTGCCTTGCTGCCGAACGGCGCCGTGCCGTGCTGTCCGCCGATGTCTGCCACTGTCTCCCCATCTTCGTTTGATCGCCCCGCCCACCGCATGACGGGCGACGAGCGTCGCGCCACCCAGTCGCTGGCCGGCATCTTCGCGCTGCGCATGCTGGGTTTGTTCCTGGTGCTGCCGGTGTTCATGCTGGAGGCGGCGCACTACCCCGGCGGCGACGACCCGGCCCTGATCGGCCTGGCCATGGGCATCTACGGCCTGACGCAGGCGGTGATGCAGATGCCGCTGGGGCTGGCGTCCGACCGCGTGGGGCGCAAGAAGGTCATCGTGGTCGGGCTGCTGGTGTTCGCCCTGGGCAGCGCCGTCGCGGCGCTGGCGGGCAGCGTGCAGATGCTCATCATCGGCCGCGCCATCCAGGGCGCGGGTGCGGTGTCGGCAGCGGTGACGGCGCTGCTGGCCGACCAGACGCGCGACGAGGTGCGCACCAAGGGCATGGCGCTGGTGGGCATCAGCATCGCGGCGATGTTCGCGCTGTCGCTGGTGGCGGCGCCGCCGCTGGCCGCGGTGATCGGCCTGGGCGGGCTGTTCTGGCTGACCTGCGCGCTGTCGCTGGCCGGCATCGCCGTGGTGCTGTGGTGGACGCCGGCCGAGCCGGCCAAGCACGCCGACGTGCCGCGCGGCCGCCTGGCCGACGTGTGGCTGCACCCGCACCTGTGGCGGCTGGACCTGGGCGTGTTCGTGCTGCACACGGTGCAGATGGCGATGTGGGTGGTGGTGCCCGCGCTGCTGGTGCAGGCCGGGCTGCCCAAGGCGCAGCACTGGCACGTGTACCTGCCGGCGGTGCTGGCCTCGTTCCTCATGCTGGGCGGGCTGTTCGCGGCCGAGCGGCGCGGTGCGCTGCGCGGGGTGCTGCGCACCGGCATCGCGCTGCTGTTTGCCGTGCAACTGGCGCTGCTGCTGCTGGCGCCGCGTGCGCCGGGGCTGTGGACGCTGGGCGCGCTGCTGTTGTTCTTCTTCATCGCCTTCAACCTGCTGGAGGCCACGCAGCCGAGCCTGATCTCGCGCCTGGCGCCAGCGCATGCGCGCGGCGCGGCACTGGGCGTCTACAACACGCTGCAGTCGCTGGGCCTGTTTGCCGGCGGCGCGCTGGGCGGCTGGCTGGTCAAGGCCGGGGGGCCGCAGGCGGTGCTGGTGGCAACGTCGGTGTTGGCGCTGCTGTGGCTGCTGCTGGGCTGGGGGCAGGTGATGCCGGCGTCGAAGGCATCGGCTGCGCCATCTGCTGCTCGGGCGTTCTAGCGGTGGCGTCGGGCGCCAGGCGCGCCACCAGTTGGTCGGCGATCGTTGCGTACAGCGGCCGGCTGACCATGCGCGACACCAGGCTGGCCAGCAGCGCGCAGGCCATCAGCCCCAGCACCATGGCGTAGCCGTCCACCATCTCCATCACGATGATCATGGCGGTGATGGGGGTCTGCGTCATGGCGCCCAGAAAGCCGGCCATGCCCAGCGCGATCAGCACCGTGGTGTATTCGGGCGCCAGCAGCTGCGCCACGTCGTGCCCCAGGCTGGCGCCGATCGACAGGCTGGGCGTGAACAGCCCGCCCGGCACGCCCGACCAGGCCGACAGCCAGGTGGCGACGAACTTCAGCAGCGTCCACAGCAGCGGCGCGTCGGGCGATTCGCCCGCCAGCAGCGTGCGCGTGTGCGCATGCCCGCCACCCACGGCCGTGGCCTGCGTCACCAGGCCGATCACCGCCACCGCCAGCCCGCAGGCGGCGGCAAAGCGCACCGGGTGCTTGCGGCGATAGGCGCTGAAGCGGTCGGTGCCGCCGAACAGCGACACGATGAGCAGCCGCGCGAACAGCCCGCCCACCAGCCCGCAGGCCAGCGCCAGCGCGAGGCCCGGCAGCAGCACGCCCCATTCCACGCGCTCGATGCGGATGCGCCCGAAGTACGACAGGTTGCCAAACGCCGCCACCGCCACCAGGCCGGCCATCACGATGGCGCCCAGCATCAGGCCGGACGAGCGCGTCTCCAGCCGGCGCGACAGCTCCTCGATGGCAAACACGATGC
>JAGPIX010000077.1 GCA_018054745.1 Alicycliphilus sp.
TTGCCCTGCAGCACCACGGTCTGGAACAGGCCGTTGAATTGCCGTTGTATCAACTGCTTGAGCATTTCCTCGCCCAGGTTCAGGCGGCGCAACCGGTTGTGCCCCAGCACCAGCTGGCCGCGGCCGGCCGGCACCTGGAAGTCGCCGCTGATCAACGCATTCACCAGAACCGTTGCGATAGGTGCCGAGGCCGTGCCGTCGGGCGGCGGCATGCCATAGAACGCCAGGTCGCCAGCGATCACGCAGTGCATGACCTCGCATTGCCCGGTGATGTTCTGCAGCACCACCGAGGCCGGCGCCGCCGCCGCCACCTCGCACTGGTGCATGCGCAGCTCGCTGCTGCCGTCCACCACGATCCAGGGCTGGGGCTGATCCTGCTTTCCCCGCACGCGCAGGCTGTGCAGGCCCAGTTCGCGGTTGCCCGTCAGTTGCAGCGAGGTGCCGGGGTCCATGGCCAGCTGCAGGTCGCGCAGCTCCAGCGCGGCAAACCCGCCCAGCGCGATGGGTGCGTGCACGGCGACGATGGCCGTGGGGCCACAGCCGTGCAGCGACAGCCTGGCTCCGGGCGGCACCTGGTTCACCGTCAGGTCTGCGAGCTCATGCGTGCCGGGCAGCAGGCATAGGCACAGCTGGCCGCCATGTTCCTCCAGCAGTTTCATCAGCAGCTCGGTGCTCAGCTGCTCAAAGTCGCCGCCCTTGCCAATGGTGATGCAACAACCGCCGCCCGCCTGCGCCGGTGCCTGGGCCATGGCGGAGAACACCAGGGTCTGCTCGGGCACGGCTGCGCCGCCGCTGGTGAGCAGGTTGGCGCGCACGCGCTGCGGCCCGGCGCCGCCCAGCTGCCAGTTGCACTGTGCCAGGCCCTGCGCATCGGTCGTGGCCTCGGGGGGGTTGACGCTGCCGCCACCGGCCTCCAGCGTGAAGCGCACCCGGCTGCCGGCCAGGGGCAGCGCGCCGCGTGCCACGCGCAGGCGCAGCGGTTCGGCCAGCGTGGTGTTGGGCGCGGCCTCCTGGCCGTCGCCGCCCACGTAGAGCAGCTGCGTCAGCTGGGTGAGTGGCGGGAACCATTCGCGGCAATCGGTGATGGCGCTGATCAGGCCACCCGCGTCCACCGTCACCAGGCCCAGGCGCGCCCAGCCGTCACGCACACCGGCGGGCGGGCAGGCTTGCGGCGCCCCGTCCTCGTCCAGCGGCCACTCGACATCGGCCGTGGCCGTGCGCGCGGGGATCTGCCAGTAGTCGCCCACGCGGTAGCTGCCGCCGGGGGCAAAGCGCACCTGCACGCCGTCTTCCAGGGGAATCCAGCCGCCCTCGACCACGGCCAGCGCGTGCTGGCCGGCGGCAGTGGGGCGCTGCTCCCAGCGCCGCAGCAGCGGGTGGCCGCTGGCGTCCTGGCCCAGGCTGCTCTGGGGCAGACCGCCGAGCACCAGCTCCAGCGCGTCGTCGCCGTCGTGCAGAAACTCGAACAGCTGGCCGGCGCGTTGCTCCCGCGCGCTCGCATCGTCGAGCAGCTCCACGCGGTCGTGCGGCGACAGATCCAGGTTGGCATCGCGCCCGCGCGCGGCCACGCGCACGATGGTCTGCTGGGCCACGCTGTCGATGGTCACGGACTGCACGGCGTAGGCCACCGAGGCGTTTTCGCGCGACCACTTGAAGGTGGCGGCGCCGGTGTTGGCGTCCACGCTGTGGATCTCCACGCGGTAGAGCTGGTTTTCCAGCCGCCGGTAGCCGGCGCTGGCTGCGATGTCGCACACGCTGGTGGCCGCCAGCTGCGGCTCGGCGCGTGCCGCCAGGCGGGCGCCGGGCGCTGCCGTCAGGCTGTCCCAGCCAGCCACTGGCGCGCCGCAGTGCCAGGCTTGGTTGTTGGCCGGGGTCGGCAGGGCCAGGGCGCGTACCTGGGCCATCTGGCGCGTGCGTGTGGCCGTGTCCGGCCCGCCCAGGGCCAGCTCGCGGATGGCGGGGTCTTCCAACGCGCTGATGTGGCGCTGCCAGGCGCGCAGGTAGATCAGGTGCTGGCCCGGCGCCAGGCGCAGGGCCACGCCGCCATCGGGCTGGTTGGCCAGCGATGCGGCCTGCTCCCAGACGCAATGCTGGCCCTGCACGTAGTAGCAGCCGGCGCTGATCAGCAGGCTGGCCGCGGGCAGGGTGGCGGGGGCGCCCGCGCCCGTGGCCGCGATGCGCCAGGACTGGCCGGCGCCCACGGCCCAGGCGTCGGCCGTGCCGGCGACCGACAGGCCTGCCAGTTGCGGGCTGCCTGCCACGGGCTGCGCCGTCCAGCTGGCGCCGCCGTTGCCGGTGGCCAGCAGCGTGCCGCCGTCGCCGGCGGCCCAGCCGGTGTTGGCGTCACGCATGCGCAGGGTGCGCAGGCGGGCCGTGCTGCCGCTGGTCGCCGTGCTCCAGGTGGCGCCGCCATCGCCGCTCACGAGCAGGGTGCCACCGTCACCCGCGGCCAGGGCCTGGGCACCGTTCAAGACCACGGCACGCAGCGTGGCCTGGCTGCCGCTGCCGACCTTGGCCCAGGTCTGGCCGCCGTCGGCGCTGCGCACGATGGCGCCGCCCTGGCCCACGGCCAGGCCGTTCTGTGCGCTGGTGAAGGCCACGGCATGGAGCCGCGCCACGCCGGTGGCGCGCGCCGTCCAGGTGACGCCGCCGTCGACCGTGGCCAGGGCCAGGCCGCCATCGCCAACGGCCCAGGCATGCTGGGCGTCGGTGCAGGCCACGCCGCGCAGCGCCTGCAGCGTGCCGCTGGCCTGGGCGGTCCAGCTGCTGCCGGAATTGCTGGTGCGCAAGATGGTGCCGCCATCACCCACGGCCCAGCCGGTGCTGCCGCTGCGTGCCAGGGCGCGCAGGTGGCGCGTGCTGCCGGTGTTGGCCACAGTCCAGGCGCCGCCGCCGTTGCTGCTGACGAGCAGCACACCATCCTGGCCGGCAATCCAGATGCTGTTGGCATCCTGGGCGTGTACGGCCAGGGCGGCCATGCCGCCCGCCAGCGCAAAGCCCGCGCCCTCGGCCGGGCCGCCGCTGGCGCCGATCACATCGCGCGCCAGATGTTCCAGGCGCTGGCGCGTGATGTCGCCCTGCTCGTTGAAGTCGGCATCGGTGAGCACGCGGCCCTGCTGCAGCCGCACTGCCGTGTAGTGCTTGCGCGCGTCGAAGGTTTCGCGGGAGAGATCGCCTTGCATGGTGGTACCTCCTTGCCTTGTTGCATCAGTTGGCGTAATGCAGCCCGGCCGTCAGGCCCAGGCGCAGGTATTCGTCGAGCGCGTCGCGCAGGTTGGCCTCGCGCTGGGGCTGGCGCAGCTGCTCGTAGGCGCCCATCTCGGCGCCACTCTCGGCGCCGGTGCGTATCTGCACCGCGCAGCGCAGATCCAGCTGACCCAGAGCCGGGTCGCCATAGCGGCGTGCGCTGAACAGCGGGCGTACCGTGGCCTCGACCTCGGCGCGCAGGGCCGCCTCGTCCGCGCCCGTCGGCGGGGGCAGGCCGGCGGCCGCTGCCTTGGCGCGCAGCGCCGCGATGCGGGTGTCGCTCTCGAGCTGCGGCTGGCAGCGGTAGCGCCGCGGCACCTGGGATGCGGGCGGCACATAGCAAAAGCGCACGCAGCCCGTCTGGCGCCGCACGGCCGTGACAGGCGCGTCGAAGATGCAGTCGCTGGCCGTGAGCGTGAGCCCGCTCACCGAGCCAAGGACGGTCGTGCGCTGCAGATCCAGGGGGGCGTCGGGGGCATTCAGTGCCGGCTGTGGGGCCGCGCCCTCGTCCAGCAGGCCGGCGATGCTGTCGGCCAGGGTGATGCTGGTGACAGGGCCGGCCGCCGCGATGGGTGGCGCCAGGCTGTGCAGCACGCGCAGCGCCAGGCGCGGGCTGTCGCCAGCCACCGTGATGTGGGTGGTGCTGGGCAGCATGGTGCAATGCGCCAGCTCCACCTGGCCCAGCGGGCCGGAGAGGCTGAGTGGCCCCTGCAGCAGCAGCCCGTTGATGAACAGCGCGCCGGGGTTGGGGCTGGCCGGCGCGGCCTGGCCCACCACGCGCAGGCTGCCCTGCCAGTGCGCGCGCGTATCCCGCGCCTCGAAGCGGCCGGGCAGGCGCCCCAGGGTGCCGGGCAGGGCGCCGGGTACGGGCACCAGCGGCCATTGGCCGGAGACGATCATCAGACGCGAGCCCTCGGCCAGGTTGATGGTCAGCGGCGCCGCGTCAGTCTCGCTCAGGCTGTCCATGACAACGATCACGCCGGTGCGGCCCGCAGGCAGGGCGTTCCAGGCCGTGACGGCGTCGCGCAAGGTGGCAAACAGCTGGCCGGTGCTGCCCAGCGCCAGCAGGTGCGTCACGCCCGCCTGCCACACCGTGGGGGCCAGGAAGCCGCCCTGATCCGCGTTCGTGGCCGTGCCTTCGGACAGGCTGGCGCTGGCGGCACGCAGGGCGTCGCCCCGGTCGTAGGGGCCGCCGCCCATGTCGGCCACGCTGCCGTGGGCGGCCTGCAGCCAGACCTGCTGCACGTTGGCGGCGGCGGGAAAGGCAATGCGCCCGCGCCGTACGTCCAGCGCCGCCGCGCGCGGCGGCACGGGCAGTGTCACGGCGTTGGGTATCTCGCAGATCCACAGGCGCTCGCGCGGTATCTCCACCGGCAGGCTCTCGCCGGCCAGCTGCGCGAACACGCGCAGCCCGGGCTGCTGCGCCGTCATGAATACGGGGGGCGGTTCAGCCATGCCGGCGCGCAGGCGTTCCAGCTCGGCATGCAGGGCCAGCGAGCGCAGTGGGGCGCTGACGTTGTCCTCGCGCGCGGCCTGGGCAGCCTGGGTCAGGGCGCCCCCGGTCAAGGTGCGCGGGCGGTTGAACAGCGGTGCGTCCACGCCGGCGGGGTGCATGGCCCACCAGCCCGCGCCGCTATCGCGTGCGCTGATGAAGTCGGCATCCGCCTCGCCCGGCACGCCCTGGCCCAGCGGCTGGGCGCGCAGGCGCCACAGGAAGATGCCGATGTTGGGGATGTTGTGGCGGCCGCCGCGTGTGTCGGCGTTGCGCACTTCCAGGGTGTGCGCGTATGGATCGAAGGCGCCGCCGTGGGCCTGGGCCAGCTCGGCGCGTGCGGCGTCGCGCACGCCGGCGGTGGCTGCTGGAGCGCGGCGCACATGGTTCATGTGCTGCGTGGTGGCCAGGCGCTGGAAAAATTCCACGGCCGTGGCCGGCCAGCCCGTCACGTCGCGCGCCAGCTGCTCCAGCACCAGGGCCGTGCCCTTGCGGCGCCGGTACGCCAGGGTGTTGGCCACCCAGGCGCGCATGCTGACGCCGGCCGAGGGCACGGGGCGGATCGCCCGTGCGCCGACCAGGTCGCCGATGTAGGGCACGGTCCACTCGTCGCAGGTCTCTATGAACCAGTTGTCGTACAGGCGGGCGGCATCCAGCTCGAGTGCCGTGAGTTCTTCCTCGATCACCGCTAGCAGCGCGCGCAGCGGCTGGCCCTGCTCGGCGTCGCGCAGGCGGTGTATGGCCGGCAGCAGCTGGTACAGCCTTTCGGGGGTGAGCAGGCTCATGGCATGGCCTCCAGCAGTTGCACGGCGGCGGGGTTGATCAGCAGCAGCTCGGCCGGCTGCATGGCGCCGGCGACCCAGCGTGCGCCCAAGGCCGGCAGTACCTCTTGCACGGCATCGGGGCTGGCGCCCTGGCCGTAAGGCTGCAGCACCGACAGATCCACGGCGACCACGCCCGACACCTGTTGCAGCAGGGTCAGCAAGGCGGCGGCGGTCACGGGTTGGGCCAGCTCGCGTGCGTCAAAGCCATAGGCCTCGAGCAGGCGCGCCAGGCAGTCGGCCAGTACGGCGGTAGCCTGGTAGCGCCCATCGACGACCACGCTGGCCTGGCAGCGGAAGTAGCGCAACGCCGCAGCCTGTAGCGTGAAGGCTTGCGCGGGGTCGGACTGGTCGGTGATGGCCAGGCGCAGGTTGTCAAGTACCTGGGCGTCGGCCGTGCCACCGGTGGCGCCCGTTACCGACAGCAGCACGCGCGTGCTGGCGTCCACGCTGACCAGGTCGGCGCGTGCCTTGCCTATGCCGGGAAAGGCGCGCGCGTAATCCTGGTAGTCGCGCAGCGAGACCACGCGCTCGAAGGCCAGCAGCGTCAGCGGTGCGTTGCGGCGTGCGTCGGCCAGTTTCTCGGGATCCTGCGCGCCGCCGGCCGGCAGCGGGTTGTTGACGCCGCGCAGGCCCAGCGGCATGGCGCGCGGCATGGTCAGGCTGGCGGCCGCCACCTCGCCATCGGCACCCAGTCCGGTGCGGTACCTGGCGCGCACATTCATCTGCCCGGTGGGCAGGCGCGCACCCTGGCGGCCGTCGCCGAACAGCAGGGTCATGCGCGCGTCGTTGTCGATACGCGTGGCAAACACATGCTCGTTCGGTCCCGCGCCATACAGCGATGGGCGTTCGCTCCACAACAGGCCGTTGACGCGCAGGGCCAGCGTGCTTTGCGCGCCGCTGCTGCTGGCGGCCGACAGGTGGGTGGTGGGCGGGCGGCGCAGCGTGAACTGCTGGAACGGTTGGGAGGCGTCGCCGTTGCCCAGTACCTCCTGCACGCCCTCGCCATGGGTGGCGGCGACCACGTTGGCGTGTATGCGCAGGCCCTCGCGCTGATAGCTGAACTGCAGGCCACTCTTGCCCCTGAGCACCAGGGTGCTGCGGCCGTTGGCATGCACCACGTCGTCGAGTACCGCGATCTCGGCCGCATCCACGCCGGGGATGTCGCTGCGCGCGCCGACAAAGGCCAGCAGCTTGCCCGGGGTGAGGCCCAGTACCATGGTGGACAGCTCCAGGCGCTGGCTGCCCGCCGCGACCGGGGCATCGATGGGTAGATCCACCAGCGGCTGGCGCTGGCTGGCCACATGGGCCGTGGTGTCGCGGAACTTGAAGGCTTCCGAAGGGGGTGCCGACAGTGGCTTGCCGTCGCTGCCGGCCATGCGCAAGGCCATGGCGCGGCCGGACAGGCCGTAGTCGGCGCGTGCGCACTCCCGGCTGTCGTACAGCAGATAGGTGCTGGCCTTGACACCGGGCGAATCGAACACCATCCAGCTGCCCGCGGCCAGGGCCGGCACGGGCCGTTCCAGGTAGGTGTGCTGGGGTGTGATGGCGCCGCTTTGCGAGTCTGTCCAGATGCTGGGGTTGGTGCTGTCCCAGTTGGCTGGGTAGTAGGTCGCGCCGCCCTTGGTGTTGCTGGCCGGCAGGGAGTTCCATTGCGGCGCGTTGTGGCCGAAAAATCCCAGGCGTGCGCCAAAGCTGAAGGCGCCGGCTTCGGGCGCCACCGGCTTGGTGGCTGGCTGGGCGCTGGCGGTGATGGCCTGCACCAGTTGCTGGCCGCTCCAGCCCTGGATGGCGATCATGGCCTGCAGTTCGCCCTCCTGCCAGGCCTTGCCGCTGAAGGTGGTGCTGATGCTGCCGCTGGTGAAGGGCACGCTCTGAACCTGCGCCTGGGCGTAGGGACCGGAGATGGCGTACATGACCGGTATGGCCCATTGCAGCATGGGTGGCGCGGCCGGCGCGACGGGGTCGGGCAGGGGGTCGAGATCGATGCGCACACGCTCCAGCGTCTTTTCTTCTTCGACTTCGCGTGCGCGCAGCACCAGATGGAGCAGGTTGGCGCCGTTCTTGCCCACGAACAGCAATAGCTCGCCGGCCTGTATGCGGTTGGCGTTCGCGCCCAGGTAAATGCGACCCACCTCGAGTGCATCGACGCTGGCATCCACCGGCAGACCCGGATCCAGGCGGTACAGGCTGCCGCTGGCCAGGCCCTGGTGCAGGCCGGCGGTGCCCGCGGGCAGGCTGCCCTGGGGCAGCAGCAACACCAGCCGCCGTGCACCACCGCTGACATTCAGCAAGGCCATGTCGGCCGGCCGTGTCAGGCGCGGGCGCAGCGCATTCCATTCGGCGCGCGCCAGCAGCTCGGCCGAGGTCTCGAACACCTGGGGCAGCTTGCCCTGCGGCGGCACGCTCTGGATCGGGCTGCCGGCGGCGATGGTGCACAGGCCGGGCGCGCCTGGCGCGTCCTCCACGGTGAACACCAGATGCACGCCAGCGGCGACGCCGGGGCGCAGCTCGTAGCCCACGGCGCGCGCCAGCTCCAGCACCGAACGGCGCTCGGTGGCGGTGCGCAGAAAGCCCTCGTTGGCGATGCGCTCCTGGTAGAAGCTCAGCACATCGGCCGCGCAGGCGGCGGCGTCCACCAGGGCCACGGTGGCATCAACGGGCTCGCGCGTGGCCAGGTGCGCCAGGGGGCGCGGTGCGCCTGCGCCCGCCTCCGGGTCGCGCCACAGCGGCAGCCTGGCCAGCATGCGTTGGTAAAAGCCCGGCTGGGTGTCCAGGCGCCAGGCGAGCGCGGGCAGGCCGGGGTCGTTGTAGATGGCAGGGCGCGGTTGCTGGCCTTCGCAGCAGTGGCAGCCGCTCAGATGGTCGTCGCTCATGGCTGGCCTCCCATTGCGTGTACCTCGAATGCGAGCCTGCCGTTCTCGGGTGCATTCGGGTCGTTGTCGAGCCGCGCGATCTCCAGCCGCGCCATGGTGATCTGGCCTGCCGTTATCTCGCCCGCGGGCGCGCGGCCCAGGCGCTGAAAGCGCAGCGGCTCAACGTGCGACACGCCGGTCACGGCCATGGCGGCGGCGACCACGGCGCTTAAGTAAACCGGGTCGCCAAAGCTGAAGCGGTCGGGGTCGAAGAAGCCGCCCTGCGCGCTGCCGAACACCTGCAGCAGCCGCCGCTCCACGTCGGCCGTGAAGTAACCGGGCAGGGCGCAGACATGCAGCGCGATGTCCAGCGCCACATAGGCCGGGGCGTCTATTTCCACGTCGTGGCCGGCCAGGCGGTAGCGGTCGATGAAGGCCGTCATGCTGTCCTCGAAGGGCGCGTCCACGGGCGCCCCGCCACGCCGATCCACGGTGATGAACATCGTGTACCAGCTACCGGTCCAGCGCCGCGTGGCCACGGCGCGCTGCACGCGCGTGTCGCGCATGGCCATGTCGGCATAGTTCTGGGGCGTAACGGCGCGCTCCTGGCGGCGGAAGGCCTGGGGCGCGTCCATGCGCGCGCGCGCCAGCGGTGTCGGGCCGGTGCCGCCGCGGGCGGGCAGCGGGTTGCGCACGCGCGTGATGCCGTCGAAGCCGCACAGCACATGGGCGATGGCGTTGCTGCCCACGTTGCCGTTGCTGCCGTTGCCGCCGCGCATGCGCAGCGACAAGCCCTCGGTGGCGCCCGGCGAGCGGCCGTTGACGCCGTCGCCGAAGCGCAGCAGCAAGTTGGCGTCGTTGTCGGTCTCGACCACGTAGTCGGCTGCCTGCCCGTTGCTGCCCAGCAGGTCGGGCTGCACGCTCCAGAGCCGGCCGTCACCGTCGCTGGTGACACGCATGGCCGCGCGCTGCCCGGCCGGGTCGGTCTGCATGGCGGCTGCGGCGGGGGCCGTGGCATCGACCAGCGTCAAGCGTCCCAACGCGTCGCGCACCATGGCCTGGCGCGTGAGGGGAAGTTGGCTGCCATGCTCTGGCCGCAGGCGTGGCACGCGCCCGCCGGGCACGGGCAGCAGCTTTTGTGTGGCGCTGGGGCTCATGCCGTGGTCGGCCAGCGCCAGGTTGGCGCAGGCGCCGGCCATGTCCTGTACCAGGGAGCCGCCTATGACCTTGGACAGGCACAGGTCGAATGGCAGGGCGTCTTCCTCGGCCCATTGCAGTTCCACGATGGGCTGCAGCGTGACTGGGTCGCGCCGCGGCGTGGGTGCGGGCTGGCGGGCGGCGTCAGCCTCGGGGTCTACCCGCGTGAGCCGCACCACATGGCGCTGCGTGGGGTCGGCGTCCTGGGGCAGGCCGTTGCTGGTGCCGGCGCGCGCCTCCAGCAGCAGCAGGTCACCGGCGCGCAGGCGCAGGCGCTGGGCCACAGCGTCGCGCACGAAGGCGCGCGTGGCCCCCTTGGGCAGGCAGCAGGCCTCGTCGCTCCAGGTGTAGAAGCGCAGGTCGTTGTGCGCGCTGTACAGGGTGACGGGCGTCAGCAGCTCGAAGGGCTGGGCGCCGCCAGCCACCAACTCGGCGGCCCGGGCGCGCGATGGCAGGCGCTTGGCCGTGCCGGCCGACTGGGTCAGCAGCAGCGTGCCGTCCAGGCCGGTGTCCGGGTCGCAGCCCGCCAGCTGCTGGCCGTCGGCCGTGGCATCGACCTCGAAGGCGACCCAGGCGCGGGCGTTGCCGCCCTCGGCCAGCTGGTAGTCCAGCAGCCGTGTGTGGCGCTTGACCGAGACGCGCTGGCGTGCTGTGCCCAGGTAGGCCTCGGTGGCCACGGCGTCCTGGAAGTAGGCGATCTCGTCGGCGCGATACGCCAGGGCCTCGCTCAGTGTCACCAGCAGGTCGGCAGGGTTGCGTTCGCGCCAGTCTGGCATGAGCACCGACAGGCGATCGAGCACCAGGCGGCGGAAAGTCGGGTAGTCGCGTGCCAGGTAGTCGATGTCGGGCACCGCTTGGGTCTCTGGCGGGCAGTCCCGGGTCTGGCGGCAGTCGAAGTCGCTGGGGCAGTCGACCTTGAAGCCAAAGCTGATCTGCGCCAGGGCCGGGTCTATGCCGTCGGGTGGTGCGTCCGCGCCGGCCGAGGCCACCAGACGCAGCTGGTAGCGCGAGAAGTCGCCGCTGTCGTCCAGCTCCACCGTCAGTTGCTTGCCGCTGGCGCTCACGCCCACCACATGCGGGTCACGCACACGCTGGCCGCCGCGCACTTCGACGTTGCCCGCGGTCAGTGGTGCAACCGGGGTCTGGCTCAGGTCATGCACGAAGTGCAGCACCAGACGCGGTTCGCCGTGGATCACCTCCAGGTACTCGATGCCGTTGAACCAGCGCGGCGGCAACTCTTGCGCGGCGGCGCGCAGGGCGGCGATGCGGCGCGGGTTCTTGCAAAGGTATTGCTGCGTGCTCATGGCGCCAGGCTCCTGGTGAACTGGACCGCACCGGCCTGCTGCGTCTCGAGCACCGTGTAGCGCACGGCCACCGTGAGCGTGGCGTCCTCACTGCTGGCGGCCACCTCGTCGATGCGCAGCAACTGCCCCAGCCACTGCTGCAGCGAGGCCTGAACCAGGGCCTGCACGGTGACGGCCAGCTCGGGGCTGTTGGGGGCGAACACGAGCTGCATCAGCCCGCAGCCGAAGTCGGGCCGGTTCACGCGCTCGCCGGGCAGGGTGAACAACAGCTGCTCGATCAGGCCATGCAGCCAGGCCTCGCGCGCGGCTTCATGCGTGCGGCCGCGCCCGTCGGTGCGGTAGGGGAAGGCGACGTAGCTGCTCATGATGCACCTCCTTCACATCCCAATGACGCGGGTTTGCGCGGCCACCGGCATCAGCGGCGTGCCCGTGGGCGTGCAGATGGCCTGGCCGCTCATCACCAGCACCGGCTGGCCGGCGGCGAATACGCGCGTGGCCGCCACTACCCATTGCGCCGTGACGCAGGGCCCGTTGCCCTGAGGCGGAGAGAACGCACAGCCCGCCACCAGCCAGGGCGCGGCCTGCGTGGCCACGGGCTGGCCCGAGACCAGCACGCGCGGCACGGGCGCGCTGGGCGTGGCCTGGCCGCCGTGGGCGCAGAGCACGGTGGCGCCGAGGTGCAGCAGGGGGCCGGGCATACGATGTTCCTTAAACGACCGTCAACGCGCCGGCGTTGATGTTCGTCGTGGGCCCCGTCATGATCAGCGAGGCACCCTTGCCGTTCTGGATGTAGATGCCCGTGTCGTTGACGATCAGCGTGGCGCCGGTGGCGCTCTTGAGCATGATGCCGCCGGTCGGGCCGGGCAGGTCGCTGACCGTGAGGCCGTTCTGCAGCGTGGTCTGCAGCGTGATCGCCTGCACTCCGGGCGGCGTGGCGCGCGCCAGCGCTGGCACCTCGGCCGCGCTGCCCCAGAAGCAGCCGACCCAGATGGGATAGTCCGGGTCGCCCTGCTCGAACTCTACCCACACGCCTGAGCCGATCATGGGCAGGGCGAACATGCCGTTCTGCACGCCCGCCACGGGCACGCAGGGCATGGCCCAGGTGGCGGGCAGCAGTCCGGCGACGTCGGGCACCTGCACCTGCAGCCGGCCGATCTGCATGGGGTCGATGTTGTTGAGCACCATGCCTCGGTACTTGCCGTAGAACTTGTCGTTCATCGTCTGTTCCTCCTTCAGACCGGGACATTGGGAGTGATCGACACCAGGCCATTGCGCGTGAGCTCGAAGCTCTGCTTGAACTCCCCGCGCTTGAGCCGGCTGGTCACGCTGCTGACGTAGTACAGGCCGTCGTAGGCCACGCCGGCGCCACGCACGCCCACCAGGCCGCGCGCCTTCAGTACCCGGCCGTAGCGCAGCACGTTCAGGCTGCCGCTGCCGCTCACGGCGTCCTGCGACTTGGCGGCCTCGGCCAGGCCGGCCGAGATGGCACGCATGGGGCTCATCTTGGCCGTGTCCTTGAGCACCTTGAGGTTGGCAATCGGCGTAGGCAAAGCGCCCAGCGGCGGCTGCAGCGGGTTCAGGTTCGGGATGGGGATCGGTATCGGAACGCGCGTCAGCTGGTTCTGGATGTAGACGATGGGCAGCACGCCCTTGGTCGGATCGAAGGAGAACGACAGCGACTCCACATTGGTCAGCGCGTCCATGTCCAGGTTCAGTGCCGGCTGCGGTACGCCCAGCTTGATCTCGGGCCCGAAGTAGGCGATGTTGGTGCCCGGGGCCGGGCCCGGCTCGACGTAGAACACATAGCCCACCTGTCGCGCCAGCTCCTGGATATAGGCCAGATCCGTGCCCTTTTGCGCGGGAATCTTGTCGATGGGGATCTGCACGTCGGGGAACAGCACCGGGATCACCATGGGGATCAGGCCGAAGGGCGCGTACTTGGCGCACAGCAGGGCGACGCGGCCCTCCACCGGCACGGCGGGAAATGGCAGGCCGCTGAAATCCTGCATGTCCATGGCCTTGGTCACGTCCTCGCCGGTCACGGTGAGCGTGCCGGCCTGACCACGCCCGCCAGGCTGCACCTCCACATGGGTCATCACGCCGTCGAACAGCGGCTGGGCGCTGCCGTTCATGGTGAGGATCAGCAGCACGCGCAGCGGCGGCGTGGCCATGCCGGTGTTGGTGCCTGCCGCCAGCAGGAAGATGGTGTTGAGCGGCGAGCGCGCGGTGATCGTGAACGTGAGCTGAAAGCCCGAGGCGCTGCCCGCCGCCGTGCGCACCTCCACGCTCTGTAGCGCATCCAGCACCACGCGCGGCACCGGCAGCGGCACCAGCGGGCCGACGAGCAGGGTGAGCTGTATGCCCTGGGCGAACATGATCAGGCCTCGAAGGGGGGCGGCGGCACGCCCTCGGGCAGGGTGATGCGCAGGCTTGAACCCGGCACGGCCGTCATGGCCTCGGGCTGCATGGCGCCGTTGGCGTCGGCCAGGCGCCACCATTGCTCGGCCACGCCCAGGTATTGCGCCGCCAGCTGATCCGGGCGCTGGCCGGCGGCCAGGGTCAGGGTCTGGATGGTGGCGAAGTTCTCCGGCGGCGGCAGAAAGCGCCGCGTGACATAGGCCACGGTGCGGCCGTCGGCCAGCTGGGTCTGCGCCGTCGGCAGGCCGTAGTAGCGGCTGTCCGGCGCAAAGGCTGGCTGGGCCAGGCCGTTGGCCTGCATAAAGGCGGCAATGGGGTCGGTCATGGTCACACTCCCGTCACGCCCAGCGTGGACAGCGACACCGGCTGGGCCTTGGCGGCCAGCTGCTCGCGGTTTTGCAGATAGGTCATGAACAGCGCGCCGCCCTTGGAGGCAAAGCCCAGGTCATCGACGGTGAGCACGCGCAGACCGAAGCTGGCCTTGGCGTGTATCGGGTTGAGCGCGGGGTCGAAGGCCTCCTCGGTCACCGAGAAGCTGGTCAGCTTGACCGGTATCACGCGGCTAGCGCCCCAGACCAGCAGCAGCAGCGGCGCCAGCATGGGCGCGATCTCCAGCTGGCCCGAGCTGGCCTGGCTGTTCACCTTGCTCAACTGCGCGCTGCTGGGCTGCGACAGCGATTCCAGCAGCGCGATCTGCGGCGCCAGGCCATGGGCCACGGTGGCGGCATGCTGGTCCGGGAATTCGAGCTGGTCGGTCGCATCCAGGTCGGCTTCGAAGCTGATGGTCTCCACCGCCGGGCCCTTGAAGCGTGTGGGCTCGGCACGATCGCCCCCGGCCTCGCCGCCGACATCCTGGCCCTTGAGCTCGCGCTTGAGCGATTCAGCGTTGTATTGCAGCGCGATCACGCGTTGCACCTGGGCGGTGGTGGGATCGACGAGCACGATGCCGCCCTTG
>JAGPIX010000078.1:0-12640 GCA_018054745.1 Alicycliphilus sp.
CGCGACGATGCCGGCTGGGTGCACAAGGTGGATCTGTACTCCATGCGCACCGTGCGCAAGGTGCGTGCGGGGTTGAACGGGATTTCACTGGCGGTTTCGCGTGACGGGCGCTATGTGGCGGCGGGCTCCTACGTCCCGCACACCATGGTGATCATGGACGCGAGCACGCTGGAGCCGCTGCACATGATCGAGCTTGCGGGCGTCGACCCGGACGGCAGGCATGTGCCGGCCGATGCCGGCATCATCACCGCCACGCCTTATGCCAACTGGTTCGTCGTGGCGCTGGAGCAGGCGGGGCAGGTGTGGATCGTGGATCTGGATCAGCGCGGCATGCCCATCACCGCCGTCACCAACGTGGGGCGCCATCTGCACGACGGCTTTCTCTCCCCCGATGGCCGGCATTTCGTGGTCTCCTCATACGACGACAACGTCAACACCGTGATCGACCTGGCCCAGGCGCGCATCGTGCGCAAGATCCCGGTCGGCTGCAAGCCGCACCTGGGCTCTGGCGCCCTGGTGCGCTCGGGCGGGCGCCTGCTGGGCATAGGTACCAACATCGGCGAGGTGGACTGCCCGTCCTACGAGGTGACCGTGTTCGACATGGAAAGCTTCGAAGTGGTCAAGCGCATCCCGGTGGCAGGGCCCACCGAGTCGCCGGCCGCACATCCGAATGCGCCCTGGATCATCGTGGACATCGTCGGCACCGGCCCGAATGCCAACAAGCTGCAATTCATCGGCAAGGAGTCGCTCGAGGTGGAGCACACGCTGGAGGTGGCCGGCCGGCTTGGTCATTCGCATTTTCCAGAGTACACCGCGCGCGGCGATTTTTTCTACGTCAGCGCGCGCTATCGCGGAGATCGCAGCCAGGGCCTGCCAGGTGGACAGCTGGTGATTTACGACGCGCACACGCTCAAACAGGTCAAGTCCATTGACGTGGACGTTCCTGCGGGCGTGTTCTCGCATGTTCGTTCGCGCTCGGTGACCGTAGGGCTGCAACCGCCTGTACCGCACTGACACTCACTCACGCCCTGACCCATTCACCGCTGCCTCGGCAAAACTGTTTCGCCCTGCAAGCGCCTTGCGCGCATGGGTGCATCAAGAGGGCAGTCCTACAATCGCCGCTCAATGCGCCGCTGACATTCCACCCGGCGGTTCGGATTTGGAATGGCTTGCGCCGGAGAAACAACAATGCCCAACGACCAGACCCCTGACACCGCAGACAAGCGCGCCCTGCTGCGCAAGGCCGCGCTCGAATACCACGAGTTCCCCCAGCCCGGCAAGATCACCGTTGGCGCCACCAAGCAGATGATCAACCAGCATGACCTGGCGCTGGCCTATTCGCCCGGCGTGGCCGCGCCCTGCGAGGAGATCGTCAAGGACCCGAACGCCGCCTTCAAGTACACCGCGCGCGGCAACCTGGTTGGCGTGGTGACCAACGGCACGGCGGTGCTCGGCCTGGGCGACATCGGGCCGCTGGCCGGCAAGCCGGTGATGGAGGGCAAGGGCGTCCTTTTCAAGAAGTTCTCGGGCATCGACGTGTTCGACATCGAGATCAACGAGAAAGACCCCGAGAAGCTGGTCGAGATCATCGCCAGCCTGGAGCCCACCTTCGGCGGCATCAACCTGGAAGACATCAAGGCGCCGGACTGCTTCTACGTCGAGCGCAAGCTGCGCGAGCGCATGAAGATCCCGGTCTTTCACGACGATCAGCACGGCACGGCCATCGTCGTCGGCGCTGCCATCATCAACGGCCTGAAGGTGGCGGGCAAGGACATCAAGACAGCCAGGCTCGTGGCCTCGGGTGCGGGCGCCGCGGCGCTGGCCTGCCTGGGCCTGCTGGTCAAGCTGGGCCTGCCGCGCGAGAACATCTGGGTCACCGACATCGCCGGCGTGGTCTACGAGGGCCGGGCCGAGCTCATGGACGAGGACAAGGCCTTCTTCGCGCAAAAGACCGAGCTGCGCAGCCTGTCCCAGGTGATTGAGGGCGCCGACATCTTCCTGGGCCTGTCCGCCGGCGGCGTGCTGAAGAAGGACATGGTGGCCAGGATGGCGCCGCGCCCATTGATCTTCGCGCTGGCCAACCCGAATCCCGAGATCGCGCCCGAGGACGTGAAGGCCGTGCGTGACGATGCCATCATCGCCACCGGCCGCACCGACTACCCGAACCAGGTCAACAACGTCCTGTGCTTCCCCTACATCTTCCGCGGCGCACTCGATTGCGGCGCCACCACCATCACCACGCAGATGGAGATCGCGGCGGTGCACGCCATCGCCGAGCTGGCCCAGGCCGAGCAGAGCGAGGTGGTGGCCAAGGCCTATGCGGGCGAGGCGCTGGCCTTCGGCCCCGAGTACCTGATCCCCAAGCCGTTCGACCCGCGCCTGATGATGAAGATCGCGCCGGCCGTGGCCCAGGCCGCGTTGGATTCCGGCGTGGCGCTGCGCCCGATCGCGGACATGGATGCCTACCGCGACCACCTGCAGACCTTCGTCTACGCCTCTGGCACGACCATGAAGCCCATCTTCACGGCGGCCAAGATGGGGACGAAGAAGCGCGTTGCCTACTCCGAGGGCGAGGAAGAGCGCGTGCTGCGCGCGGCACAGATCGTGGTGGACGAACATATCGCCCGGCCCACGCTGATCGGCCGCCCGACGGTGATTGCCGAGCGCATCGAAAAGTTCGGCCTGCGCCTGAAGGAGGGCCAGGACTACGACGTGGTGAACGTGGAGGACGACCACCGCTACCGCGACTTCTGGCAGACCTACCACCGCATGACCGAGCGCAAGGGCGTCACGGTGCCGATCGCCAAGATCGAGCTGCGCCGGCGCCTGACGCTGATCGGCTCCATGCTGCTGCACAAGGGCGAGGTGGACGGCCTGATCTGCGGCACCTGGGGCCACACCGCACACCACCTGCAGTACATCGACCAGGTGATTGGCCGGCGCGCCGGCGTGCACACCTATGCCTGCATGAACGCCCTGCTGCTGCCCAATCGCCAGCTGTTCGTGGTGGACACCCATGTGAACTACGACCCCACGGCCGAGCAGCTGGCCGAGATCACGATCATGGCGGCCGAGGAGATATTGCGCTTTGGCCTCAAGCCCAAGGCGGCGCTGCTGTCGCACTCCAACTTTGGCAACAGCAACCAGCCCAGCGCCGTAAAGATGCGCCAGACGCTGGAGCTGCTGCGCGTGCAGGCCCCCTGGCTGGAGGTGGACGGCGAAATGCATGGCGACATCGCCCTGGACGGCAAGGCGCGCATGGCCCTGATGCCGCACAGCACGCTGGCGGGCGACGCCAATCTGTTGGTGATGCCCAACATCGATGCGGCGAATATTGCCTACAACCTGCTCAAGACCGCCGCCGGCGGCAACATCGCCATCGGCCCGGTGCTGCTGGGCGCGGGCCAGCCCGTGCATATCCTCACCCCCAGCGCTACCGTGCGCCGCATCGTCAACATGACGGCCCTGACGGTGGCCGACGCCAACGCGGCGCGGTAAGCCGCGCTCCCGAATCCTGCGCCCTGCCCCCGTCAGGGCCATGCGCAGCGCGCCTGCTGCGGGATTCAGGATAATTAACCTTTTGCGCCTGCCCATTTTTTGGGCAGGCGCTTGCCTTTTGGTGGCGTTTTTGTCACACTAACCCGTTGAAATTTCGGGTTAACCCGCAATTTCTGAAAGGTGTAGTGGATGTTGAAGGCTGTCGCCAACCGGGCGTACAAGGCAATTGTGGCGTGCGCTCTGGGTGCTGCGGTGGTGCTGGCACCGGCTGGCGTGGGCGCGCGGCAATGGCAGGACACCCCTGCCTCCTCCCCCATCGCGCTGGCCGAGCTGCCCCCCCAGGGGCGTGCCACCTATGCGCTGATCCATGAGGGCGGGCCGTTTCCGTACGACAAGGATGGCTCGGTGTTCGGCAATCGCGAGCGGCAGCTGCCCGCCAAGAAGCGCGGCTACTACCGGGAGTACACGGTGCGCACACCAGGGGTGGCACACCGGGGCGCCAGGCGCATCGTCTGCGGCGGCGCCAAACGCATGCCCGATGCCTGCTATTACACCAGCGACCACTACACGAGCTTTCGAGAAATCAGGCAATGAACCCGATGATGTCTTCAAGCGCAGATTTCATGGTGCGATCCGATGTGGAGCACCATTTCCCTTTTCATTCGCAGGACAGCTCGCTGGCGCTTGCGGACACTGTAATTCGTGAATCTCTAAGAGAAAGAGCAACGGAGATGGAAACGCCACTTCGTCAAGAGCAGGACACGCTGTTGCGCGGCGTGCGCCCGAACATCGTGCAGTCGATACGCGCCTTTCGCGTACACGACCTGCAGGAGACGGCGCGCGTGCTGGGCCAGCATTTCCTGTATGCCAACCTGGCCCATGCCCAGACCAAGCAGGATGTGCTGGAGCTGATCGCCACGCAGTTCACCTTCCCGGCCCATTTCGGCAAGAACTTCGACGCGCTGTACGACTGCATGACCGACCCGCTGCACAAGGCCGGCCCGCAGCCAGGCTTTGTCGTGGTGCTCGAGCAGATCCCGGCCACGGTGAAGTTTGACAAGGAAGCGCGTGAGCAACTGCTGGACATCTTCCGCGATGCCGCCGACTACTGGAGCGACCGCAAGATCGCCTTCCGCTGCTTCTATTCTTTTCTGTAGCCCGTTCTGCAACCGCCGGCCAGGCGGAACGGGCTGAGGAACCGCGCCAAGGCGCTGCCTCCCAGGCCACGCAGATTGAAATCACCCCCACGGGCGAGAAGATGCCCACCGACAAGCTGGTGGATGTGTCCCCGCTGGCCCTGCGCATGAGCAGCCCGTTCAACGTAGGCTACTGGCTGGCAGCGGCATAGTCTGGCTGGGGCGTTGAGCGTTGAGCGCGAACAGCCGCCGAACGCTCAACCTCTTCCCCCCACGCTGCGCGCCAGCGCCACGTAATCCGCCACCGGCACCTCCTCGGCGCGGCGCTGGGTATCGAAGGCTCCGGCGTAGGCGCGCGCCTCCAGCCAGCGCCCGAGGGTATGGCGCAGCAGCTTGCGCCGCTGGCTGAAGGCCACCTGCACCAGCTCGGACAGCAACGCCACGTCCACCGCCGCGGGCTGGTCGTAGGGCAGCATGCGCACCACGGCGCTGTCCACGCGCGGGGGCGGGTCAAAGCTGCCCGGCGGCACGAATAACACATCTTCCATGGCGTAGCGCCACTGCAGCATCACCGACAGCCGGCCATAGGCGGCCGTGGCCGGCTGGGCCACCATGCGGTCTATGACCTCTTTCTGCAGCATGAAATGCTGGTCTGCTATGACGTGCACCTGGTCCAGCAGGTGGAACAGTATGGGCGTGGAGATGTTGTAGGGCAGGTTGCCGACCACTCTTATTTTAGGAGCTGCAAGCGCTTGCGCCACCTGCGCAAAGTCCACTTTTAGTACATCAGATTCAATGACATCGAGCTGGCCGTGCTGGCGCAGGCGCGCGGCCAGGTCGCGGTCCAGCTCGATCACCGTGAGCCGGCCCAGGCGCTCGACCAGCGGCTGGGTCAGCGCCATCAGACCCGGGCCGATCTCGACCATGGGCTGGCCCGGACGCGGGTCGATGGCGCGCACGATGGCATCGATGATGCCGCCGTCGGTCAGAAAGTTTTGGCCGAAGCGCTTGCGGGCAATGTGCTTCATTGCGGTGCGTCGCGGTATTCGACGTAGGCGCGGCCGCGCGCCTCCTGGATCCAGGTGGTGAAGGCCTCGTCGAGCTTCTTCTCGCGCACCTGGTCACGCACCATGTCGCGCTGCTCGCGCTGTGTGAGCTTGGCCTCGCGGCGCTCCAGTAGCTCGATCAGGTGCACGCCAAAGCGCGACACCACGGGCTGGCTCACCTCGCCGGGGCGCAGGGCATTGAGCGCCTGCTCGAACTCCGGCACATAGCGGCCCGGCCCGGCCCAGCCCAGGTCGCCACCGCTCTTGGCGCTGCCGTCCTGCGAGTACTCGCGCGCCAGCGCGGCAAAGTCGGCCTGGCCACGCAGCACGCGCTGGCGCAGTTCTTCCAGGCGTTCGGCCGCCTGGCGCTCGGACAGGCCCGCGCCCACGCGCAGCAGGATGTGGCGCGCATGGTTCTGCACGGCCACCGTGGGCACGCCGCCATGGGTCTTGTCCACGACTTTCAGGATGTGGAAGCCCGCGGGCGAGCGCAGCGGCCCGACCACATCACCCACCGCCACCTGCCGCACGGCGTTGACGAACAGCTCGGGATAGCGATCGGCCGGGCGCAGGCCCAGCACGGCACCGTTCGGCCCGTCCGGGGCGTCGGAATATTCACGCGCCAGCGTGGCAAAGTCGCCGCCGGAGCGCAGCTTGTCCAGCGCCTGCTGGGCGCGCGCCTGGCGCTGGGCGACCTCGTCGGGGCTGGCGTTCTCGGCCACCTTGATGAGGATATGGCCCAGGTTCAGCTCTTCCTTGCCCGGCGCCGCGTCCTTTTTCTGCTCCTGCAGGTATTGATCGACCTCCAGGTCGCTCACGCGCACGCGCGCCTCCACCTCGCGTTCGCGCACGCGCAGGGCCAGCAGCTGGTTGCGCAGGTCGTCGCGAAAGCGCTGCGGACTCACGCCGTCCTGGGCCAGGCGGCGGTGCATTTCCTCGACGCTCATGTCGTTTTGCCGCGCCACGTTCTGCTCGGCCTGGTCCACGGCAAAGTCATCCACCTTGATGCCGCTGTCCTTGGCCAGCTGGATCTGGATTTTTTCCAGGATCAGACGCTCCAGCACCTCCCGGGCCAGCTGCTCGTGAGGCGGCACGGCCGCGCCCTGCCCGGTCAGCTGCTGCGCCACGCGCTCGGCACGCTGGCGCACCTCGTTGTTGGTGATGGGCTCGGAGTTGACCACGGCGACGATGTAGTCGGCCTGGCGCACCGCCGCACTGGCGGCGCCGCCCGCGGGAGGCAGCACGCCGGCCGCTGACGGCAGGCGCATGGCCCCACCGCCCGAAGGCCTGAGCCCCTGGGCCTGAACCGTCAGGGCCGTCAGGCAGGCCAGTGCCAGGGGCAGAACGCGGAGTGTCATGGCGTGAGAGAAATTCATGGTGCAAGGCGATCCGCGCTGAGCGCGCGTGCGGTTAATCGTACTGGCTGAAGCGGCTGGGCTGATGCGTGCTGTCGCCCAGGGTCTGGTAGCCCGGCACATAGCGCTGCAGGGAGGCCAGGGGGTTGGAGCCCAGCGAGAGGCGCGAAAAGCCCCGGAACTCGATCTGGAACAGCAGCCGGGTGTTGGCGCTGATCAGGCTGCTTTGCAGGCGCTCAAGCACCACGCGGCCTATCCAGCAGCAGCTCTCGTACTCGACGCCGACGATGGTGTCCACCAGCTTGCGATCCTGCAGGCTGTAGTTGAGCCGGCCCACGCTGAACCAGCGCCCGCCGGCGCGACCCTTGTCGCCGCCCTCGCCGCCAAGGGCGTTGAGGGGCCATTGCCAGCCCACATCGACCTGCTCGCTGGGCAGGGCGATCAGGTTGGTCACCTTCTGCATGCGGTAGGCCGCGCTCAGGGTGCGAAAGCTGCCCGGCGAGTAGCGCAGCGCCACCGTGGTGCGCTGCGAGTTGCGCGTCTTGGGGTTGTATTGCACGGTGGAGTCAAAACCCCAGTGCGGCGTCCAGTTGATGCCCGCGCCCAGCAGCACGTCGGACACGCGCTCGCTGACTGGCAGCGCGCCGGGCATGGTGACGCGCTGGTCGGAAAAGCGCAGGCGCTGGGCGATGCCAAAGCGCGCCGCCTCGGCGCCGCTGTCGGGGTTCAGCAGGCGCGTGGTCACGCCCAGCGTGAACAGGTTGTTGTCGGCGATGCGGTCGTTGCCGCCAAAGGCGTTCTCGGTATAGACCGAGGCGAAGTTGAAGTCGTTGGGCGCCGTGTCATACACCGGCAGCAGGCTCTGGTCACGGTAGGGCGTGTAGGTGTAGAAGGCGCGCGGCTCTAGCGTCTGCAGGTAGTCGCCGCCAAAGAAGCGCGCATCGCGCTCGAACACCAGGCCGCTGTCCAGGCTGAAGGTGGGCAGGGTGCGGCTGGCGGTGGTCTGGCCGTTTGCCAGCGGATCGTCGAACTGGTACTGCGTGGCATGCAGCTGCAGGCGCGGCGTGATGAAGCCGGCCGGCGCCAGAAAGGGCCGGCTGATCTGCGCCATGGCATAGCTGCGCTTGCCGTTGGGCTGGGCGTAATACCTGCGGTCGGCATGGAAGGCGGTGGCATCGGCCTCCACGCTGGCGTCAAAGCCGCCGGCCAGCTGCAGCGGCTGGTAGCGCCAATGCAGCTGCGGCAGCCGGTCGTAGGGCGGGGTGATAGGCGAGGTCACGTCCTGCAGGGTCTGCCACTTGAGCGTGTTCAGGCTCAGCGCATGCTCGCCACGCGCCCAGTTCAGCGACGCCTGGCCCGGCAGCAGGCGCTGCACATACTGGGACTGGATGGCGCCGCCGCTGCCATGGCTGAACAGGCGCGGCGTGAAGTCGCGCCAGTAGTCGTCGTCGCTCACGCGGCGCACATCCACGCCCAGGGCCACGTCGCCCGCGGGGGTGTCCAGCGCGGCGCGGTGCTTGACGCCATAGGCCCAGCGGTCGCGCTTGCGCAGCTCGTCCCTGGGCATGATGTCGGCGGTCAGCTCGCCGCTGTAGCGCGGCTCCAGGTAGCGGAACTCGCTGCCCAGGGCCACGCCGCGCCGGCTCATCAGCACGGGGGTGATGGTGGCGTCGCGGTTCGGGGCGATGTTCCAGTAGTACGGCTGGGCATATTCGACGCCGCTGACGCTGTTCAGGCCTATGGTCGGCGGCAGCAGGCCGGACTTGCGCCTGTCCGACAGCGGAAAGCTGATGCTGCCCACCGGCAGGATGGGCACGCCCTTGAACTCCAGCACGCTGCCCTCGGCATGGCCCACGTCCTCGGCCTGGTCGAGGTGGATGGTCTTGGCGCGGATGATCCAGTCGGGCTGCCAACTGGCCTCGTTGTCACGCTGGCAGGTGGTGTAGGTGCCGTTGTGCACCACCGAACGGTCATGGTCTATGAAGTCCACACGCGTGGCCTCGCCATGGGCCTGGGTGGCCAGAAAGCGGTAGCGCGCATCGCTGAAAAAGCCGTTGAAGGCGTCCACGCGCAGATCCAGCAGCGTGCCGTCGTACAGGTTGCCGGCGCGGTTGATGCGCACCTGGCCGCTGGCCTTGGCGCGATCCTCGGCCACGTCGTAGTCCATATGGTCGGCGTGGATCACCGTGTCGCCGCGGCGCAGCTCGGCATCGCCCTCGATGGTGGCGCGGATGTCGGGCTGGCCCGTGACGCGGTCGCCACGCACGAACACCGGCAGCTGCTGGCGCACCTGGGGCGGCAGGGTTTCCTGCAGCCGCGGACTGGTGCGCAGCGCGGGGGCCGGTTGGACAGGCGCGTCGGGCGTCTCATCGCCGTCGCCCACCTGGGCCAGCACGGCCAGCGGCGCGCCGCACAGCATCAAGGCCACCAGCCGCGCCAGCGGACGGCGCAACGCGGCCGGCATGGGCGGGCGGGTGGACGGGACGTGGAGCAGGAAGGAACGATCCATGGATTGCAAGAGGCTGGCACATGGCACGCCGGGCGATGTGCCGCCCGGCCAGGGAAGACCGGGTTTGTAAAATCCGATTATCCATGAGCCATCCCCTCCCCCCCCTCCCCAGCGGCGCCAGCGCCGTGCAATGGAACGACCCCGCGCGCCAATCCGCCTTCCTGGCCTGGCTGGCCCCGATAGCCGCCGCGCAGAACCTGCTGCCCGCCAGCCTGCGCCCCGCATCCGCCGACGCCAGCTTTCGCCGTTATCTGCGCCTGGACGCGCAGGACGGCAGCAGTCGCATCGTCATGGACGCCCCGCCCGACAAGGAGGACTGCCGCCCCTTCGTGCATGTGCAGGGCCTGATGCAGTCCGCCGGCCTGCCGGTGCCGCAGATCCACGCCTGGGATCAAACGCATGGCTTCATGCTGCTGTCCGACCTGGGAGGGCAGACCGCCATCGAGCGTCTGGACGAGGCCCAGCCCGCCGCCGCCCACGCCTGGTACCTGCAGGCCGTCGATCTGCTGCTTGACTGGCAAAAGGCCAGCCGCCCCGGCGTGCTGCCGGCCTATGACGACGCGCTCTTGCGCCGCGAGTTGCAGCTGTTCCCCGACTGGTACATCGCGCGTCACCGCGCCGTCACGCTGACCGACGCCCAGCAGGCGACGCTGGCCAAGGCCTTTGACACCATCGTCGCGCAGAACCTGGCCGCGCCCAGCGTCTATGTGCACCGCGACTTCATGATGCGCAACCTGATGGTGCGCGCCGATGGACGCTTGAGCGTGCTCGACTTCCAGGACGCCGTCTTTGGCCCCGTGACCTACGACATCGCCAGCCTGATGCGCGACGCCTTCATCAGCTGGGAAGAGGATTTCGTCATCGACATTACCGTGCGTTACTGGGAAAAGGCCCGCAAGGCCGGCCTCATCGGCGCCGCAAGCGCCAGCGGCTGGGGTGCGGACTTTGGCGAGTTCTACCGCGCCGTGGACTTCATGGCGCTGCAGCGCCACCTGAAGGTCGCCGGCATCTTCGCCCGCCTGACGCTGCGCGACGGCAAGCCCAAATACCTGGCGGACGCGCCGCGCTTCATCGCCTACATCCGCGCCACCTGCGCACGCTACCGCGAGCTGACGCCGCTGCTGCGCCTGGTCGATGAACTGGAGGGCACGCAGGCGGCCATGGGCTACGCCTTCGGCCGGGTTTAACAACGGCGCGGTGCATTGGTTTTCTTCCCCCCTCGCTGGCTTGTGTATGCACACATCTTTTTGATAGCGCGTAACGCATATTTAGCGCAGGTTTTAGCTCCCTCGCCCCCTTGGGGGAGAGGGTTGGGGTGAGGGGGTGATGCGGCGCAGGGCCCCGTTTTTACACCCTCACCCCCGCCCTCTCCCGCACGCGGGAGAGGGAGAAACGGCCGCCAACGCAGCGGCCATGGTTTTCATCATCAAAACAGCCTGCAACACTTATCTACCAAGCGCTAACAGCTACTATTTTTAAACTGAATGCCACGTTTTTACTGCCCCCTGCCCCTGGCCGCCGGCGCGCAAGTCACGCTGCCGCCCCAGGCCGCGCGCCATGTGCAGGTGCTGCGCCTGCAGCCGGGCGGCGTCATCACGCTGTTCAACGGTGAGGGCGGCGAGTGGACGGCCAGCGTCACGCGCATGGGCCGCAGCGATGTCGATGTAGAGATTGGCGCGCACACCGCCGTCGAGCGCGAGGCCGCGCGCGCCGTGCATCTGGTGGTCGGCATGCCGGCCAACGAGCGCATGGACTGGCTGGTGGAAAAGGCCACCGAACTCGGCGCCGCCAGCATCCAGCCCGTGACCACGGCACGCAGCGTCGTCAAGCTGGCCGGCGAGCGCGCCGCCAAGCGCCAGGCTCACTGGCAGGCGATAGCGGTGGCCGCCTGCGAGCAATGCGGGCGCAACCGCGTGCCCCCCGTGCATGCGCCGCTGGCGCTGGCCGACTGGCTGCGCCGCGCGCCGGCCGCAGGCCAGCGCCTGCTGCTGTCGCTGCGTGACGGCAGCCAGCCACTGCGCCAGGCCGCCGGCGGCGCCAGTCAGGTCTGGGTGCTGCACGGCCCCGAGGGCGGGCTGACGGCGCAGGAGGAAGACGCGGCGCTGGCCGCAGGCTTTGTCCCCGCCAGCCTGGGCACGCGCGTGCTGCGCGCCGAGACGGCCTCCGTCGCCGCCCTGGCCGTGCTGGGGCTGGAATGATGGCTGCGGTCCGCGCCGCCGCCGCTTCAGGCGGCAAGCAACCGGGGCGACGCGCCGGCCGGCAGCGCCTCGGGCATGCCGCCGTCGGCCAAGCGGAACTGCGAGATCGCGGCGAGCAGCTCCTGGGCCTGTTTCTTCAGCGCCGCGGCTGCGGCCGCGCTTTCCTCGACCAGCGCCGCGTTCTGCTGCGTCGCCTGATCCATCTGCGTGATCGCCTCGCCGACCTGGGCCACGCCGGCGCTTTGCTCGCCGCTGGCCGCGCTGATCTCGCCCATGATGTCGGTCACGCGCCGTATCGCCGCCACCACCTCGCCCATGGTCGCGCCGGCCTGATCGACCAGGCATGAGCCCTGCTGCACCCGCTCCACGCTGGCCGTGATCAGCTCCTTGATCTGCTTGGCCGCCTCGGCGCTGCGCTGCGCGAGGCTGCGCACTTCGCTGGCCACGACGGCAAAGCCGCGGCCCTGCTCGCCGGCGCGCGCTGCCTCCACGGCCGCGTTCAGCGCCAGGATGTTGGTCTGGAAGGCAATGCCGTCGATCACGCCGATGATGTCCGCGATCTGGCGGCTGCTGTCGTTGATGCCCTTCATGGTGTCCACGACCTGGGACACGACCTCGCCGCCCTGGGCCGCAACATTGGAGGCGTTCAGCGCCAGCTGGTTGGCCGCGCGCGCGTTGTCGGCGTTCTGGCGCACGGTGGCGCTGAGCTGCTCCATGGAGGCCGCGGTTTCTTCCAGCGCAGAGGCCTGGCTTTCGGTGCGCGCCGACAGGTCGGCATTGCCCTGGGCGATTTCGCCGGACGCATGGGTGATTTCGACGGCCGTGCCGTGCACCCGGGTCACCAGGCTGCGCAGGCTGGCACGCATGCGCACCAGCTCGGCCATCAGTCCGCGCGCCA
>JAGPIX010000078.1:12740-14231 GCA_018054745.1 Alicycliphilus sp.
CGCGCGCCAGGCCGGCGTTTCCAGGCTGTTCAGCGCCTGGGCCGCCGCCGCGGGGTCGCTGCGCGCCAGATCACGCACCTGGCCTTGCACGCCCACCTGGGTCACGCGCAGCTGCTTGAGCGGCAGCAGCGCGGCTTCCACCGGCGTGCCGCGGACGACCGCCAGCGTGGCCTCGTAGGCCTCGTCGAAGGCCTGGTGCGAGGCCTTGAGGTTGTCGTAGGCCACTTGATTGGCCGGGTCGAGCACGATGTTGCGCAGCGCCTGGCCCGATTGCAGGCCCTGGGCGTAGAGCTCGGACAGGCCGGCCGCCACGGCCTGCTCGGTGCCCATGTAGCGGCTGAAATCGGATTGGGTGCGCGTCAGCCCCCACAGGCTGATGGCCAGGGCCAGCACGAACAGGCCGGCCGGCACGACGGCGCAAAGAATCAAACGGGAAGTGAATCGCATCGGGATGCCTCTCGCAGCCAACGGGTCATCGCTGGCCGTTAATAAATATAAATTGTTAACAATGTGACCAAAAGATGTGGCCTGCGAGACTAGGATAAACACGTGGCCGCCGAGGACTCCGGTGCGTCTTGCTTCAGCGCCGCGGGCCTTGGAAAGGCCCGCAACGGCACAAGGCCGTGCCGCCCGGGAGATTCGGCGGGGTGCGCGCGCGGCCCGGCCATGGCGGCGCAGGCGCTCGCCGCCATGCCGGGTTCGCATTTTGCTATTAATAATATAGCTGTTTGCGCTTTACCAGTAAGTGTAAAACCCCAATTTCATTCAAACTTCCGCGTGCGCTTGCATGCAGCCGGGCATGGCGGCGATCACCTGCGCCACGGCCGCGGTGAGCCTCTTGGCATAGGGCACATGCAGGAACTCATTGGGGCCATGGGCGTTGCTCTTGGGGCCGAGCACGCCGCAGACCATCATCTGCGCCTTCGGGAAACCCTGGCTCAGCATGTTCATCAGCGGGATCGTGCCGCCCTGGCCGATGTAGCCGCAGGGGGCACCAAACTGCGCCTGGCTGGCGGCGTTCAGGGCCTGCTCAAACCAGGGGGTGATGGGCGGGGCGTTCCAGCCGCTGGCGGCACTGGCGCCCTCCCAGGTGACGCGCGCCTGGTAGGGGGCGTTGTCTTCCAGCAGGGTTTTCAGCTCCTGCACGGCGGTGGCGGCGTCCACCAGCGGCGGCAGGCGCAGGCTGAGCTTGAAGGCGGTGTAGGGGCGCAGCACGTTGCCGGCATCCTTCAGCGCCGGAAAGCCCTCGGCGCCGGTGACGCTCAAGGTAGGCTCCCAGGTGCGCTTGATCAACGCCTGCACCGGGTCGGTGGTGGTGGGCAGTGCAAATACCTGGCTGCCGCCGCAGTCGTGCTGCGCCCAGGGGAAGCGCCGGTAGACCTCTTCGCCCAGGATGGCGGCCGTGGCGCGCGCCTGGGCCAGGCGATCGGCCGGCACCTCGCAGTGAAAGCGCGCGGGCAGCAGGCGGCCGGTGGCCGAGTCCTCCAGGCG
>JAGPIX010000010.1 GCA_018054745.1 Alicycliphilus sp.
CCCACCGGCCCGTGTCCCCGAAGTGTCCCAAATAATGGGTTTCATCGTACAACACATTGATTTTATTGGCAATAAATAGGCGTTCGGGACGTAGAGGCCGGAGGTTCGAATCCTCTCACCCCGACCAGTTCATTGGTCAATCTTTTACAAAGCCCCATCAACACGGGGCTTTGTCGTTTCTGCCACCTACGTAGACTTGTTGCACAGTCACTGGGCCACATACCACCCACAACACCGGACGTCGTTCTGCTGTTCACGCAACGCTACCCCTGGTAATTCTGTACATAGTTCAGGGTATCGGCGATGATAGGTGCGTTTCGTTTTCTCCCATAAGAATCCGCTGGTTACATGGCTACCGTCGATAGTCCTCAGAAAGCCGCTCAACCCGTTGCCTTGCCAGGCTTGGCACGGGCGTTGATGTCTGTAGACAAGCTGAATCAGAAAACCGCGGAAGAGATTTACAAGAAGTCTGTTTCCGGGCGCTCCAGCTTCATCGCCGAGTTGATCGGTGCCAATGTCATCACATCCACTGACCTGGCCCATACCCTGTCGTCCATCTTTGGCGCGCCGCTGCTCGATGTCCAGGCTCTGGATCGCGAGCGCCTGCCGCATGATTTGCTGGATCTGAAGCTGTGCCAGGCTTACCGCGTGGTCGTCCTGAGCAAGCGCAACAACCGTCTGATCGTGGCGACGGCAGATCCGACGAATCAGGAAGCAGCGGAGAAAATCAAATTCACCACCCAAATGGGTGTTGACTGGATCATTGCTGAATACGACAAGCTGATTCAGCTCGTGGATGCGGCAGCCAAGAGCAGCAACGAAGCTTTGGACAGCATCGTCAGCAGCGGCGACTTTGAATTCGGCGATATCTCCGTAGAGGAAGCCACGGAAGACAACAACGAGGCCGCACCCAACGAGGTCGAAGACGCTCCGGTGGTGCGCTTTCTGCACAAGATGCTGCTTGATGCGTTCAACATGCGCGCATCCGATCTGCATTTCGAGCCCTACGAACACAGCTACCGCGTGCGCTTTCGCATCGACGGCGAGCTCAGGGAAATCGCATCCCCCCCGATTGCCATCAAGGAGAAGCTGGCATCGCGCATCAAGGTGATATCACGCCTCGACATTTCAGAAAAGCGCGTGCCCCAGGATGGGCGCATGAAGCTCAAGGTCGGTCCGGACCGGGTCATCGATTTTCGCGTAAGTACGCTGCCCACCCTGTTTGGCGAAAAAATCGTGATCCGTATCCTGGATCCGAGCAGTGCCAAGCTGGGTATCGACGCACTCGGCTATGAACCGGAGGAGAAAGAGCGCCTGCTGCAGGCCATCAACCGGCCTTACGGAATGATTCTGGTGACCGGCCCCACGGGTTCGGGCAAGACCGTCTCGCTCTACACCTGCCTGAATCTGCTCAACAAGCCGGGGGTGAACATCGCCACGGCCGAAGACCCGTCGGAAATCAACCTCCCGGGCGTGAACCAGGTCAACGTCAATGAAAAGGCCGGCCTGACATTCGCCGTCGCCCTGAAGTCGTTTCTGCGCCAGGATCCAGACATCATCATGGTGGGTGAAATCCGCGACCTGGAGACGGCGGACATTTCCATCAAGGCCGCGCAGACAGGCCACCTGGTGCTGTCCACGCTGCACACCAACGATGCGCCAACCACGCTCACGCGGATGCGCAACATGGGGATTGCACCCTTCAATATCGCATCCAGCGTGATTCTGATCACGGCCCAGCGACTGGCGCGCAGGCTGTGCCCACAGTGCAAGGAACCAGCCGACATACCGCACGAGACGCTGGTAGAGGCCGGTTATCGCGACGAAGAGATCGATGGTTCCTGGGTCACCTATCGGCCCGTGGGCTGCTCGGCCTGCAACAACGGCTACAAGGGCCGTGTCGGCATCTATCAGGTGATGCCAATCTCGGAAGAGATTCAGCGCATCATCCTGCGCGACGGCAGCGCGCTGGACATTGCCGAGCAGGCACGCCGCGAAGGCGTGCGCAGCCTGCGCGAAGCGGGCTTGCACAAGGCCAGGATAGGCCTGACCTCACTGGAAGAGGTCCTGGCCGTGACCAACGAATAAACATACCGGGGGGAATGCACCATGGCGACCGCTGCATCGCGAGGCATCAAGGACTTCGTCTTTGAGTGGGAAGGCAAGGACCGTACCGGCAAGATCGTGCGCGGCGAGGTTCGCGCCGCGGGCGAAAACCAGGTGCAGGCAACCCTGCGCCGCCAGGGCGTCCTGCCCACCAAGATCAAGAAGCGCCGGATGAGCTCGGGCAAGAAGATCAAGCCCAAGGACATCGCCCTGTTCACGCGCCAGATGGCCACCATGATGAAGGCCGGCGTACCCCTGCTGCAAGCGTTTGACATCGTGGGCCGAGGCAACACCAACCCCAGCGTGACCAAGCTGCTCAACGACATCCGTGCGGACGTGGAAACCGGGACCTCGCTGAACTCCGCGTTTCGTAAATACCCCATGTATTTCGACAGCCTGTACTGCAACCTGGTAGAGGCGGGTGAGGCGGCCGGTATCCTGGAGGCGCTGCTCGACCGCCTGGCGCTCTACATGGAAAAGACCGAGGCCATCAAGTCCAAGATCCGCTCGGCGCTGATGTATCCGATCTCGGTGATCGTGGTCGCCTTCGTGGTGGTGACCATCATCATGATCTTCGTGATTCCGGCGTTCAAGGAGGTCTTTACATCGTTTGGCGCGGATCTCCCCGCGCCGACGCTGTTCGTGATGGCCATCAGCGAGTTTTTTGTCGCCTATTGGTGGCTGATCTTTGGCGTGATTGGCGGCGGCTTCTACTTCTTCATGCAGGCCTGGAAGCGCAGCGAGAAAATGCAACAGGTGATGGATCGCTTCTTGCTGAAGATGCCCATCTTTGGTGCGCTGATCGACAAATCCTGCGTGGCGCGCTGGACGCGCACCCTGTCCACCATGTTCGCCGCCGGCGTGCCGCTGGTGGAGGCGCTGGATTCTGTGGGTGGCGCCTCGGGCAACTCGGTATACGCCATGGCCACCGACAGGATCCAGCAGGAGGTCTCCACCGGCACCAGCCTCACCGCCGCCATGGGCAATGCCAATGTCTTCCCCTCCATGGTGCTGCAGATGTGCGCCATTGGCGAAGAATCCGGCTCCATCGACCATATGCTGAGCAAGGCGGCCGACTTCTACGAGGCCGAGGTCGATGAAATGGTGGCAGGCCTGTCCAGCCTGATGGAGCCCATTATCATCGTCTTCCTGGGCACCATCATCGGTGGCATCGTGGTCTCCATGTACCTGCCCATCTTCAAGCTGGGGCAAGTGGTCTGATGACGGGCTCGGTGCTTGCGGACGCCGCGCTGTTCGGCGTCCTGGGGCTGTTGATCGGCAGCTTTCTGAACGTGGTGATCCACCGGCTGCCGCGCATGATGGAGCGGCAATGGGCCGCCGAATGCGCGCAATACGCCCAGGACACAGGCCTGGCGGCCGGCGGGCAGGCCGCAGCGCCAGCCGAGCCCTTCAACCTGATGCAGCCACGCTCGCGCTGCCCATCCTGCGGGCATGAGGTGCGCTGGTACGAGAACATTCCGGTGCTCAGCTACATCGGGCTGCGCGGACGCTGCTCTGGTTGCGGCACGCGCATCAGCGCACGTTACCCGCTGGTGGAACTGGCCACAGCAGGCTTGTTCTGCGCCTGCGCCATGCGCTGGGGCTGGTCTTTCACGACCCTGGCCTGGTGCGGGTTTTCCGCCGCCCTGGTGGCGCTGACGCTGATCGACTGGGACACCACGCTGCTGCCCGACGACATCACCCTGCCCCTGCTGTGGGCCGGCCTGCTGGCCGCCGTGGCGGGCTGGACGGAGGTGCCACTCGCTGACGCGGTCGTGGGCGCAGCGGCCGGCTATCTGTCCCTGTGGCTCGTCTACTGGGGCTTCAAGCTCGCGACGGGCAAGGAGGGCATGGGCTATGGCGACTTCAAGCTGTTTGCCGCGCTGGGTGCCTGGTTTGGCTGGCAGGCCCTGGTGCCCATCATCCTCATGGCGTCGGTGATAGGCGCCATTGTCGGCATAGCCATGAAGCTCGCCAGCAACCTGCGCGAGGGCAAATATGTGCCGTTCGGTCCCTTTCTTGCGGGCGGCGGCCTGGCTGCCATGCTCTGGGGGCCGGGGCGCATCATGCAGACCATCTTTTCCACCCTGGGGCTGTAGATGACGACCACGCCCGCCCGCCCCATCTGCCCACGGCCACTACGGCTGGGGGTGACCGGCGGCATAGGCAGTGGCAAGAGCACCTTTGCCGCCATGCTGCGGGACTGCGGGGCGGCGCTGATCGATGCCGATGCCATCGCCCGCGCCGTGACGGAGGCCGGCGGGCCGGCCATTGCGGACATACGGGACACATTCGGCGCCGACTACATCGACGCCCAGGGTGCTCTGGACAGAGTACGCATGCGCGCCCTGGTGTTTGCCGATGCGGGTGCCAAGGAGCGGCTGGAGGCCATCGTCCATCCCCTGGTGGGCAATGCCATCGCCCAGGCCGCCGCGGTGGCCGCGCAAGCCGGTCAACGGCTCATCGTGTTCGACATCCCGCTGCTCACCGAGTCGCCGCGCTGGGCGCGCCAGCTCGATGCCGTGCTGGTGGTGGACTGCCGCGAGGAGAGCCAGGTAGCCCGGGTGCAGGCCCGCAACGGGCTCACCGAGGATGCCATCCGCGCCATCATGGCCACGCAGAGCAGCCGCGCCGTGCGGCGCGCGGCCGCCGATTTCGTGGTCTACAACGATGCCCTGACACTGTCAGATTTGCAAACAAAGGCGCGCCAGGTCGCGGCCGGCTTCGGGCTATGATGCAGGCGCACCCAGGAAGCCCGCAGCGTGATCCTTTACGAATACCCTTTCAACGAACGCCTGAGAACCTACCTGCGCCTTGAGCAGCTGTTTCGCCGCCTTGGCGAACTCATTGCGCGCACGCACCCGCTGGATCACCACTATGCCCTGGTGACCATCTTCGAGGTCATGGACGTGGCGGCACGTGCCGACCTGAAGGCCGATGTGCTCAAGGACCTGGAAAAACACAAACACCAGTTCGACGGCTATCGCGGCAACCCCTCGATCTCCGAGGCCGCGCTCGACGGCGTAATCGCCCAGCTCGACCAATGCTTTGCCGCGCTGAACGCGCAAACCGGCAAGGCTGGCCAGTCGCTGACAGAGAATGACTGGCTCATGAGCATTCGCAGCCGCGTGGGCATTCCTGGCGGCACCTGCGGCTTTGACCTGCCGGCCTACTACGCCTGGCAGCACCACGCACCCGAGCAGCGCCAGAACGACCTGCACCACTGGGCCGCCACGCTGGCCCCGCTGGCCGAATCGGTATACCTGCTGCTGCGCCTGATGCGCGACTCGGGCCTGCCGCAGAAGGTGGCTGCAGAGCGCGGCCAGTTCCAGCAAAACCTGCCCCCGGGCCGCACCTTCCAGCTGCTGCGGCTGCGCATAGACCCGGCCCTGCAACTGGTGCCCGAGATCAGCGGCAACCGCCTCATCGTCTCGGTACGCCTGATGCGCCAGGAGGAAGGCGGCAAGCTGGTGTGCAGCAACGAGGATGCTGCCTTCGAGCTGACGCTGTGCGCCTGAGCACGATGACAAGCAAGCCACAACCCGCCAGCGCCAAGCAGGTGCCCTGCCCAACCTGTGGCGGGCCCAGCCTGTTCAGCCCGGCCAACCCGTACCGGCCGTTTTGCAGCCAGCGCTGCCAGCAGATCGACCTGGGCGCCTGGGCCGCCGAAGACTTCCGCATGCCGGCCGAGGCGCCGCCCGAGGATGCCGAATTCGGCGACCCCAAGCGCCAGCCTTGAATTTGAATCAAATATGCTGCTAGCGCTTATCTAGCAAGCGCAAGCAGCTATCTTTTTTGATAATCAATCGAACTGCGCGGCGTCAAACGCCAGGCCGCGCTCCTCGGCCAGCCATTGCAGCACCGGGTAGGCGCCGGGCAGCACCGGGCGCACCTGCAAGGGCCATTGCTGCCAGGCCATGGTCTGGCCCTCGCGCATCTCGAACTCGCCGCGCCAGTCATGCACCTTGCACCAGTGCAGGCGAACCAGGGCGTGCGGGTAGTCGTGCTCGGTCACCTTCCAGACCTCGGCCGGGCCTATGGTCACGCCCAGTTCCTCGATGAGCTCGCGGCGCAGGGCCTGCTCCACGCTCTCGCCGGCCTCGATCTTGCCGCCCGGAAACTCCCAGTAGCCCGCATAGGGCTTGCCCGCGGGACGCGTGGACAGCAGCAGGGCGCCGTCGGCGCGCAGCAGGATGCCGACCGCGACCTCGGTGTGCTTGCGGGTCATGCGCCCTGGCGCCCGGCGTAGTCGCGCGCGAACTGGTAGGCCACGCGGCCACTGCGCGAGCCGCGCTCCAGCGCCCAGACCAGGGCCTGGGGTCGCGCGCTCTCAATGTCGGCCGGGGCCACGCCGAGGGCCGAGAGCCACTGCGCGACTATTGTTAGGTATTCGTCCTGGCTGAAGGGGTAGAAGCTGACCCACAGGCCAAAGCGCTCGGAGAGCGAAATCTTCTCCTCCACCACCTCGCCGGGATGGATCTCGCCATCGTTGGACGTGGTGTAGCTCAGGTTGTCCTTCATCTGCTCGGGCAGCAGGTGGCGGCGGTTGCTGGTGGCGTAGACCAGCACGTTGGGCGTGCTTGCGGCCACGGAGCCATCCAGGATGGATTTGAGCGCCTTGTAGCCGCCCTCGCCCTCCTCGAAGCTCAGGTCGTCGCAGTAGATGATGAACTTCTCGGGGCGGTCCGAGACCACCTCGACGATGTCGGGCAGATCGGTCAGGTCCGCCTTGTCCACCTCGATCAGGCGCAGGCCGCGCCCCGCGTAGCTGTTCAGGCAGGCCCGAATCAGCGAGGACTTGCCCGTGCCGCGCGCGCCCGTCAGCAGCACGTTATTGGCCGTCTTGCCGGCCACGAACTGCTCGGTGTTGCGCTGGATCTTCTCCTTCTGCGCATCGATCTCTTTCAGGTCGGATAGCTGCATGCCGGCGACATGGCGCACGGGCTCGAGCACGCCATGGCCGGTGCTGCGCTTGCGGTAGCGCCAGGCGATAGCCGCCTGCCAGTCGGGCGCGCCCAAGGGCTGGGGCAGCACGGATTCGATGCGGGAGATAAGCTGCTCGGCGCGGGCGATCAGGCGGTCAAAATTTTCATTCATTTTAGGCTCTAGCACTTATACAGTAAGCGCAAACAGCTATCAAAATAATCAGGACCGGTAGTCGGCGTTGATGGTCACGTAGTCGTGGCTCAGGTCACAGGTCCAGACGGTGTCGGCCGCCTGACCGCGCCCCAGCAGCACGCGTACGGTGATCTCCTGCTGCTGCATCACGCGCTGGCCGTCCTCCTCGCGGTAAGCGGGGTTGCGCCCACCCTGCACGGCCACATGCACATCATCAAGGTACAGGTCGATGAGGGTCTGGTCCAGATCCGCAATGCCGGCATAGCCCACCGCCGCCAGGATGCGGCCCAGGTTCGGGTCGCTGGCAAAGAAGGCCGTCTTGACCAGCGGCGAGTGCGCGATGGCGTAGGCCACCTGGCGGCATTCCTCGCCGGTCCTGCCGCCCTCCACGCGCACGGTGATGAACTTGGTCGCGCCCTCGCCGTCGCGCACGATGGCCTGGGCCAGCTGCTGCGCGACCGCCAGCAGCGCGGCCTTGAGGGCGCGGCCCTCGGCGCTGTCGAGCACTGTAATCGGCGCGTGCTTTGCCTGGTGCGTGGCGATCAGCACGAAGGAGTCGTTGGTGCTGGTGTCGCCATCAATCGTCACGCGGTTGAAGGACTGGTCTGCCAGCTCGCGCACCAGTTGACGCACCAAGTCTGGGGTGATGCAAGCATCGGTGGCCAGAAAGCCCAGCATGGTCGCCATGTTCGGGCGAATCATGCCGGCCCCTTTGCTGATGCCGGTGACGGTGACCGTGGCGCCGCTAATCTGCAGCTGCCGGCTGAAGGCCTTGGGGACGGTATCGGTGGTCATGATGCCCTCGGCCGCGCGCGCCCAGTGGCCGCCCTGGGCGTCGGCCAGCGCGGCCGGCAGGCCCGCCACGATGCGATCCACGGGCAGCGGCTCCATGATCACGCCGGTGGAAAACGGCAGCACCTGGCCGGCGTCAATGCCCAGTTGGCCCGCCAGCGCATCACAGGTGGCGCGCGCGCGTGCCAGACCGTCAGCGCCGGTGCCGGCGTTGGCATTGCCGGTGTTGATGACCATGGCGCGTATCGCCTGGCCACCGTCCAAATGCTCGCGGCAAACCTGCACCGGCGCGGCGCAGAAGCGGTTTTGCGTGAACACGCCGGCCACCGTCGTGCCCTCGTCCAGCAGGAACACCGTCAGGTCCTTGCGGTTGGCCTTGCGCACGCCAGCCTCGGCGACGCCAATGCGCACGCCGGCAACGGGGCGCAGGTCTGCGGCTTGCGGGGCAGAAAGATTCACGGGCATGGAGCACTCCTGGGTCAAACAAGGGGATGAAAAGCAAACACGGGCCGCAGCCCGTGTCGTTCAAGGTCGCAGCATCAGGCAAGTTTGCCGTGGCACTGCTTGTATTTTTTACCACTGCCGCAGGGGCAGGGGTCGTTGCGACCGACGCGCACGCCGGGCATGGCCTGGGCCGGCGCGGCCTTGGCGGTCTGGGCATCGACCACGGTTTCCACCTCGCCGGTCTCGGTGGGCGAGGAGTAGGTCACGTTGCTGACCTTCTCGCCCCGCTCCTCCATGGCATGGGTGGCCTCGTCGAGCTCGGCGTTGGACTGCACCTGCACGGTCAGCATGACGCGCGTGACCTCGTTCTTCACCTGGTCTATGAGCTGGCGGAACAGCTCGAAGGCCTCACGCTTGTATTCCTGCTTGGGCTGCTTTTGTGCATAGCCGCGCAGGTGGATGCCCTGGCGCAGGTAGTCCAGCGCGGAGAGGTGATCGCGCCAGTTGGTGTCAAAGCTTTGCAGCAGCACGGCGCGCTGGAAGGGGGCGAAGTTCTCGTTGCCCACCGCATCCACCTTGGCCTGGAAGGAGTCGCGCGCGGTCTGCTGCACCTTCTCCAGGATTTCGTCGTCGGTGATGGCCTCGGAGCTGGCCACCTCCTGCTGCAGCGCCATCGGCACCTGCCAGTCGCTGGCCAGGGACTTCTCCAGACTGGGCAAGTCCCATTGCTCCTCCACCGACTCGGCCGGCACGTACTGGCGCACCAGGTCGGCCATACAGTCGTCGCGCATGGCGGAGATCAGGGTCGTGAGCTCGGGTGCGTCGAGGATCTCGTTGCGCTGCTGGTAGATCACCTTGCGCTGGTCATTGGCCACGTCGTCGTATTCAAGCAGCTGCTTGCGGATGTCGAAGTTGCGCGCCTCGACCTTGCGCTGCGCGCTCTCGATGCTGCGCGTGACGATGCCGGCTTCGATGGCCTCGCCGTCGGGCATCTTCAGCTTGTCCATGATGGCCTTGACGCGGTCACCGGCAAAGATGCGCATCAGCGAGTCGTCCAGGCTCAGGTAGAAGCGCGAGGAGCCGGGGTCGCCCTGGCGGCCCGAGCGGCCACGCAGCTGGTTGTCGATGCGGCGCGACTCGTGGCGCTCGGTGGCGATGATGCGCAGACCGCCCAGGGCCGTGACCTTCTCGTGATCGAGCTTCCACTGCGCGCGCAACTCCTCGGCCTTGGCAGCGCGCTGCTCGGGCGTCAGCGATTCGTCGGCCTCCAGTGCCGCCACGGCCTTCTCCACGTTGCCGCCAAGCACGATGTCGGTACCACGGCCGGCCATGTTGGTGGCGATGGTGATCATGCCCGGGCGCCCGGCCTGGGCCACGATGTCGGCCTCGCGCGCATGCTGCTTGGCGTTGAGCACCTGGTGCGGCAGACCGGCCTGGTTCAGCAGGCCGTCGATGATTTCGGAGTTCTCGATCGAGGTCGTGCCCACCAGCACCGGCTGGCCGCGCTCATGGCATTCGCGGATGTCGGCAATCGCCGCCTCGTACTTCTCGCGCGTGGTCTTGTAGACGCGGTCGAGCTGGTCGTCGCGGCGGCTTGGCCGGTTGGGCGGGATGATGACGGTTTCCAGGCCGTAGATTTCCTGGAACTCATAGGCCTCGGTATCGGCCGTGCCGGTCATGCCCGAGAGCTTGCCGTACAGGCGGAAGTAGTTCTGGAAGGTGATCGAGGCCAGGGTCTGGTTCTCGGCCTGGATGTTCACGCCCTCCTTGGCCTCGACGGCCTGGTGCAGGCCCTCGCTCCAGCGCCGGCCGGCCATCAGGCGGCCGGTGAATTCATCGACGATAACGATCTCGCCGTTCTGCACCACGTAGTGCTGGTCGCGATGGAACAGGTTGTTGGCACGCAGCGCCGCGTACAGGTGGTGCACCAGCGTGATGTTGGCCGGGTCGTAGAGCGAGGCGCCCTCGGCGATCAGGCCGGCCTGCGCCAGGATGCGTTCGGCGTTTTCATGGCCCTGCTCGGTCAGGAACACCTGGTGCGTTTTTTCGTCCACGGTGAAGTCGCCCGGCTTGGTCACGCCCTCGCCGGTGCGCGGGTCGGCCTCGCCCTCCTGGCGCGTCAGCAGCGGCACCACCTTGTTGATGGCCAGGTAGACGGCCGTGTGATCCTCGGCCTGGCCGCTGATGATCAGCGGAGTGCGCGCCTCGTCGATCAGGATGGAGTCCACCTCGTCCACGATGGCGAAGTTCAGACCGCGCTGCACGCGCTCGCGCGCGTCGTAGACCATGTTGTCGCGCAGGTAGTCGAAGCCGTATTCGTTGTTCGTGCCGTAGGTGATGTCCGAGTTGTAGGCGGCCTGCTTTTCCTCGCGCGGTATCTGCGGCAGGTTGATGCCCACCGAGAGGCCCAGGAAGTTGTACAGCCGCCCCATCCACTGTGCGTCCCGGCCGGCCAGGTAGTCGTTCACCGTGACCACATGCACGCCCTGGCCCGACAGCGCATTCAGGTACACCGGCAGCGTGGCGGTGAGCGTCTTGCCCTCGCCGGTGCGCATCTCGGCGATCTTGCCGTGGTGCAGCGCCATGCCGCCGATCAGCTGCACGTCGAAGTGGCGCATCTTCATGACGCGCTTGGAGCCCTCGCGCACCACGGCGAAGGCCTCGGGCAGCAGCGCATCCAGCGTCTCGCCCTGGGCGATGCGCTCCTTGAATTCCTGGGTTTTGCCGCGCAGTGCCTCGTCGCTGAGCTTTTCGTACTCGGGCTCCATCGCGTTGATGCGCGCCACGGTCTTGCGGTATTGCTTGAGCAGCCGGTCATTGCGGCTGCCGAAAAGTTTGGTGAGGAAGTTGGTGGCCATGCGAGCAGATCGGCGCTGCACTGCCCGAGCAAAGCGGCAGAGCGACCGGAATCCTTGAGATGAATTGAATCCAGGTGGGGCTTGCGCCGCCAATTGCAAGCGCTTGCAACCAACCGGCGAACCCAAAAGCCTGCCATTCTACCTTTGCGCCACCGCGTGGCCCACGCGCGACCGGCAGTGCTGGCCGTATCCGCAATAATCAGCCTGCGCACTCCGGCACCCGCCCAGTGGACAGCCCAGAACCTGCCATGAACCGCCGCCACTACGCCATCCCACTGCAGCAAGCCAGCCAGGAATCACCGACCCTGGCGCGCCTGACGGCCCTGACTCGCGACTCCAGCGCGCGGCTCAAGGCCATAGAGGGCTTGATTCCGCCCTTGCTGCGCCCAGCGGTGCAGGCCGGCCCCATCGAGGGCGGCAGCTGGTGCCTGCTGGTCAAAAGCAATGCGGCGGCTGCCAAGTTGCGGCAGTTGCTGCCGGCATTCCTGGCGCATCTGCGCACAAAGGGGTGGGAGGTGGACTCGATACGCCTGAAAATCCAATCCTGACCCGTGGGGAGGAAGGCTGGCGTCGAAAATCCTGAGGGAAATGGTGCCGGTTGTCGGATTCGAACTGACGACCTACCGCTTACAAGGCGGGTGCTCTACCAACTGAGCTAAACCGGCGAAGGCTGCATTCTAGCCGCCAAAAAAGGACGCTTGCCCGGATGTCGGGCAGCATCCCCTGATCATTCACTTGACACGCTTGAGGGAGGGACGACCGCCGCCAGCGGGCGGCTGGGGCGGGCGTGGGCCGTCCTTGTCCCGTGCTTTGTCGGCCCTGCCGGACTTGCCATCGACAGATTGCAACTGCACCGTGCCGCGTGCCTCGGGCTCGGATACGACTGCGGCCTCCGTGGGCGACAGCGGGGAATCGCTGGGCTGAACCTCGACGTCGTCATCCAGCGGAAAGGCCATGCCCTGCCCGTTCTCGCGCGCGTAGATGGCGATCACCCGGCGCACGGGAACCAGAATGTCACGCGGCTTGCCGCCGAAGCGGGCCTTGAACTCGACAAAATCGTTGCCTATCTGCAGCCCGCTGGTGGCGTCGTAACTGACGTTGAGCACGATTTCGCCGTTGTTGACATATTCACGCGGCACCTGCACAGACTCGTTCACGCGCACGACCAAATAAGGCGTGTAGCCATTGTCCGCGCACCACTCATACAGGGCACGGATCAGATAGGGGCGTGTGGAGGGGAGTTCCTGAGCGTTCATCATGCGCAACAAATGCGTAGAGTTTACTTGCGCATGACCTTTTCCGAGGGCGTCAGCGCCTCGATATAGGCCGGGCGCGAGAAGATGCGCTCTGCATACTTGAGCAGCGGGGCGGCGTTCTTGGACAGCTCGATGCCGTAGTAGTCCAGGCGCCACAGCAGCGGCGCAATGGCCACGTCCAGCATGGAGAAACCCTCGCCCAGCATGTACTTGTTCTTGAGGAACACGGGGGCAAGCTGGGTCAGGCGGTCGCGGATATGGGCACGGGCCTTCTCCAGCGCCTTCTCGTTGCCCTTGGTGGCACGCGACTCCAGCGCATTCACGTGTACGAACAACTCCTTCTCGAAGTTGAGCAGGAACAGACGAACGCGGGCGCGATCCACCGGGTCGCCGGGCATCAGCTGCGGATGCGGGAAGCGCTCATCGATGTACTCATTGATGATGTTCGACTCGTACAGGATCAGATCGCGCTCGACCAGGATGGGCACCTGGCCGTAGGGGTTCATCACGCTGATGTCTTCGGGCTTGTTGTACAGATCCACATCGCGGATTTCAAAATCCATGCCCTTTTCGAACAGAACGAAACGGCAACGATGGGAGAAGGGGCAGGTCGTGCCCGAGTAAAGCACCATCATGGTGAACGGCTCCTAAAAATCAAAAGAGTGGGTACCAAGGCACCCACTCTGTACAGGTTGGCGCTGCACGAAAATGCAGCGCAACGACACTCCTGGGTTTACTTGACGTCCTTCCAGAAGGCTGCATTCAGCCTCCAGGCGATGAAGGTGAAGCCTGCCAGGAAGAGCAGCACCCACACACCAATGCGAACGCGCGTATTCTGCGCCGGCTCACCCATCCACTGCAGATAGTTGACGAGATCACCCACGGCCTGGTCGTACTGCTGAGGCGTCATGCTGCCGGGAGAGATCTGCTCCCAGCCCTTGAACACCTGTTCGGTCTGGCCATGGCTCTCACGTTGCTCAAAGACAGCGCCGCGCTCGCCCTGCAACTGCCACAGCGCGTGCGGCATGCCGACGCTGGGGAAGACCAGGTTGTTCCAGCCGGTGGCCTTGGTGTCGTCGCGGTAGAAGGTGCGCAGGAAGGTGTAGAGATAGTCCGCACCCGAACCGCCGGAGCCGGCGCGCGAGCGCGCGATCACCGTGAGATCCGGCGGATTGGCGCCAAACCATTCGGACGCCTGCTTGGGATCAATCGCCGACTTCATGGTCTCGCCAATCTTGTCCGTCGTGAACAGCAGGTTGTCCTTGATCTGCTGATCAGTGAGGCCAATGTCCTTCAGGCGGTTGAAGCGCATGAACGCGGCCGAGTGGCAGTTCAGGCAGTAGTTCACGAACAGCTTGGCGCCGTTTTGCAGCGAAGCCTGATCCGTGATGTTGACGGGCGCCTTGTCCCAGGCCATGCCGCCGCCGGCGGCATGTGCACCAGCAGCCAAACCCAGAGCTGCGATCAGCGAGAGAAGCAGTTTCTTCATTGTTGTTATCTCCGGCTCAATGAGGCTTGAACGTCACGCGGTCAGGCACGGGCTTGGGCGTGCCAAGACGCGACCACCAGGGCATGAGCAGGAAGAAGCCGAAATAGAACAGCGTCCCCACCTGCGACACGCGCTCACCGACGGGCGACGGGGCCTGCACGCCCAGGTAGGCCAGGATCACGAACACGACCACGAACAGGGCGTACATCCACTTGTGCCAGCTCGGGCGATAGCGGATGGAGCGCGCCGGGCTGCAGTCCAGCCAGGGCAGGAAGAACAGGATGACGACCGCGCCGCCCATCACCACCACACCCCAGAACTTGGCATCGATGGCCAGCATGAGGGCGATGGCTACAGCGGCAGCAACCACGATGCCACCCTTGACGAAGCCAGGCAGACGAGCCTTGAACACGCCAAAACCGGCACCCAGCACCACGCAGGCAATCAGCGCATACATCATCTCGCTGGTGATGGCACGCAGCATCGAATAGAACGGCGTGAAGTACCAGACCGGGGCGATATGCGAAGGCGTCTTCAGCGGGTCGGCGGGGATGAAGTTGTTGTACTCCAGGAAGTAGCCGCCGAACTCGGGCGCGAAGAAGATCACGGCCGAGAAGATGAACAGGAACACGCACACACCAAAGATGTCGTGCACCGAGTAGTAGGGGTGGAAGGGCACGCCGTCCAGGGGATGGCCCTTGTCGTCCACCGGCTTGCCCGGGCCCTTGATCTCGATGCCGTCGGGGTTGTTGGAGCCCACATCGTGCAGCGCCAGCAAGTGCGCCACGACCAGACCCAGGAGCACCAGCGGCACGGCGATGACGTGGAAGCTGAAGAAGCGGTTCAACGTCGCATCACCGACCACATAGTCGCCACGGATCAAGAGGGCCAGGTCAGGGCCGACGAAGGGAATGGCCGAGAACAGGTTCACGATCACCTGAGCGCCCCAGTACGACATCTGGCCCCAGGGCAGCAGGTAGCCCATGAAGGCCTCGGCCATCAGCGCCAGGAAGATGGCGCAGCCGAAGATCCAGACCAGCTCGCGCGGCTTGCGGTACGAGCCGTAGAGCAGGCCACGGAACATGTGCAAGTAGACCACGACGAAGAAGGCCGATGCGCCGGTGGAGTGCATGTAGCGGATCAGCCAGCCCCAGGGCACGTCGCGCATGATGTACTCGACCGACTCGAAGGCCTTGGCGGCGTCGGGCTTGTAGTGCATCACCAGGAAGATGCCGGTGACGATCTGGATCACCAGCACCAGCAGCGCCAGCGAGCCGAAGATGTACCAGAAGTTGAAGTTCTTCGGAGCGTAGTACTCCGACATGTGAACCTTGTAGGCGTCGAAGGCCGTTGGAAAACGGTTCTCCAGCCAGTTCATTGTCTTCGCCGTCGCCGAGGCGTTGGGCGAGATTTCCTTGAATTCGCGGTAAGCAGCCATTTGTCAGTGCCTCCCTCAGGCCTTCTTGTCTTCACCAATCAGGAGCTTGGTGTCCGACAGGTACATGTGCGGGGGCACCGGCAGGTTGTCCGGCGACGGCTTGTTCTTGAACACGCGGCCGGCCATGTCGAAGGTCGATCCGTGGCAAGGGCACAGAAAACCGCCCTCCCAGTCATTGGGCAGCGACGGCTGGGGGCCGGGGGTGAACCTGTCGGAGGGCGAGCAGCCAAGGTGCGGGCAGATACCCACGGCAACCAGGATCTCGGGCTTGATCGAGCGGTGCTCGTTCTGCGCATACGGCGGCGTGAACTCGGCCGGATTGCGCTTGGACTGCGGGTCGGCCAGCTGGCTGTCGAGCTTGGGCAGTTCGGCAACCTGCTCGGGCGTGCGGCGAATGATCCACACCGGCTTGCCACGCCATTCCACCGTGACCTTTTCACCGGGCTTGAGGGCCGAGATGTCCACCTCGACGGCCGCGCCGGCGGCCTTGGCCTTCTCGGACGGCTGGAAGCTGCTCACAAAAGGGACGGCTGTGGCCACGCCACCCACCGCGCCAGCGCAGCCAGACGCGATCAGCCACGTCCGCTTGCTCGAGTCGATCGGAGTTTCACTCATGGGGTTCCTCGGTATGCTTCGCTATGGAGTCAACCGTAAATTGTAGCCGAGCGGTAAAGCTTGCTCCAACGACCGATACGCACTTAAGCTGACGATCCGGACTGATTCCGGTTTTTTTTCAACATCATCCAAGGGTGTAAAAAGTGAGCATCACCAAAGAATTCAAAGAGTTTGCCGTCAAGGGGAATGTGATTGACCTGGCAGTGGGTGTGATCATCGGCGCCGCATTCGGCAAGATCGTGGATTCGGTGGTGGCCGACCTGATCATGCCCATCGTCGGTCTGGTGTTCGGCAAGCTCGATTTCTCCAACCTCTTCATCGTGCTGGGCAGCATCCCCGAAGGCACGGCGCGCACGCTGGATGCGCTCAAGAAGGCCGGCGTGCCGGTGTTTGCCTACGGCAGCTTCATCACCGTGGCGGTGAATTTCATCATCCTGGCCTTCATCATCTTCATGATGGTCAAACAGTTCAACCGCCTCAAGCGCGAGGCGCCCGCCGAGCCCGTACCCGAAGCCGTCACGCCGGAAGACATCGTGCTGCTGCGCGAGATCCGCGACAGCCTCAAGCGCTGATTTTTTTCTGCTCGCACCAAACGCCCGTGGCGCAATTGCCACGGGCGTTTGTCTTTTTGACGATTGTTCAACCTGCCAGCGCACGCGCCATGCGCACGGCCTCGATCAGGCTGGCGGCATCGGCCACGCCCCGTCCCGCGATGTCAAAGGCCGTGCCATGGTCCGGGCTGGTGCGCACCAGGGGCAGGCCCAGGGTGACGTTCACGCCCTTGTCCACGCCCAGGTATTTCACGGGGATCAAGCCCTGGTCGTGGTACATGGCCAGCACCACGTCGAACTCGCCCGGCCTGCCGGCCGTACAGCGCGCGCGCATGAAGATGGTGTCGGGCGCATAGGGGCCATGGGCGTCCATGCCCTCGGCGCGCGCCTGGGCAATGGCCGGGGCGATGATGTCCAGCTCCTCGCGCCCAAACAGGCCGCCCTCACCCGCATGGGGGTTGAGCCCCGCCACCCCGATGCGCGGCGCCCGTCCCAGGCTGCGTGACAGGGCAGCATGGGTGATGCGCAGCGTCTGCAGCAGGTTGTCCGGCGTGACGGCGGCAATGGCCTCGCGCAGCGACATGTGGATGCTGACCAGCACCGTGCGCAGCTCGTCGCTGGCCAGCATCATGCGCACCGGCATCTGCGCAATGGGCACGCCGGCATGACGCGCCGCCTCGGCCTGCAGCAGCTCGGTGTGGCCCGGAAACGGCACGCCCGCGGCTGCCAGCGATTCCTTGTGCAGTGGCGCCGTCACCAGCGCCGCGACCTGGCCGGCAAGCGCCGCCCGTGCCGCCCAGAGCACGCAGGCCGCAGCGGCGCGCCCGGCACCGGCGCTCACCCTGCCCCATGGCTCACGTTCGCCGCCAGCCAGCTCTGGCAGCTGCCACACCGGCAGGCAGCGCGGCGGCACCAGCGCCACATCCTGCAGGGCGTCGATGCGCGCCAGCGGCAGGCTGGTGTCGCCCGGCCGCTCGATGCAGGCCGCGGCACGGCGCAGCGTGGCCAGGTCGCCAACGACAAAGCAGCCACGCATGTCCCGGGGTGCGTCGCGAAAGGCCTTGGCGACGATCTCCGGGCCTATGCCGGCCGGGTCGCCCTGGGTAATGGCCAGTGGGAGAGATGTGCTCATCAAAAAATATACCAAATCAGGCTCTAGCGCCCACCCATAAAGCGTGAGACGCTATCAAAATAATCAGGCTGGATTATCAATGTCGATGAACTGGTGCTCCAGGCCCAGCTGCTGCGCCACATGCGCCGCGACGGCCGGTGCGCCATAACGCTCCGTGGCGTGGTGGCCGGCGGCGATGAAGGCTACGCCGGTCTCGCGCGCCAGGTGCGTCTGGGGCTCGGAGATCTCGCCGGTGATGAAGGCATCCGCCCCGGCGGCAATGGCCGATTCGAAAAAACCCTGCGCCCCGCCCGTACACCAGGCCACGCGGCGCATGGGGTGCGCGCCCTCGGGCGCCACCAGTGTCACGCCCCGGGCCAGCGTCGCCTGCACATGGGCTGCCAGTTCAGCGGCGCTGGCGAATGCGGCCGGCGCGGCAAAACCCAGATCCTGCTCGCCAAAGCGTTGATCGGCCTGCCAGCCCAGCACCCGGCCCAGCTGCGCGTTGTTGCCCAGCTCAGGGTGGGCGTCCAGCGGCAGGTGGTAGGCAAACAGGTTGATGTCATGCGCCAGCAGGCGCTGCAGGCGCTGCTTCATCCAGCCCGTGACGCGCCCGTCCATGCCACGCCAGAACAGGCCGTGGTGCACGAAGATGGCGTCGGCGCGCGCCGCTATGGCCGCATCGATCAGCGCGCGGCTGGCGGTGACGCCGCTGATGATGCGCCGTATCGTCTGCGCACCCTCCACCTGCAGGCCGTTGGGGCCATAGTCCTTGAAGCGCTCGGGCTGCAGCAGCGCGTCGAAATGCGCCAGTAATTCAGATCGCTGGATGCTCATGCCGCCGATTGTGCCCAAGCACCGCCAGTGCCTGCGGCAAACACGCGATAATTGCCTTTTGCCCACCAGGGCCGCCCTCCCCCGCATCATGAAACGCTATTGGTTGCTGTTTTCCCAAGCCGTGACGGTGCTCGCCGCCGCCTATTTCGTCGTCGCCACGCTGCAGCCCGGCTGGCTGCAACGCGGCGCGACCATGAGCGGCGCCGGCATCTCGCTCATCGAGGCACCACCCAGCACGGGCGCTCAGCCCGCGGCCGGCAGCTTCAGCGCTGCGGCGCGCAAGGCGGCGCCGGCCGTAGTCAGCATCAATACCAGCAAGGAGGTGCGCCACCCGCGCAGCAACGACCCCTGGTTCCAGTTCTTCTTTGGCGACCAGGGCGCGCAGGCGCAGACCGGCCTGGGCAGTGGCGTGATCATCAGCCCCGAGGGCTACATCCTGACCAACAACCATGTGGTCGAGGGCGCCGACGAGATCGAGGTCACGCTCACCGACAGCCGCCGCGCCAGTGCCACGGTGATTGGCACCGACCCCGACACCGACCTGGCCGTGCTCAAGGTTCAGCTGGACAAGCTGCCGGTGATCGTGCTGGGCGACTCGGACAAGCTCGACGTCGGCGACCAGGTGCTGGCCATCGGCAACCCCTTTGGCGTGGGGCAGACGGTCACCAGCGGCATCGTCTCGGCGCTGGGGCGCAACCAGCTGGGCATCAACACCTTCGAGAACTTCATCCAGACCGATGCGGCCATCAACCCTGGCAACTCCGGCGGCGCGCTGGTGGATGTGAATGGCAACCTGATGGGCATCAACACCGCCATCTACTCGCGCTCGGGCGGCAGCATGGGCATTGGCTTTGCCATCCCCGTGTCCACGGCCAAGCTGGTGCTCGACGGCATCGTGCGTGACGGTCAGGTGACGCGCGGCTGGATAGGCGTGGAGCCGGGCGAGCTGTCACCGGAGCTGGCCCAGACCTTTGGCGTGCAGGCCACGCGGGGCGTGATCATCACCGGCGTGTTGCAGGGCGCGCCCGCGGCGCAAGGCGGCATACGCCCCGGCGACGTGATCCTGAGCGTGGCCGGCAAGCCCACCGACAATGTCTCGCAACTGCTCACCGCCGTGGCCGGCCTGCAGCCGGGCAAGGCCGCCAGCTTCGAGCTGCAGCGCGGCGACAGGCAGCTGGAGCTGTCGGTGGTGCCGGGCACGCGCCCGCGCATGCAGCAGCGCCGCTGAAATTTACTATTAAATTAATAGCTGCATGCGCTTGATGTGCGGGCGCAAACAGCTATTTTCATCAATATCAGGAGGTGGACTCCTGCGATTCCTCGGGCGCCTGCGTGTGGCGGATGAAGACCTGCGCCGCCCAGATGCCCACCTCGTACAGCAGGCACATGGGAATCGCCAGCGCCAGCTGCGACACTACGTCGGGCGGCGTGACGATGGCGGCGATCACGAAGGCGACGACGATGAAGTAGCCGCGAAAGCTCTTGAGCTTTTCCACGCTGACCACGCCCATGCGCGCCAGCACGACCACGGCAATGGGTACCTCGAACGCCAGGCCGAAGGCCAGGAACATGGTCATGACAAAGCCCAGGTAGGCTTCGATGTCTGGCGCGGCGGTGATGCTCTTGGGCGCAAAGCCCTGGATGAAGCTGAACACCTGGCCAAAGACGAAAAAGTAGCAAAACGCCACGCCGATGAAGAACAGCACGGTGCTGGAGACGACCAGCGGCAGCACCAGGCGCTTCTCATGCGCATACAGACCCGGCGCAACAAAGGCCCAGACCTGCCATAGCACAAAGGGCAGAGCGATCAGAAAGGCCGACATCAGCAGAATCTTCAAGGGCACCATGAAGGGCGAGATCACCGAGGTGGCGATCATGGTGGCGCCCTGGGGCAGGTGCGCCACCAGCGGCGCGGCCAGCAGGTCGTAGAGCTGGCCCGGGCCGGGGTAGAAGAACAGCGCGGCGGCGACAACCCCGATGGCGATCATGGCCTTGACCAGGCGGTCGCGCAGCTCCATCAGGTGCTGCACGAAGGGCTGCTCGGTACCGGCGAGTTCGTCTTCAGGGTTCGGTGTTTCAGGCATGGCGGGGCAGGTGGTCGGCTTGGCGCCGGCCCAGGCTGCACGACGGGCGGTGCAGCCATTCAAAGGGGGTCAATGGAATTTTTGGGGCCGAAAGCGCGCCACGCGCGCCGCACCCGACTGGGCCTTGGTGCGCACACCGGCACGCGCCTTGTACCACTGGGGCATGGCGCCGCGCTTGAGGCGCCAGTTCTTGCCCGGGTGCTTGTAGGCAGGAACCACGGAGGACAGCTCTTGCGCGCCGGATGGCTCGCCCAGCGGGGCGAAGTCTTCACCCAGGCTGCTTTCCATGTCCTTCTGGAAGTCGCTGGCGCTGGTCTGTATGGATTGCTCCACGTCGCGCGCGGCACCCTCCACCGTATCCTTCATCTTGCGCAGCTCGTCGAGCTCCATGGAGCGGTTGACCTCGGCCTTGACGTCGGACACATAGCGCTGCGCCTTACCCAGCAGGGTGCCGACGGTGCGCGCCACGCGCGGCAGCTTCTCCGGGCCAATGACGATGAGAGCCACGGCGCCTATCAGCGCCATCTTGGACAGGCCAATGTCGATCATGAAAAACGCTCAGCCGGCGCGCTCAGCTCTTTTGCTTGGCTTGCACGTCGATGGTGGTCTTGTCGGCGGCCGTGGTGTTGGTGACCTGGCCGGCAGGCGCGTTGGCACCCGCCTGCTCATCACTGCTGGCGCCCTCCTTCATGCCGTCCTTGAAGCCCTTCACGGCGCCGCCCAGGTCGGAGCCAATGTTCTTGAGCTTCTTGGTGCCGAACACCATGACCACGATCAGCAGCACGATGAGCCAGTGCCAAATGGAAAACGAACCCATGGAAATCTCCTAACGAATGCCTCACATTTTAGACCCGCCCCAGTCGCAACCGGCTTAACCCTTGCGGCTGCCCTGTGCTGCAGGTCAACCGCGCAACCAGGGGCGCGGGCCACCGATCACATGCATGTGCAGGTGGTGCACCTCCTGGCCGCCCTCGGTGCCGGTGTTCACCACGATGCGGTAGCCCCCGTCCGGATAGGGGTTGCAGCCCTGCTCGATGGCCAGTCTGGGGGCCAGCAGCATCATGTGGCCGAGCAGGCCGGCATGCTCGGGCGTGGCGGACGCCATGGAAGGCAGGTGCAGCTTGGGCACGATGAGGAAATGCACCGGCGCCCAGGGGTGTATGTCATGAAAGGCGAAGACCTGTTCGTCCTCGTAGACCTTCTTCGACGGGATCTGGCCGGCAATGATCTTGCAGAAAAGGCAGTTGGGGTCGTGCATGGAGCGGCTATGAAGCAAAGCAGCGAAAACAGTCAGTGATTGTCGGTCAAATGCAATGTGTGCTGCACGCCCACGTCGCGGCGGTGGCGTCGCAGCCATTGCTTGCCCTGGGTGCGCCCCAGCTCGAACAGCTGGCGCACAAAGGCCATGTCGGCGCGTGACTTGCTGGCGTCGCCAAACGGCGCCAGCACGCGGCCGCCATCGATGCGGTGCATGCGCATGCTCTTGTAGTGCTGGGGATCGAGCCGCCCCTCGGCCAGCAGGCGGCGCACGAAGTCGATGGCGCGCAACTCGCCCAGCAGGCTGGCGTTGAAGGTGACCTCGTTCATGCGCTCCATGATCTCCGGCGCGGTATCGGGCAGGTCAGGGTGTTCTATCGGGTTGATCTGCACCAGCAGCACGTCGGCGCATTGCGTCTGGTAGATCAGCGGGTACAGCGCCGGGTTGCCGGAGAAGCCGCCATCCCAGTAATGCTCGCCATCGATCTGCACCGCCTTGAACAAAAGCGGCAGGCAGGCCGAGGCCATGACGGCGTCGGCCGACAGGCGCGCGCCCGAGAAGATCTCGCCGCGTCCCGTGCGCACATTGGTGGCGCAGACGAACACCTTGGGCACCAGCGCATGGCGCGCATGGCACAGGGCGTCGAAGTCCACCACGCGCTCGAGCAGGCCGCGCAGCGGGTTGATGCCCAGCGGATTGGTCTGGTAGGGCGAGAGCCACTGGCTCAGCATGCCCAGGAACGGGTTGCCCTGCAGCGGCACGCCCCACAGCAGGCTGCCCATGGTGCCCACGCCTTCCCACAGCTGCGCGAGCGTCTGGCGCGCGAGGGCGCAGCCGGCCTGGTGCGCCTCATGGGCATCCTTGTGCTGCAACGCTGCCTGGGCAAAGCCATGGGCCAGGGCCACGGCATTCATGGCGCCGGCGCTGGTACCGCTGATGCCCTCGAAGGTAAAACCGCCGTCTTCAAGCAGCGCGTCCAGCACGCCCCAGGTCAGCGCCCCATGCGAGCCGCCGCCCTGCAGCGCCAGATTCAGCGGTGGCGTGGCTGCGACTTCAGACATCGATGGCCTGGCCCTTGTTCATGGCCACCATGCCGCGCACGATGCGGTACAGGAACCATATCGAGATCAACCCCCAGGCCACCCAGCCCGGGAACACGAAGAACAGCCACAGCGGCGCCGTCACCACATACAGCACGCCGGCCCAGAGCACGGTGCTGATGCGCCAGGAGAAATGACTGGCCTGCCAGGTCCCCTCGGCATCGCCCTTTTTCACCAGGTCGATGACCAGCGCGATGATGAGCAGCGCCACGCCGGGCTGGGCGCCGGGCATGACGGCGCCCACGGCCACGATCAGGTGCAGGATGTAGCTCACCCAGCCTATGGTCTTGAGGCTCTCCGCCCGCTCGTCGGGCTCCATGTCGATGATGTCGTTGCTCACGGTGCCTCTCCTTCTTCCAGGGCGCGGCCCGCCACCTTGCGCAGCGCCTTTTCCTCGATGCCGCTCGTGCCCTCGCGGCGCTCGAGCTCGGCGATCACGTCGGCCGGGGCGAGGCCGTAGTGGGCCAGGGCAATCATGGAGTGAAACCACAGGTCGGCCACCTCATACACCAGCTTGGCGGGTGCGGCGCCGTGATCCACGTCCTTGGCGGCCATGACCACCTCTGTGGCCTCCTCGCCGATCTTCTTCAGGAAGGCATCGGGCCCCTTGTGCAGCAGGCGCGCGACATAGCTGGCCTGCGGGTCGCCGCCATTGGCGCTCTTGCGGCTCTCGATCACGGCGGCCAGGCGGGCGAGGGAGTCAGTGCTGGACATGGGCTTTACTTGTAGATGGACTCGGGGTCTTTCAAGACCGGATCGACGGCCTGCCAGGCACCGTCCTTGAGGACACTGAAGAAGCAGCTGTGCCGCCCGGTGTGGCAGGCGATGCCAGGCTCATGGCCCAGCTGCGTGACCTTGAGCAGCACCACGTCGTTGTCGCAATCGAGGCGCATCTCGTGCACCTGCTGCACATGGCCCGACTCCTCACCCTTGAACCACAGCCGGCCACGCGAGCGGCTGTAGTACACCGCGCGGCCCAGCTCGGCCGTCTTCGCCAGCGCCTCGCGGTTCATCCAGGCGAACATCAACACGTCCCCGGTGGCGGCCTCCTGCGCAATCACGGGCACCAGACCCTGCGCGTCCCATTTCACTTGATCAAGCCAGTTCATGACGCCATTGTCGTGCTTTGGCACGGCACCAGTATTACTATTATTTTTATAGCTGTTTGCGCTTGATACATAAGTGCTACAGCCATATTTCATTGGAATAGTTTAAAGCCGCACGGGAATGCCGCGCGCGTGCATATGCTCCTTGGCCTGGCGCACGGTGAACTCGCCGTAGTGAAAGATGCTCGCCGCCAGCACGGCATCGGCCCCGCCGATGCTCACGCCATCGGCCAGGTGATCCAGGTTGCCCACGCCGCCCGAGGCGATCACGGGCACATCGACGGCGTCGCTCACGGCGCGCGTCAGCTGCAGGTCAAAGCCGCTCTTGGTGCCGTCGCGGTCCATGCTGGTCAAGAGGATCTCGCCCGCGCCGCGGCGCGCCATGTCCACGGCCCAGCGCACGGCGTCCAGCCCGGTGTTCTGGCGCCCGCCGTGGCTGTACACGTCCCAGCCCGCGCCGCGCTCGGCCAGGTCCTGACCCTGGCGGCGCTTGGCGTCTATGGCCACCACGATGCACTGCGCGCCGTATTTGTCGCTCGCCTGGTTGATGACCTCGGGGTTGGCGATGGCGGCCGAGTTGAAGCTGGTCTTGTCCGCCCCGGCGTTCAAGAGGCGCCGCACATCCTGCACGGTGCGCACGCCGCCACCCACCGTGAGCGGAATGAAGACCTGGCTGGCCACGGCCTCGATGATGGGCAGGATCAGGTCGCGCCCGTCGCTGGTGGCGGTGATGTCGAGGAAGGTGAGCTCGTCAGCGCCCTGCTCGTTGTAGCGCGCGGCGATCTCCACCGGGTCGCCGGCGTCGCGCAGTTCGACAAAGTTGACGCCCTTGACGACGCGACCACCGGTCACGTCCAGGCAGGGAATGATGCGTTTGGCAAGCATGGCAATGGTTTCACGACTGGGGCGGGCAAGATAGCACGACTCAGGCGCCCTGCAGCTGACGCGCCACGCCGTCCTGCCAGCGCCAGGCGTCCTGGCACATGGCCTGCACATCGCGCCGGGCGCGCCAGCCCAAGAGGCGCTCTGCCAGGCCGGGGTCGGCCCAGCAGGCGGCCACGTCGCCGGCGCGGCGCGGCCCGATCTGGTAGCGCACCGGGCGGCCGCTGGCGGCCTCGAAGCCGCGCACCATCTCCAGCACCGACACCGGCCGGCCCGTGCCCAGGTTCACCGTCAGCAGGCCCGGGTGCTGGCGCAGGTAGCGCAGCGCCGCCACATGGCCCTCGGCCAGGTCGCAGACATGGATGTAGTCGCGCTGGCCCGTGCCGTCGGGCGTGGAGTAGTCATTGCCCCAGACGTTCAGGAACTCGCGCTGGCCGCTGGCCACCTGCGCCACATAGGGCAGGAGGTTGTTGGGCACGCCCTGCGGGTCTTCTCCGATCAGACCGCTCTCGTGCGCGCCCACGGGGTTGAAGTAGCGCAGGCGCGCAATGCGCCACTGGCCTGGCTCGCTGGCGTCCAGGTCGGCCAGCATCTGCTCCATCATCAGCTTGCTCCAGCCATAGGGGTTGGTGGCCGAGAGCGGAAAGTCCTCGCGAATGGGCAGGCTGGCGGGGTCGCCATACACCGTGGCCGAGGACGAGAACACCAGCTGGCGCACACCGGCCCGCTGCATGGCCTGCAGCAGGGTCACGGTACCGGCGACGTTGTTCTCGTAGTAGCGCAGCGGCTCGCGCACCGACTCGCCCACCGCCTTGAGCGCGGCGAAATGGATGACGGCGGTGATTTTGTGGCGCGCAAACAACTGATCCAACAATGACGCATCGCCGATATCGCCCTGGACATGATCCGGTGCGCGCCCGGTGATGCGCCCGATGCGCTCCAGCACCGAGGGCCGGCTGTTGCTGAAGTTGTCCAGCACTAGACAGGGCTCGTTCGCCTGCGCCAGCGCCACACACATATGCGAACCGATATAGCCCGCGCCTCCGGTCACCAGGATCAAAACACCCTCCTTGGGTTGCACTACTCGCGAATATTGTCGCTGACGCGGCTGTCAACTCCCGTCACTGCCACGCCGAAGGTGACTGCTGACTCAGAGACTGAGAGTTTTTTGATTTCTACTGGAAACCGCAAATTCGCAGGCCGAAAGCGCCACCGACCTGCACTACGACTACGCAAGCAACACCGGGAACCCGTGGGCGGCGCTGCCCCGTTACTGGACTGTGATGCTGGACACGGTGGATGCGCTCAACAGGGGCCGCGCCCTGCCGAGCTGCTGACGCATCAGGCCCCGGCCAATTCGTCGGCGCGCGCCTGGGCGGAGGCAAAGTCCAGATCGCCCGAGTAGATGGCGCGCCCGCAGATGACACCCTCCACCCCCTCGATCTCGACCTCGCAGAGTTTCTCGATGTCAGCGATGCCGGCCAGGCCGCCCGAGGCGATGACGGGGATGGACAGCGCCTGCGCCAGCCGCACCGTGGCCTCGATGTTGATGCCCGAGAGCATGCCGTCGCGGCCGATGTCGGTGTAGATGATGGATTCGACGCCCCAGTCCTCGAACTTCTTCGCCATATCGACGACGTCGTGGCCGGTCAGCTTGCTCCAGCCATCGGTCGCCACCTTGCCGTCCTTGGCGTCCAGGCCGACGATGATGTGGCCGGCAAAGGCGCTGCAGGCGTCCTTCAGAAAGCCCGGGTTCTTCACCGCAGCGGTGCCGATGATGACGTACTCCAGCCCGGCATCGATGTAGCGCTCAATCGTGTCCAGGTCGCGTATGCCGCCGCCCAGCTGCACCGGGATGTCCGCGCCCACCTCGGCCAGGATGGACTTGATGGCGGCCTTGTTCTTGGGCTGGCCGGCAAAGGCGCCGTTCAGGTCCACCAGGTGCAGGCGGCGTGCGCCGGCATCCAGCCATTTGCGCGCCATGGCGGCGGGGTCTTCGCCAAAGGTGGTCGATTGGTCCATGTCACCTTGCTTGAGGCGTACGCAGTGGCCGTCCTTGAGGTCGATGGCGGGGATGAGCAGCATGGTCTGGGAGAGATTGAGCGTTGAGCGTTGAAGGTTGAGCGATATGCAATGTGGGTATCGCAAAACGCTCAACCCACAACGCACCACCAGTCAGTCAGGGCTTCCAGTGCAGGAAGTTGCGGTACAGCGCCAACCCATGTTCGGCACTCTTTTCCGGGTGGAACTGGGTGGCAAAAATATTATCGCGCGCGATGGCCGCGGCAAAGGGCGCGCCGTAGTCGGCCTGGCCCGCGCAATGCGCCGGGTTGGCCGGGCGCGCGTAGAAGCTGTGCACAAAGTAGAAGTAGCTGTCGTCCGGCACGCCGGCCCACATGGCATGCAGCTGGCCGCCATGGCGCATCTGACGCACGCGGTTCCAGCCCATCTGCGGCACCTTGAAGCGGCTGCCGTCGGCCTGGGTGCGGCCGGCCAGGTCGAACTTGAGCACCTCGCCCGGGATCAGGCCCAGGCCGGCGACGTCGCCCTCGGCGCTGTGGTCCAGCAGCATCTGCATGCCCACGCAGACGCCGAACAGCGGCTTGGTGGCCGCGGCCTCCAGCACCGATTCGAGCAGGCCGGATTCGCGCAGCTCGCGCATGCAGTCGGGCATGGCGCCCTGGCCGGGCAGCACCACGCGGGCGGCGGCGTGCACCACATCAGGATCGGCGGTGACGGCGACATGCCAGCCGCTGCCCTGGGCCGCGGCCTGCACGGCCTGGGAGACGGAGCGCAGATTGCCCATGCCGTAGTCCACGATAGCCACGGTTTTTACTATATTATTCATAGCTGTTTGCGCTTGATAGATAAGCGTTACAGGCCATTTTGACTTGAATTTTTACAAGGAACCCTTGGTGGACGGTATGACGCCCGCCGCGCGCGGATCGCGCGCCAAGGCATCGCGCAGCGCGCGTGCGAAGGCCTTGAACACCGTCTCGCACTGGTGGTGGGCGTTGATGCCCTTCAGGTTGTCGATGTGCAGCGTCACGCCCGCGTGGTTCACAAAACCCTGGAAGAACTCGTAGGTGAGCTGGGTGTCGAAGCCGCCGATGCTGGCCGCCGTGAACGGAATGTGCAGGTGCAGGCCCGGGCGGCCGGAGAAATCGACCACCACGCGCGACAGCGCCTCGTCCAGCGGCACATAGGCATGGCCGTAGCGGCGTATGCCCTTCTTGTCGCCCACGGCGCGGGCAAAGGCCTGGCCCAGGGTGATGCCCACGTCTTCGACCGTGTGGTGGCCGTCGATGTGCAGGTCGCCATCGCAGTCCACGTCGATGTCAATCAGGCCGTGGCGCGCGATCTGGTCCAGCATGTGGTCGAAGAAGCCAATGCCCGTGTGCAAGTGGGCGGCGCCCGTGCCGTCAAGGTTGACGCGCACGCTGATGCGCGTCTCGGCCGTGTTGCGGCTGACCTCGGCGATGCGCTCGGCGCCAGGTTCGGGGTTGGAGGGTACAAGTGCGGAAGAAGTCATAGGGAGGCCTCAAGCGCCGCCAGCATCTGGGCATTGTCGGCAGGGCTGCCCACCGTCAGACGCAGGCAGTTCGCCAGCAGGAAATGCATTGTAGAAACGTTCTTGACGAGAACCTTGCGCGCCTTCATGCCCTCGAAGGCGCTGGCCGCATCGCGCACGCGCAGCAGCACCATGTTGGCCTGGCTGTCCCACACTTTTTGCACGCCGGGCATGGCACGCAACAGCGGCACGATGCGCTCGCGTTCGGCGCGGATCTCGGCGGCCTGGGCGGCGAAGACCTCGGCATGCTCCAGGGCGAACAGCGCCGCCTCGCAGTTCAAGACGCTGATGTTGTAGGGCGGGCGCACCTTGTCCACCTCGGCCACGAGCTGCCTCGGGCCTATCAGGTAACCCAGACGCACACCCGCCAGGCCAAATTTGCTCAAGGTGCGCATCAACAGCACATGGCCGTTGCGCGCCGGCTCGGCCCGCATGCGCTCTATCCAGCTGCGGCTGGCAAAGGGCTGGTAGGCCTCGTCCATGACCACGATGCCACCCTGGGCGCCCACGGCGTCCACGATGCGCTGCACCGCGCCCTCGTCCCACAGCGTGGCCGTGGGGTTGTTGGGGTAGGCGATGAAGGTGATGGCCGGGCGGTGCTGGGCAATCGCCCCCAGCATGGCGGATTCATCCAGCGCAAAGTCCGCCGTGAGCGGCACGCCGACGAAGGACAGGCCCTGCAACTGGGCGCTCATGGCATACATCACAAAGCCCGGCACCGGCGCCAGCACCGTGGCGCCGCTCTGGGCGCAGGCCAGGGCCAGCAGGCTGATGAGCTCGTCCGAGCCATTGCCCAGCATCAGCGCGCAGCCCTCGGGCATGCCGGCGTGGCGCGCCAGCGCGGCGCGCAGCTCGTCGCCGCGCGGGCCGGGATAGCGGTTCAGCGCCAGGGCGCCCAGGCGCTGGCCCAGCTGCGCCTGCAGCGCGGGCGGCAGGGCAAAGGGGTTCTCCATGGCGTCCATCTTCAGCATGCCGTCGGCGCCCTGCACCACATAGGCGTGCATGGCGCGCACATCCGGGCGTATGCGCGCCAGCGCCGCCTGCTGCAAGGGGGTGGAAATTTCGTTCATTGCGGGTCTTTCTCCAATGCGGGCAAGGCCTGTTGCAGCGGGTGCCACACGGCCACGCCGGCAAACACCGCGCCATGCGGCAGGGCCAGGGTGAGCATGGCCGCGCAGCCGCTGTGCTGGGCGCAGGCGAGCTGCAAGCAGTCGCCAAAGGCGAGCGCATGGCGCGCTTCGATGGCCCAGGCGGTCTCCAGCGTCGCGGCGTCGGTCTTCCAGGGCGTCCAGGTCTGGTAGCGGCGCATGGCGGCGCGGGCGTCGCCGCGCGGCAGCGGTTGGGGCGCGGCCGTCACCTGGTCGTAGAACTCCACCAGCGCCTGGCATCCGGTGCGGCCGCTGCGCGTGCGCCAGAGCAGATCCAGCCAGTCCAGGCAGGCCTGGTAGAGCGCGCCGCCGGCCGTGTCCTCGGCCGCGATGAGCACCGAGGTATCGACGAACACCGGGTTCATGCGCCCTCCGCGGTTTTTTGGTTATTTTGGCCGCTAGTCCTTGCTGCGCTTGCGCGACGCGCTATTGACTTTGCTGCAACCTGGGCTTGCCAGCTGCGCTCATCCGTGCGCCAGGCCAGGTAGGCACGCTCGTAGGCGTCCTCACGCTGCATCATCTCGGCCATGAAGTCGCCCACCATGCGCGAGACGCTGGTGCCCCGGCGCGCCGCCTCGATGCGCGCCCATTCGAGCACGCTGTCTTCAACGGTGATGGTGAGGTTTTTCATACCTCCATCGTACACGAAGTTCGTGTTGCACGAATTTCGTGTTGATTTTAAGAATCAATCATTCGACCCCAGCTCGCTCTTCAGCCGTGCATATGCTTGCCCCTGCTCCTTGAGCTTTTCCTTCAGATCATCGTTCTTCTGTTTCAGCTGCAGGATCTGCCGCCTAAGCTCCTCCATTTCTGGCGACTCCTTGTCCGAGTTGTTGCCTGTGTTCTGGCACTGCTTGATCACACGATCCAGCGCGGGCAAATCCACCGCAGGCATCAGCGTGACTGGTGAGTACCTGTCCTGCACCATATCTGCGGGGACGCCGAGATAAGCGCACCAGAACGCATCCAGCCGCTCGCACAGCCTGAACCACAATTGAACGAAGTCAAGCTGTTGCTCCTGAATGCAACCCGCAAGCTCCGGCTCCATTTGCGGCTGGCGGCTGTCCAGTTTGTCCTTGCCAAGCGCAGCAAACGCTTGCGCATAGCTGCCGTGCCCATGCACCAGCTTGTTGCGCATGCCATTGAATAAAAAGGCAGCAGCGTCAGAGACACCCAGCAGCGCCGCCGTGGTGCTCTCTGTGAGTTGCCACACACCATCCATGGCCTCAACACAATTCATCAAGAGCATGTAGCGCGCTTCCAGCGAAGCATCCGCCTGTTTCCCATCAAGGAAATATTTCAATGCCAGGTACGCCTTGCTGAAACGGTCCCTCTCCATGTCCACAAAACCGCGCATGACACTGTCGGGCAATGCAGAGCCCCAGCCATTGCCCAATGGCAGGTACGACGGTTTTCTGCATGCAGTGTGGCCAAAGAAACCAATCTTGCGCCCCTGAATCTGCAACACGGGCGCAAGCCTGCGTCCATGGATCAGCATCCATGCCGCGTGGATGCGCGGCTCCAGCGAAAAAAAATCTTCTTCCCCGAATGCGCACAACACGCCGGATTGCGGGTGGTTGCAGCAAAAGGAAACAGCGGGCGTGTCGGCTGTGCGCTCCAAGGGAAGCGGTGCGCGCAAACCTGCCAATGCTCCGCCGAAATAGACCTGAAAAGGATGTGCGCGAGAAAGCTCATCATCCGCAATGAACTCAAGCTGCTGCGCCGACGGCGCCAACTCCAGGCGCCGCGTTTCTCTGGCCTCGGGCTCCAGTTCGCAAGCAGGTAGTCCGCTCCACTCGGGCCATTCGGACAGCGGGTTGTTGCGGTACAGCCGCAACTCCTGCGCTCGTAGCTGCACCGTGGCTGCCGGGTCGCCAAGCACCACATTGCACAGGTGAATGGCGACAGACCTCCGCTCATCCACCAATGCGCGACAAACTGGATCTGTGGCGGGCAGGAACGCCTCCAGCCGCAGCGCTTGTGGGTCAAACCGTATCGGAACACGACACGCTGCAGTTGTCAGACCTGGTACCGTTACATCAGCATGGCCGGCAAAGGTCGTCAGCAGCAAATGCGGCATACCACTTTCCATGGCTCCACTGCCTGATCAGCAGGATGAATGCCGTGTCGTCAACGCCCCCACCGGAAACGCCCGCAACACCGAGGCGATCAGGCTCTTGATGCGCTCCTCGTCCCACACCCAGCTGCGCTGGAAGTCGGGTAGCTGCAAGGCACCGCTGTGACAGTCTTCCAGCAGCTTGTGCAGGTAAAACGGATTGGTTTGAAACGTCCATCCAGCCATGCAACAAATTCCTTCGCGCTAGTAGATATTGGCGCCCGAGCGCCATGATAGTGGCGGCTGAACATGGTTTCGCCCACTTGGCAACCCATACCAACCCAGCAATGCAACCACGAAAATTAAACGTCACACGTATAATTTTCGTGAATGCAGCCATTGGACATCACACGCCATATCGAACCCCTGGTCGCCGACCGGCTGCGCCACGCCGCGCCTGCCGTGGTGCTGCTGGGGCCGCGCCAGGTGGGCAAGACCACGCTGGCCCGGCGCCTGGCCGCCAGCTGGCCGCAGGGTGCCACCTATCTGGATCTGGAGCTACCCTCCGATCGCCGGCGCCTGGACGATGCCGAGGCCTATCTGCGCATGCAGGCGCCCAAGCTGGTGGTCATTGACGAAATCCACCGCGCCCCGGAAATCTTTGCCGTGCTGCGCGGCCTGATCGACGAGCGCCGCGCGGCGGGCCAGCGTTTTGGGCATTTCTTGCTGCTGGGCTCGGCCGCGCTGGATTTGATGCGCCAGTCCAGCGAGAGCCTGGCCGGGCGCGTGGCCTATCTGGAGATGGCGCCCGTCAATGCCCCAGAGGCCACGGCCCATGGCCTGCCCACCGATGTGCTGTGGAGCCGGGGCGGTTTTCCCGACAGCCTGCTGGCCGCCAGCGACGGCCTGAGCTTTACCTGGCGCCAGGATTTCATCCGCTCTTACCTGGAGCGCGACGTCCCCATGTTCGCGCCGCGCATGCCCGCCCAGGCTCTGGAGCGCTTATGGACCATGCTGGCGCACCAGCAGGGCGGGCTGCTCAACCAGTCGCAATTGGCCGCCAGCCTGGGGGTGAGCGCGCCCACCGTGGTGCGCTATGTCGATCTGCTGGTCGATCTGCAACTGGTGCGCCGCCTGAGCCCCTGGTCCACCAACGCGGGCAAGCGCCTGGTCAAGGCGCCCAAGGTCTATGTGCGCGACAGCGGGCTGGTCCATGCCCTGCTGGGCCTGGAGACGCTGGACGCCGTGCTCGGCCACCCGGTGGCGGGCGCCAGCTTTGAAGGCCTGGCCATCGAAACCCTGGTGCACAGCCTGCCCGCCGGTAGCCGCGCGTGGTTTTACCGCACGCACGAAGGGGCCGAAATCGATCTGCTGATAGAACGCGGCGGCCAGCCGCAAATGGCCATAGAAATCAAACGCTCCAGCGCCCCGTCACTGGAGCGCGGCTTTGGCCAGGCCTGCCAGGATTTGAGCGTGCAGCAGCGCTGGGTGGTGTACCCGGGCACGGAGCGCTTTCCGCTGCGCCACGGCGCGCAGGCCATCGGCCTGGCCGACCTGGCCGGCGTGCTGCGGGGCGGCGCGTGATCGGGGCGCGGGCTTATTTCAGCCGCATCTCCGCCGCCCTTGCGTGTCCCTGTAGACCCTCGCCGCGCGCCAGCACGCTGGCGATGCGGCCCAGCACCTGGGCGCCGGCTTCACTCACCTCGATCAGGCTGCTGCGCTTTTGGAAGTCGTACACGCCCAGGGGGGAGGAAAAACGCGCCGTGCCGCTAGTGGGCAGCACATGATTGGGCCCGGCGCAGTAGTCGCCCAGCGATTCGCTGGTGTAGGCGCCCAGGAAGATGGCGCCGGCATGCCTTAGCAGCGGCTCCCAGCGCTGCGGCTCGCGGCTGGAGACTTCCAGGTGTTCCGGCGCGATGCGGTTGGATATTTCGCAGGCCTCTTCCATGCTGCGCGTGTGGATCAGCGCGCCGCGGCCGGCCAAGGATTTGGCGATGATCTCGGCGCGCGGCATTTCGGGCAAGAGGCGCTCGATGGCGGCCTGCACGGCGGCGATGTAGTCGGCATCGGGGCACAGCAGGATGGCCTGCGCCAGCTCGTCGTGCTCGGCCTGGCTGAACAAATCCATGGCCACCCAGTCGGCGGGCGTTGTGCCGTCGGCCAGCACCAGAATTTCTGACGGGCCGGCGATCATGTCTATGCCGACCTGGCCAAAGACGCGCTTCTTGGCGCTGGCGACGTAGGCGTTGCCGGGGCCGGTGATTTTGTCCACCTTGGGGATGGTGGCCGTGCCGTAGGCCAGCGCGGCGACGGCCTGCGCGCCGCCCACGGTAAAGCCGCGCGTCACGCCCGCGACGTAGGCGGCGGCCAGCACCAGCGGGTTCTTCTCGCCGCGCGGCGTGGGCACGACCATGATGATCTCGGGCACGCCCGCCACATGCGCCGGGATGGCGTTCATCAGCACGCTGCTGGGGTAGGCGGCCTTGCCGCCGGGCACGTAGATGCCGACGCGGTCGAGTGGGGTGACCTTCTGGCCCAACAGCGTGCCGTCCTGGTCGCGGTAGCTCCAGCTCTCGCCGCAGGCTTTTTTCTGCGCCTCGTGGTAGCTGCGCACGCGGGCGGCGGCGGCCGTCAGCGCGTCTTTTTGCTCGGCCGGCAGGCTGTCGTAGGCGGCTTTCAATTCGGCCTGGCTCAGCTCCAGCGCGGCCATGCTCTGTGCCTGCACGCCGTCAAAGCGCTGGGTGTATTCGAGCACCGCCGCGTCGCCGCGTGTCTGCACGTCGGCCAGGATGGCGGCGACACGCTCCTCGATGGCGGCGTCCTGCTCGGCCGACCAGTGCAGGCGGGCTGCAAAATCAGCCTCAAAAGTGGCTGAAGCGGTTGACAAGCGTGCGGGAGCAGCTACGAATTGCATAGTAAACCTGATCAATCCTGGGGCACGGCAGAGGCAAAGGCGTCGATGATGGGCTTGAGTCCGGCTTGCTTTAATTTCAGCGCGGCCTGGTTCACCACCAGGTGGCTGCTGATGTCCATGATGTGCTCGACCTCGACCAGGTCGTTCGCCTTGAGCGTGTTGCCGGTGGAGACCAGATCGACGATGGCGTCCGCCATGCCGGTCAGCGGCGCCAGCTCCATGCTGCCGTAGAGCTTGATCATGTCCACATGCACGCCCTTGGCCGAGAAGAAGTCGCGCGCGATGCTGGTGTACTTGGTGGCCACCTTCAGGCGCGAGCCCTGGGTGACGGCCTCCTGGTAATCAAAGCCATTGCGCACCGCCACGCTGACGCGGCACTTGGCAATCTGCAGGTCCAGCGGGCGAAACAGCCCCTGGCCGCCATGCTCGATGAGCGAGTCCTTGCCGGCCACGCCCAGGTCGGCTCCGCCGTATTCGACGTAGGTCGGCACGTCGCTGGCGCGCACCAGCACCACGCGCACATGGGGCTGGTTGGTGGCCAGAATGAGCTTGCGCGACTTCTCCGGGTCTTCCGTCACTGTGATGCCGGCGGCGGCCAGCAGCGGCAGGGTCTCGTCAAAGATGCGGCCCTTGGACAGGGCCAGGGTGATCATGCTCATGTGGAGAGTCTTTCGATGTCGGCACCCAGGCCGCGCAGCTTGTCCTCCATGCGGTCGTAGCCACGGTCCAGGTGGTAGATGCGGTCAACCAGGGTCTCGCCGCTGGCCACCAGGCCGGCAATCACCAGGCTGGCCGAGGCGCGCAGGTCGGTGGCCATGACGGTGGCGCCAGACAGCTGGGCGCCGCCGGTCACCGTGGCCTCGCGCCCGTCAATGGCGATATGCGCGCCCAGGCGCGAGAGCTCATTGACATGCATGAAGCGGTTTTCAAAGATGGTCTCGGTGACCGTGGACGTGCCCTGGGCCAGCACGTTCAGGGCCATGAACTGCGCCTGCATGTCGGTCGGAAAGCCGGGGTATTCGGTGGTGCGAAAGCTCTGCGCCTTCAGCAGCGCGCCGCCAGGGCTGCGCACGCGCATGCCGCCGTCCTCGGCGGTGACCTGCACGCCGGCCTCCAGCAGCTTGTCGATCACGGCATCCAGATGGTCGGCACGGGCGTGGCGCAAAAAGGCGTCGCCGCCGGTGGCGGCCACGGCGCACAAAAAGGTGCCGGCCTCGATGCGGTCGGCCACCACCTGGTGCGTGCAGCCGTGCAGCCGATCCACGCCCTGGATGCTGATGCGGCTGGTGCCATGGCCCTCGATCTTCGCGCCCATCTTGATCAGCATTTCGGCCAGGTCGGTCACCTCGGGCTCCTGGGCGGCGTTCTGCAGCACCGTCTCGCCCTCGGCCAGCGTGGCCGCCATCAGCAGGTTCTCGGTGCCGGTGACGGTGATCATGTCGGTGGAGATGCGCGCGCCCCTGAGGCGGCTTTGCCCCGGCGGCAGCTTGGCGATCATGTAGCCATGCTCGACCGTGATCTGCGCGCCCATGGCCTGTAGGCCCTTGATGTGCTGGTCCACCGGGCGCGAGCCTATGGCGCAGCCGCCGGGCAGCGACACCGTGGCCTCGCCAAAGCGCGCCAACAGCGGCCCCAGCGCCAGCACCGAGGCACGCATGGTCTTCACCAGCTCGTAGGGTGCCTCGGGGCTGAGCGCATCGTGCGCGACAAAGCTGATGCCGCCGCGCTCGCCATGGGTCTCGCTGGCCACGCCCATGTTGTCCAGCAGCTTGCGCATGGTGCGCACGTCATGCAGGCGCGGCACGTTGATCAGGTGCACCGGCTCGCTGGTAAGCAGCGCGGCGCACATCTCGGGCAGGGCGGCATTCTTGGCGCCGGAGATGACGACCTCGCCATGCAGTGGGCGGCCGCCATGTACCAATAGCTTGTCCATCGGGCAAATCTTTACTTCAAATTGAGCTGCATCGCTTATCCATCAAGCGCAAACAGCTATCAAAACAGGAGTATCAATCCTGCTGCGCCGCCGCCCATTCGGCCGGGGTGAAGGTCTTCATGGACAGGGCGTGCACCTCATCGCGCGCCATCTTGTCGCCCAGCGTGGCGTAGACGCGCTGGTGGCGCGCGATCGGGCGCTTGCCCTCGAACTCGGGCGAGACGATGACGGCGTACCAGTGGCGGCCGTCGCCCTCCAGCGTGATGTGCTCGCAGGCCAGGCCGGCGCGGATGATGTCTTTGATGTGGTCTGCGGTCATGGCAAAAAATGTCAATCAGTTACGGATCTTGTAGCCGGTGCGCAGCAGGTGCAGCGCCAGCAGGCTGATCAGGGCCCAGGCCAGGCCGACGACAGCCAGGCTGACCCAGGGCGAGATGTCGCTCACGCCAAAGAAGCCATGGCGAAAGCCGTCGATCATGTAGAAAAACGGGTTCAGGCGGCTGGCCTGCTGCCAGAACGGGGGCAGCGAGTGGATGGAGTAGAACACGCCGGACAGAAACGTCATCGGCATGATGATGAAGTTCTGGAACGAGGCCATCTGGTCGAACTTGTCGGCCCACAACCCGGCAATCACGCCCAGCGTGGCCAGCAGCGCCGCGCCCAGAATGGCAAAGGTGAAGACCCACAGCGGCGCGGCAAACACCGGCCGGGCAAAGAACAGCGTCACGCCAAACACCCCCAGGCCGACGAGCAGCCCGCGCAGCACCGACGAGCCCACATAGGCGGCAAACCAGGCGCGGTGCGACAGCGGCGTGAGCAGCACGAACACCAGGTTGCCCATGATCTTGCTCTGGATCAGGCTGGACGAGCTGTTGGCAAAGGCGTTCTGCAGCACGCTCATCATCACCAGGCCGGGCACCAGAAAGCTGGTGTAGCTCAGCTGCCCGTAGACCTGGACGCGGTTCTCCAGCACATGGCTGAAGATCAGCAGATACAGCACGGCCGTGAGCACGGGAGCGGCCACGGTCTGGAAGGCCACCTTCCAGAAGCGCAGCACCTCCTTGTAGAACAGGGTCTGCCAGCCGGTCATGCGGCCTGCCCTTCAGCGGCGGCGTTCATGACCTGCAGGAACACGTCCTCCAGGTCGGCGCGGCGTATCTCCACATCCTCGGGGGCGATGCCGGCCTGGCGCAGCGCCGCCAGGTGCTGCTCGATCTCGGCCGCGTCCTGCGCCGGCAGCTGCACGATGCGCCCGGTGACGCGCGCCAGGGCGGCCAGGGCCGCGGGCAGCGGGGTATCGGTCTTGAACTGCAGCACGCTGACATTGGTGCTCTTGAGCAATGCCGAGGTACTGTCCAGCGCCACCACGCGGCCATTCTTCAGCATGGCGATGCGGTGGCACAGGGCCTCGGCCTCTTCCAGGTAATGCGTGGTCAAGAGCACCGTGTGGCCCTGCTTGTTGAGTTTGGCGATGAACTGCCACAGGGTCTGGCGCAGCTCCACGTCCACACCGGCCGTGGGCTCGTCGAGCACGATGATGGGCGGCTTGTGCACCAGCGCCTGGGCCACCAGCACGCGCCGCTTCATGCCGCCCGACAGTTGCCGCATGTTGGCCTGCGCCTTGTCGGCCAGGCCCAGGCTCTCCAGCAGCTC
>JAGPIX010000011.1 GCA_018054745.1 Alicycliphilus sp.
CCAAGGACGGCCGCCACGGTGCGCACGCGGACTTGCACGCCAACTACAGCCGTGATGCTTGCCCCGTGCTCATTTGATTGACAAGCGGAATCAGCCGCAGGCACCGCCCGAGCAGCAGGAGCCTTCGACGCCATGCTTGGACGCCGCCTGCTTGCCGATCTGCACGCGCCACAGATCCGGGCCCTGTTGCAGATAAGTCCAGGCCACCTGGCCAGGTGCGCGGCCTTCAAGCTGCATGTGCAGGGGCACGGGGTTGTGGTCGTTCACGATCACGAAGGCCTCGCCGGTTTGCAGGGCGTCAAAGCGGGCAAACAGCTGCGCATGGCGCTCGTAGGGGGCGATGGTGCGCACGTCGATTTCGGCAACGGTGGAGCTCATGGTTCAACCTTTCAGGTAAAGAGTCGGAGAGAAAAAAAGAAAAACGGCTCAGCCATCCTTGCCATCCAGGCGCGTTTGCGTGAGCCAGGGGGTGTAGATCACCAGATAGATCGCAAATGCCACGGCCCACAGGCAGGCTGCGGCCTCCACGGCGTAGGCATACCAGGCCGGCTGCAGGGCAGGCACCAGCACGCGCGCCACGGCGGCCAGCAGCACCAGTGCATAGGCCACCACCTCGCCGCGCGAGGCCAGCAAAGGCCGCCCGGTATGGCCACGCGCGGTGCGGGTGATCATGCCGATGATGAGCCCGCCAATCACGCCGATGGCAAATGCATGCACGGCCAGCGACACCCCCACCAGGCCCCATTGCGCCAGCGCCAGCAGCGCAAAGCCCATGGGCATCCAGGCGTAAGAGGCATGCAGAATCCACAGGATGGGACGCTTGAGCGTCACCCGCGGGTGCCACTGCCACAGCCGTGCGGCATGCAGCACTGCGGCCACGGCACTCAGCACGCCGACCAGCGGCGCGGGCGCGCCCAGCACCCACAGCGCCAGGGTGGCGGCCGTCACGGTGAGCAGCGTGAGTTCGAACCTGCGCGACACGTTGATGACCAGGCCTGGCGTGACATTCTTGGTGAACATGGGCACCACGCGCCCGGTCATCACGCATATCACCATGATGACGAGCGCCAGCTGCGCATACAGCGGCGCCACGGCAGGCACGGCAATGGCGCCCAGCACCGACAGATGGAACACCAGATTGGCGATGGACATCAGCACCAGCAGCGACACCAGCGGAATGTTGCGCTTGTTGCCGGACTTGATGAGCACGCGCAGCAGCACCAGGGCCACGGCCGGCAGCAAGGCCATGTCCAGCCCCATGAACACCGGATACGGCGCCACCAGCGCCGCGATGCGCGCCGCCACCCACACCAGGGCCAGGGTGCCCAGCAGCGGCCCGCGTGCCGTCTCCAGCCCCGTCCAGGCCTTGACGGCCGTGAGCAGGAAGCCGGCGATCACCCCGGCGGCAAAGCCGAACAGCATCTCGTGCCCATGCCACAGCAGGGGCGAGAGCTCCAGCTTCATGTCGAAGTAGCCCAGGAACACCGCCGCCCATACCGGTACCGACAGGCAGGCCAGCAGGGCCGAGGTCAGATAGAAGGGCCTGAACCCCAGGCGCAGCACGGGCCAGCCCGGCAGGACGGCCACGGGCTGGGGTTTATCGGAAATTTGGTGGAGTTGCATCACGAAACTTGAAACGTGGAAAACGCCCGGAACGGCAACCACTTATAAGTTTCATTTTACATGAATCTTTAGCGCGGCCCTAATTTTTCACGCCCTACCGTGCTGCCTGGCAGGCCTCACGGCCTGGCCTCAATCGCCAAAACACACGCCAATATCGCGCGCCACGGTGATCAGCTCGTGCCCGGGGGGCACGGTGCGCTGGGTGTTGGCCACCTGGGCGATCTCCACGCTGCCTATGCCACCGTTTTGCAGCGTGACCATGCGGCCCAGCTGCCCGTCGATGACCAGCTGCGCCGCGTGGTGGCCAAAGCGCGTGGCCAGCACGCGGTCAAACGGCGTGGGGTCGCCACCGCGCTGCACATAGCCCAGCACCGTGGCGCGCACCTCGCTCTTCAGGTGCGGCTGCAGTTGCTGGCGCAGTACATGGCCCACGCCGCCCAGGCGCACCGGATCGGGGCTGCCGGCCACATGCTCGCGCACCGTCAGGGCGCCACCGCGCGGCTTGGCGCCCTCGCCTATGCAGATGATGGTGTAGCGCTGGCGCTGCTCGCGCTCGCGGCAGCGCTGGACTATGGCCTGCAGGTCGTAGTCGATCTCGGGCAGCAGGATGATGTCGGCCGCGCCGGCAATGCCCGCCTCCAGCGCCAGCCAGCCGGCGTGGCGGCCCATGGTCTCGACGATCATCACGCGGTGGTGGCTGTTGGCAGTGCTCTCCACGCGGTGCAATGCCTCGGTGGCCGTGGCCACCGCGGTGTCGAAGCCAAAGCTGCGCTCGCACAGCGCGATGTCGTTGTCTATGGTCTTGGGCACGCCCACGCAGGCCAGGCCCACCTGGCGCAGGCCGTGGGCCAGGCTCATGGTGCCGTCACCGCCTATGGCCACGACCACATCCAGGCCCAGGGCGCGCACATTGCGTCCGACCTGGGCGAGCGTGGCCTCGTCCTTGAGCGGGTTGGCGCTGTTGCTGGTGCCCAGGATGGTGCCGCCCATGTGCAAAATGCCCGAGACCTGCGTCCACGCCAGCGGCAGCGTGCGCGGGGTCTGGCCCATCAGGCCCTCGAAGCCGTCGGCAATGCCCAGCACCTCGCAGTGGCCATGGTGGATCAGCGACTTGGTGACGGCGCGGATCACCGCGTTCAGGCCGGGGCAGTCGCCCCCGCCAGTCAGCACACCGACACGCATGTTCATGGCAGCAGATCGAGCGCGTGCATGTAGGCTGGCTGCACCATGAGGTCGTCCCAGGGCTGGGGCAGGGTCTCGGGCAGCAGGGCCAGGCGGCGCGCCTCGCTGGCGGCGCTGGCCTGCCAGCGGCCCTGCGCCTGGGCGGTGGCCAGGCCGGCTATCAGCTCGTCCACCCCGGCGCCGCCCTCCAGGCTCTGGTTGCACAGCAGCACCAGGTCGCAGCCGGCGTTCAGCGCGGCCACGCCGGCGTCGGTGTAGCTCACGACCTGTCCGTCCAGGCGGCGCGCGCCTTCCATGCTCAGGTCGTCGCTGAAGATGGCGCCGTCAAAGCGCAACCGGCCGCGCAGTATGTCCTGCAGCCACTTGGCCGAGAAGCCCGCCGGGCGAGCATCGATCTTGGGGTAGATGACATGTGCCGGCATGACGCTGGTGAGCACCGTGGACAGCCACGGATAGGGCGCGGCATCTTCGGCCAGGATGGCCTTGAGGCTGCGCCTGTCGATCGGAATCTCGGTGTGCGAATCCGCCTTGACGAAGCCGTGGCCGGGGAAATGCTTGCCGCAGTTGGCCATGCCCGCCTGCAGCAGGCCCTGCATCAGGGCGCGCGCCAGCATGGCGACGACGCGCGGGTCGCGGGCGAAGGCGCGGTCGCCAATCACGCCGCTCTCGCCCCAGTCCAAGTCCAGCACCGGGGTGAAGCTGAAATCGACGCCGCAGGCGCGCAGCTCGGCGCCCAGCACATAGCCGGCGGCCGTGGCCGCATCCATGGCGCGCAGGGCGCCGCTGCCCTGCCCTGCTTTGCCGTCATTCATCCACAGCTCGCCCAGGGCGCGCATGGGCGGGACATGCGTGAAGCCATCGGTGCGAAAACGCTGCACGCGCCCGCCCTCGTGATCGACACAGATCAACAGGTCATGGCGCACGGCCTTGATGGCGGCGGTGAGTTGCAGCAGCTGGGCCCTGTCCTGCCAGTTGCGCGCAAACAGGATGATGCCGCCGACGAGCGGGTGGGCCAGGCGGCGGCGGTCGGTGTCGCTCAGGCCGGTGCCGGCCACATCGATGATCAGGGGGGCGTGTTCAGTCATTCTCAAATTACTTCTGTTTTGATAGCTGTTTGCGCTTTATGGATAGGCGCTAGAGCCGTTTTTTGCTTAAATCTTCTCAACCACGCAGAAGCTCGCCGCGTAATCGCTCTCGTCGGTCACGCTCAGGTGGGCGCGCAGACCGCGCGCCTCAAACCATTGCTTGAGCGCGCCATGCAGCACGATCACCGGCTGGCCGGTGGGCAGGTTGGCCACCTCGCAATGGCGCCAGGTCATGGGCATGCGCATGCCGAGGCCTATGGCCTTGCTGAAGGCCTCCTTGGCGGAAAAGCGCGTGGCCAGGTAACGCAGGCCGCGCTCGGGCCAGCGGCTGCTGCGCTGGCGCCAGGCGGCCAGCTCGGCGTCGGCCAGCACCTTGGCGGCAAAGCGCTCGCCATGGCGCTCCACGCTGGCGCGTATGCGGCGCACGTCGCAGATGTCGGTGCCTATGCCGTAGATCATGTTGGGCGTTGGGCGTTGGGCGTTGGGCGAAGGCTTATCGCCGCTCGCTCAGGGCGCGTTCCGCCATGCCCTGGTCTATGCAGCGCTGATAGGCGGTGACGGTGTCGGCGTAGCCCAGCTCCAGCGCGTCGGCGATCAGCGCGTGGCCTATCGACACCTCCAGCACGCCTGGCACGGCGGCCAGGAAGTCCGCCAGGTTGTCCCGGTTCAGGTCATGGCCGGCGTTCACGCCCAGGCCGGCGGTGATGGCAGCCTGCGCCGCCAGGCGGTAGCGCGCCAGCTGATCCGAGCGCTGGGGCGTGGCCCAGGCGGCGGCGTAGGGCTCGGTGTACAGCTCCACGCGGTCGGCGCCGACAGCGCGGGCGGCGGCCATCTGCTTAGGGATCGGGTCCATGAACAGGCTCACGCGCACGCCCAGCTCGCGGCACTCCTGGATCAGCGGCTCCAGGCGCTCGGCGTCCTGGGGAAAGTTCCAGCCATGGTCACTGGTGAACTGGCCCACGCTGTCGGGCACGAAGGTGGCCTGATGCGGGCGCACCTGCCGGATGAATTCCATCAGGTTGTGCGTGGGGTTGCCCTCGATGTTGAACTCCGCCTCGGGCCACTGGCCGAGCAGCTCGGCCAGCTCGTACACGTCTTGCGCGCGGATATGACGCTCATCGGGCCGGGGGTGCACGGTGATGCCGTCGGCCCCCGCCTCCAGGCACAGCTGGGCGGCGCGCAGGACGCTGGGTATGCCCAGGTGGCGCGTGTTGCGCACCAGGGCGACCTTGTTGACATTGACCGAGAGGGCGGTGCGAGGGTGTGTGGTCATAGCGATTGCAAGTCCATCATGAGCTGGCGCGTGCGCAGCAAAGGGCTGCCGCAATGGTATTGCAGCAGCGCCCGCAATTGGGCCTTGAGCTCGGCCGCAGCGGCAAATCCACGGCCGGCAACAACGCGCAGCACGGCGCCATAGCTGGCCGCCCCATCCTCGTCCAGCGACCGCTGCAGCGCCTGCCACTGCGCGCCGGAGAGCGCCGCGCGGTCGTCCGGCGTGGCGGCGCGCAGGCCACCCTCGGCCAGCAGGGTGTAGCGCGATGCGTCGGCCAGCGGCGCCAGCGTGGCGGTCTCGGTGTCGAGCGCGGGCAGCAAGCCGATTTCGCGCAGCAGCAACAGCTCGAAGGCGCGCAGCACCGGCTCCAGCGCCTCGCCATGCTCGCCACTGCCCAGCACGCGCACCACGCCGGCGTACAGATCGAACAGCGGGGCATGGGTGTCCTCGCGCGCCAGCAGGCGCATCAGCAGCTCGTTCAGGTACAGGCCCGACAGCAGCGCATCGCCCACCGGCATGACATGGCCACCCACCCATTCCGCGCCCTTGAGCGCATGGATCTCGCCCTGCCCTACCTCGCCGCCCCAGGTCCAGCCCAGGCGCAGCGGCTGCAGCGGCAGCAGCACCGGGCGGAAGTTGGAGGTCGGCTTCTTCGCCCCCTTGGCGACCAGCGCCACGCGCCCATGGTGGCGCGTGAAGCATTCCAGGATCAGACTGGACTCGCTCCAGTCATAGCTGTGCAGAATGAAGGCGGGCTCGTCGGCAATGCGGCGCGTGGCCATTTTTAGGGGGGGTAAGTGGTGAGTGGTAAGTCGTGAGTGGTGAATGGGCGCGAGGCGAATCTGCCACTCACCACTCACCATTCACCACTTACTTCTCGCCAATCACTCATAGCCAAACGAGCGCACGCGGGCCTCGTCGTCGGCCCAGCCCGAGCGCACCTTGACCCAGACCTCCAGGAACACCTTGGCGTCCATGAGCTTTTCCAGCTCCTGGCGCGCCTCGGTGCTGATGCGCTTCAGGCGCTCGCCCTTCTCACCGATGATCATGGCCTTGTGGCTGTCGCGCTCGACCACGATGGTGGCCGCGATGCGCAGAAAGCGTTTGTGCTGCTTGCTCGCCTCTTCGTCGAACTTGTCGATGACCACGGTGGAGGTGTAGGGCAGCTCGTCGCCGGTGAAGCGAAACAGCTTTTCGCGCACCGTCTCGCTGGCCAGAAACTTCTCGCTGCGGTCGGTCAACTCGTCCTCGGCGTACCACCAGGCCTGCTCGGGCAGGTATTTTTCGCAGATGCCGTAGAGGCGCTCGATGTCGTCACGCTTCTTGGCCGACATGGGCACGAACTCGGCGAACGGGTGGCGCTCCTGCATGCTCTTGAGCCAGGGCGCGATGTCGGCGCGGCGGTGCACGGTGTCGAGCTTGTTGGCAATGAGCAGCGTGGGGATGCCGGGCTTGAACAGGCTCAAGACCTTGGCGTCGGCCAGGGTGAAGCTGCCGGCCTCGACGACGAACAGGATCAGATCCACGTCGCCGATCGCGCCCATCACGGTCTTGTTCAGCGATTTGTTCAGCGCCGTGCTGTGCCGGGTCTGAAAGCCGGGGGTATCGACAAACACGAACTGCGTGGCACCGCGCGTGCGTATGCCGGTGATGCGGTGGCGCGTGGTCTGCGCCTTGCGGCTGGTGATGCTGATCTTCTGGCCGACCAGGGCGTTCATCAGCGTCGACTTGCCCACGTTGGGCTTGCCGACGATGGCGATCAGGCCGCAGCGCTGACCGGCCGCGTCGGCTGGCGCGCCGGTGCCGGGGCGCGCGGCGGCCAGCATGGCCTCCAGGTCGTTCTGTTGGTTTTGGTCTATTTGGCCGCTGGCGCCCGACTCATGGGCGTTACCAGCTTCAGTATTCATAGCATTCATGCCTGTTTCACTTTCAGTTGGGCCAGCATGGCGCTGGCGGCGGCCTGCTCTGCCGCGCGGCGCGATGCGCCGCTGCCGCGCGCTGTCAGTTGCAGCTCGGCCACCAGGCACTCGACATGGAACACCTGGTTGTGCGCCGCGCCCGTGGTGTCTATCACCTGGTACTGCGGCAGCTTCATTTTGCGACCCTGCAGCCACTCCTGCAATGCGGTCTTGGCGTCCTTGGCGGCCTCCTGCAGGCGCGGGCTCAGCTCCACGCCCTCTAACAGGCGGTGCACCAGGGCCTCGGCCTGGTCGTAGCCCGCGTCCAGATAGACAGCGCCGATGATGGCCTCCAGCGCGTCGGCCAGGATGGACGGACGCAGCTTGCCGCCGGACTTGGACTCGCCCTCGCCCAGGCGCAGCACCTGGGGCAGCTGCAGGCGCATGGCAATGCGGTGCAGCGAGTCCTGCTTGACCAGCAGGGCACGCACGCGCGAGAGCTCACCCTCGGGCAGGCCCTGCATGCGCCTGAACAGCAGGCTGGAGACGGCCAGGTTCAGCACCGAGTCGCCAAGGAATTCCAGGCGTTCGTTGTGCTCTGAGGAGTAGCTGCGATGCGTGACGGCACGCTGCAGCAGCGAGGGGTCTGAGAACCGGTGCTGCAACCGATGCTGCAGCGCAGAGAGACTGTCGGCTGGCACTAATTCGTCGATTCTTGGAAGCGGTAGACCAGGTAGGCCGGCCCCGCCAGCGGGATCTCGCGCGAGTAGTTGAACGACACCACCACCTTGTCGTTGCGCTTGGTGATCTCCAGGTCCTTGCCGGAAATGGAATGGATGTCGTCAATCTGCGCCGCGCGGTCGAATGCGGCGCGGATCTCGGGCACCGTGTTGCCGTCGCGCGCGGCCTTGGCGGCCGCCTTCTTGATGTTGGCGTATTCGAGGAACACCGGCACCGACTGCCCGCCAATGGCAAATGCCGCCACGGCGATCAGGCCGACAAAGATCACGCCAATGAACGACAGCCCCCGTTGGCGCGCACGCGTTGCGCTGCGGTGCAAACCCATACCTGAATCTCCCTCTGTGTAGCTGGACTAGTTGAACGACCCGATGCGCTTGAGGTTGCCAAAATTCATCCACACGAAGAAGGCCTTGCCAACGATGTTCTCGTCGGGCACGAAGCCCCAGTAGCGCGAATCGAGCGAATTATCACGGTTGTCACCCATCAGGAAATAGTGGCCCTCGGGCACCTTGCAGGTGACGCCCTCCACGCTATATCGGCACTGATCGCGGAACTTGAAATTGCTCGCCCCCTGCACGAAGGCCGGGGCCTCGGGGCTGTTCAACAAACGGTGCTTGTGCGTGCCCAGTTGCTCCTCGAACTGGCGGAAGTAGCGCATGCTGTCCTGCTCGAAAAAGTCCGGCAGCGCCGTGGTCGGAACGGGTTGGCCGTTGACCGTGAGGCGCTTGTCCAGATACGCCACCTCGTCGCCGGGCAGGCCGACGACGCGCTTGATGTAGTCCATGCTCGGCTGGGGCGGGTAGCGGAACACCATCACATCGCCGCGCTGCACCGGATTGCCCTGCGTGATCTTGGTGTTGATCACCGGCAGGCGCAGGCCGTAGGTGAACTTGTTCACCAAAATCAGGTCGCCCACCAGCAGCGTGGGAATCATCGAGCCCGAGGGGATCTTGAAGGGCTCGAACAGGAAGGAGCGCAGCAGGAACACCACGGCAATCACCGGGAACAGGCCTGCCGTCCAATCCAGCCACCAGGGCTGCATGAGGATGCGGCCCTTGGCCTCGGCCACGTCGCCATCGACCTTCTTGATGCCCATGCGGTCAAGCTCGGCACGGCGCTGCGCCGCGGCATCCTCGATCGCCCGCGCCGCCTGGCGCCGCTGCGGCAGAAACACAATGCGTTCGGCCAGCCAGTAGGCGCCCGTGACCACGGTGGCCAGCAGCAGCAGCAGCGCGAAATTGCCCTCGATGGCGCCCATATACCAGGCGCCGATATAGCTCACAAACGCCGCGAGCACCGCGGCCGTGATGTATTGCATGGCTTGCACGCTGTCATTCCTCCACTTGCAGGATGGCCAGGAAGGCCTCCTGGGGCACTTCCACCGAGCCGATCTGCTTCATGCGCTTCTTGCCCGCCTTTTGCTTTTCCAGCAGCTTCCTCTTGCGCGTGATGTCGCCGCCATAGCACTTGGCGAGCACGTTCTTGCGCAGCGCCTTGATGGTCTCGCGCGCGATGATGTTGGCGCCGATCGCCGCCTGTATGGCCACATCGAACATCTGGCGGCTGATGATCTCGCGCATCTTCGCCGCCACGGCACGGCCGCGGTAGGCCGCCTGCGTGCGGTGCACGATGATGGACAGGGCATCGACCTTCTCGCCATTGAGCAGGATGTCCACCTTGACCACGTCCGAGGCGCGGTACTCCTTGAACTCGTAGTCCATCGACGCATAGCCACGCGACACCGACTTGAGCTTGTCGAAGAAGTCCAGCACGATCTCGCCCAGTGGCATCTCATAGGTCAGCATGACCTGGCGGCCGTGGTAGGCCATGTTCATCTGCACGCCGCGCTTCTGGTTGGCCAGCGTCATCACCGGCCCCACATAGTCCTGCGGCATGTACAGGTGCACCGTGACGATGGGCTCGCGCACCTCCTGGATACGGCCCTGCTCGGGCATCTTGGAGGGGTTTTCCACCTGGATCAGCTCGCCGTCGCCCTTGACCACTTCATACACCACGCTGGGTGCGGTGGTGATCAGGTCCTGGTCGAACTCGCGCTCCAGGCGCTCCTGCACGATCTCCATGTGCAACAGGCCCAGAAAGCCGCAGCGAAAACCAAAGCCCAGTGCCTGCGACACCTCAGGCTCGAAACGCAGCGAGGCATCGTTGAGCTGCAGCTTTTCCAGCGCATCGCGCAACTGGTCGTACTGGTTGGCCTCGGTGGGGTAGAGCCCGGCGAACACCTGGGGCTGGATCTCCTTGAAGCCGGGAAGTGCCTCGGTGGCGGGTCCGAGGTTGTTGGGCAGCTTTTTCTCCAACGTGATGGTGTCACCCACCTTGGCAGCCTTCAGCTCCTTGATGCCGGCGATGATGAACCCGACCTCGCCCGCCTTGAGCGCATCGCACTGCACGTTAGCGGGGGTGAAGACGCCAAGCTGGTTGGCCTCATAGGCGGCGCCCGTGGCCATCATCTTGAAGCGCTCGCCCTTCTTCAGTTCGCCATCGACGATACGCACCAGCATCACCACGCCCACGTAGCTGTCGAACCAGCTGTCGATGATCATGGCGCGCAGTGGCGCTTCGGGCTTGCCGCGCGGCGCCGGCACCTTGGCGACGATCTGCTCGAGCACATCGTCTATGCCCATGCCGGTCTTGGCCGAAATGGCTATTGCCTCACCCGCATCGATACCGATCACGTCCTCGATCTCGGCCTTGGCGTTGTCCGGGTCGGCCTGCGGCAGATCCATCTTGTTGAGCACGGGCAGGACTTCCACGCCCAGATCCAGCGCCGTGTAGCAGTTGGCCACGGTCTGCGCCTCCACGCCCTGGGAGGCATCGACCACCAGCAGCGCCCCCTCGCAGGCCGACAGCGATCGGCTCACTTCGTAGGAAAAGTCCACATGGCCGGGCGTGTCGATCAGGTTCAGGTTGTAGACCTGTCCGTCGCGCGCCTTGTATGAGAGGGCAGCGGTCTGCGCCTTGATGGTGATGCCGCGCTCCTTCTCGATGTCCATCGAGTCGAGCACCTGGGCCTCCATCTCGCGCTCGGCAAGCCCGCCGCAGCGCTGGATGATGCGATCAGCAAGCGTGGACTTGCCGTGATCAATGTGCGCAATGATCGAAAAATTTCTGATGTGGTTCATCAACGGGATACGACAAATGATGGAATGGCAAGACCGTGGGCAAGAAAAAAGGGCGCGTCAGATAAGCGACGCGCCCTGAACCAACAATCTTTGGCAACTGCGATAGTTGGAGCCTCATTGTAGGCAAAAAGGCCCTTGGGGAAAGGCCGGCCAGCTAGCGGACAGGGTCGTTGCCATGCTGCAACGGAAACTTATCAACAGTTAATCCACAGATTGAGAGCGCCAGTTTTGGACAACATGTGCGCAAACTGTGGAGCACCTGTGATTGACATCATGTGTTTTCACATGGTGACGCGGAGACCGCGAATATATATCGAACACCTCCGATTCAGGGCCGCCATTCTATCGAAATTCATGAATAGCACCTTCAGCCCCAGGGCACTGCCGGCGGCAAAAGCCCTACTGCAGGCTTCGGGATAGCGGCCGGGAAGCGCTCAATGGCTCAACGCGCGGGGCGGATCAGGCTGTACTGCGCCCATTCGCCACGACGCAGCAGCACGTTGATGGGCTTGCTCTTGTCCACCTTGGCCAGCGCGGCTTCGAAATCCTTCAGGCTGCGCACCTCGGTATTGGCCAGGGCCACGATGACATCGTCGGCGCGCAGGCCGGCACGTGCGGCGGCATCATCGGCCGAGACCACGCGCACGCCGCCCTTGATCTTCAGCTCCTTGGCCTGCGCCGGCGTCAGCTCCGCCACCACCAGGCCCAGCTGCTGTGCCGCCGTGGACGGCTTGGCCTTGCCCTCGGCATCGGCCGATTTGGCGGCTACCTTCTCATCGGGCTCGATCTCGGCAATGGTGATGGACAGATCCCGCATGGCGCCACGGCGGAACACGGTGATGCTGGCCTTGGTGCCCGGCTTGGTGTTGCCCACCAGGCGCGGCAGATCCGCCACCTTGTCCACGGCCTTGCCCTCATAGCGGGTAATGATGTCGCCCGCCTCGATGCCGGCCTTCTCTGCGGGCGAACCCACCTCCACGCCACGCACCAACGCCCCTTGTGGCTTGCCCAGGCCTATCGACTCGGCCACGTCCTTGGACACGGATTCGATCTGCACCCCGATGCGCCCACGGCTCACGCGGCCGCTGGTGCGCAGCTGTTCGCTCACGCGCATGGCCTCGTCCATCGGTATCGCGAACGAGATGCCCATGAAGCCGCCGGAGCGCGAATAGATCTGGCTGTTGATGCCGACGACCTCGCCGCGCATGTTGATCAACGGGCCACCGGAGTTGCCGGGGTTGATGGCCACATCGGTCTGGATGAAGGGCAGGTAGTCGCCCGTGTCACGCTGCTTGGCGCTGACGATGCCGGCCGTGACCGTGTTCTCCAGGCCAAAGGGCGAACCAATGGCCATGACCCACTCGCCGGCCTTCAGGCGACTCACGTCACCCACGCGCACGGCCGGCAGGCCGGTGGCGTCAATCTTCACCACCGCCACGTCGGTGCGTTTGTCGGCGCCGACGATCCTGGCCTTGAATTCGCGCTTGTCGGTCAGCGTCACCAGCACCTCATCGGCCCCCTCGACCACATGGGCGTTGGTCATCACATAGCCGTCGGGCGAGAGGATGAAGCCCGAACCCACGCCGCGCGGCTGCTCCTCGGGTTGCTGGCGTTGCGGCCCCTGCTGGCGTGGAATCTTGGGCATGGGAATGCCGAAGCGCTTGAAGAATTCCAGCATCTCCTCATCCATGCCATTCATCGACGGGCGGGCAGACACCTTCTCCGTGGTGCGGATGTTCACCACCGACGGCCCCACCTGTTCCACCAATTCGGTGAAGTCAGGCAAGCCGCGCAAGGGCGGCGCCGACTGGGCATGCACCGGCGCCGGGCTGACCAGCAGGCCGGCCGAGCCAACCACGGCAACCATCAGGGCCAAAGAACCGGACTGCAGCCGGCGTTTCCAATCCATGCTCGACATCATCGGCAGTTCCCTCCATATGCTTGTGTAGTGGCTGCGCCGCGCATCGCATTGCGCGCACAAAGAAACGGGCGGGTTCAACGCCTGGGCGCCTCAAAGGTGGCGTTGCGCAAGAACCCCGCCGGCATCTGCAACGCCGTGGTGTTGCCGTACTGCCTGTGCGCGGCCAGCAACTCGTCCAGGCGCGGGTCGCGGATCATCACCGGCGGCTGCTGCTCCCGGGGCTCCACAGCGGTAGCCACAAACGGCGGGGGCCAGTCTTCTGCGGCCGGCTGCTGGACTACCGCCAGCCGTGCCGCCTGGGGCGCTGCGCTACCGGACTGCCCCAGGTAGCCATTCCAGCCCACGGCGACCACCGCCGCAATCGACGCAAAACCGGCGGCAAGCTTCCAGCGGAACACCGAGGCATTGGCCGCCTCAGCTTGTCCCTGGGGGGCAGCATGGGTCGCCACCGCGGCCGGGTTCACGCCATCGGGGCGAGGTTCCTGCGCCAGTTGCTCACGCAACCGGCCCACCAGCGCCGGATCGGCTGCATGCGTCACATGCGCCAGCGACGGGCTGCGCAGGGTGTCACCGATCAGGTGATACATGCGCCAGGTGGACTGGCCTTCTGCCGTGCCGGCATAGGCCACGGCACGGGCGAACTCCTCGCCCTGCAACTCGCCGTCGGCCAGGGCCGACAGATGCTCACGCGTGATGTCCTTGTCGTTCATGGTGTCACCTGCCATTGCACGCAATCTGCGCCTCTTTCACTACCACCGTTTGCCGGTCTGCTTCTCCAGCAGCGGCTTGACCCTTGCCGATATGGCCTCACGGGCCCGGAAAATCCGCGAGCGCACGGTGCCTATGGGGCAGGACATGGCCACGGAAATTTCCTCGTAACTCAAACCCTCGATCTCCCGCAGTGTGACGGCCTGGCGCAAATCCTCGGGCAACGCCTCCATGGCGGCGTTGACCGCGGCTGCAACCTCCTGGGCGGCAAGCACGGTTTCGGGGGTTTCATCGCTGGTTAGTTCACGATCGAGCAGGGAAGTTTCATCGTCTTCATCCCCGCCCCCACGCAGGCTGCTTTCCGTGATCACCGGGTCGCGCTTGATGTCCAGCAGCGCCTTCTTGGCCGTGTTCACTGCAATGCGGTAAAGCCAGGTGTAGAACTGCGCCTCGCCGCGGAACTGGTGCAGCGCACGATAGGCACGCAAAAAGGTTTCCTGCGTGATGTCCGGGATCAGATCCACGTCACGCACCATGCGCCCCACCAGACGCTCGATGCGGCGCTGGTACTTGATCACCAGCAACTCATAGGCACGCTGGTCGCCGGCAACCGTGCGCTCGACCAGCCGCAGATCGCTGTCGGCGGGCTCCTGGGATGCGGGCGAAGGTGCGGTCATGTCTGGGTGGGTGCTCCGTCGTTGCGCTGGCTTGGCGTGCTGCCGGTTGTCTGGCCCAGATCTGGGGCCTGGGAGCGGGCCGGCGAATATACCGCACGCCGCAGCGCCAGCCATTGAACGGCGTTGCTGCGCCGCTCCAGCCACAGCCAATTGCCCCGCCCTTGCGGCGCTCGCACCGAGAGCAGCATGCCCCATTGCAGATCCAGATGGACTTGCGGACTGCCTTGCACAGCCTGCGCCTGCCCGGGCCGGACGGAGTCAAGCACCCATTGGCCGCCATCCCATGTCAATTGACCCACCGGCATGCGCCGCCACCAACGCCAGGCGACAGCGCAGCAAACGAGCCAAAGACCCAGGCCCGACGCGGCCTTGATCGCCAGGTCCGCCTGTGCCGTACCGAGCACCAGCCAGCCAAGCAAACTGGTCAGGCCGCAGCCGGCAACTGCCAGCAACAGCCAGCCAACCACCGCTGAACGGCCATGGGGATAGCGCACGGCGGGCGCATGCGATGGGGCCCGCATTGTCTAACCGCGTCCCTTCGGATCGTTCCTGGGCCAAGCAAGCGCTTGCCCGCGGCAATCAGACGCGTTGGAATACCAGCGTGCCGTTGGTGCCGCCAAAGCCAAAGTTGTTCTTCACCGCGACATTCAGCTTCATGTCGCGCGCGGTGTTGGCGCAGTAATCCAGGTCGCACTCCGGATCCTGCTCAAAGATGTTGATCGTCGGCGGCACCTTCTGCTCGTGCAGCGCGAGCACGGTGAACACGCTCTCTATGCCGCCGGCACCACCGAGCAGATGGCCGGTCATCGACTTGGTGGAGCTCACCACCATCTTCCTGGCATGGTCGCCCAGCGCGGCCTTGATGGCATTGGTTTCGTTCAGATCGCCCAGCGGCGTGGATGTGCCATGGGCATTCAGGTAGTCCACCTGGTCGGCATTCAGGCCGGCATTGCGCAACGCCGCCTGCATGGCGCGGCGCGGGCCGTCCATGTTGGGTGCCGTCATGTGGCCGGCGTCGGCGCTCATGCCATAGCCGGTGACCTCGGCGTAGATGCGCGCGCCGCGTGCCTTGGCATGCTCGTATTCCTCGAGCACGAGCACGCCCGCGCCCTCGCCGAGCACGAAGCCGTCGCGGCCCTTGTCCCAGGGGCGGGACGCCGTCTGCGGATCGTCGTTGCGCGTGGACAGGGCGCGCATGGCAGCAAAACCGCCCACGCCCAGCGGAGACACGGTGGCCTCGGCGCCACCGGCCACGATCACGTCGGCATCGCCATACTCGATCTTGCGCGCCGCCTCGCCAATGCAGTGCAGGCCGGTCGTGCAGGCCGTCACCACGGAAAGATTGGGGCCCTTGAAGCCGAAACGCATGGACACATGGCCCGCCACCATGTTGATGATGGACGCCGGCACGAAGAACGGCGTGATGCGACGCGGGCCTCGATTGGTCAGCTCCGCGTGGGTGTTCTCGATCAGCGGCAGGCCACCTATCCCTGAGCCGATGATGCAGCCTATGCGCGTGGCCAGTTCTTCATCCAGTGCCTCTCCGGTAGGCAGGCCGGCGTCGCGCACCGCCTCCTGAGCCGCGGCAATGCCGAAATGGATGAAGCTGTCCATGGTGCGCGCATCCTTGGCGCTGATGTAGGACTCCAGGTCAAAACCCTTGACCTCGCCGGCAATCTTGCAGGCAAAGTTCGACGTGTCGAACTTGGTGATGAGGTCTATGCCGGACTTTCCGGCGAGGATATTGGCCCAGGAGTCCTGCACCGTGTTGCCCACGGGACTGACGCAACCCAGGCCGGTCACGACAACGCGACGACGGCTCATGCGTTAAACCTTTGCTGATCGAGTGCTGCGCCCCGCTGAACACCGGGGCCGCAGCGACTTAGGCCTTTTGGTGCGTGTTGGCGTAGTCGATGGCGTTTTGCACCGTGGTGATCTTTTCTGCGTCTTCGTCAGGGATTTCGATGCCGAATTCGTCTTCCAGTGCCATCACCAGTTCCACCGTGTCCAGCGAGTCGGCACCCAGATCAGCCACGAAGGCCTTTTCGTTGGTGACTTGAGACTCTTCCACGCCGAGTTGTTCGGCAATGATTTTTTTGACACGTGCTTCGATATCGCTCATAGTTTCCCTCGGGGGGTTGTGAATGAATCCGCGATTCTAGCCGCTTCGGGCAAAGACCCCTAGCTGGCTCGCCGCACGGACTATCCGGCGTTAATTTGGTTCAACTACATGTACATGCCGCCATTGACGTGCAATTCCTGCCCCGTCACATAGCCGGCACCGCTCGAAGCCAGATAGGCCACGGCATGTGCAATGTCGCTGGGCTGGCCCAGGTCACCCATGGCGATCTGAGCCTTGAGAGCCTTCTTCTGCTCTTCGGGCAGGTCGGCGGTCATGTCGGTGGCAATGAAGCCGGGCGCCACGCAGTTCACGGTGATGCCGCGGCTGCCCAGTTCGCGCGCCAGGGCGCGCGTCATGCCGGCCACGCCGGCCTTGGCCGCCGCATAGTTGGCCTGGCCGGGGTTGCCCGAGGCGCCGACCACGCTGGTGATGCTGATGATGCGCCCGAAGCGCTGCTTCATCATAGGGCGGATGACCGCACGACTGACGCGGAACACCGCCTTGAGATTGGTGTCCAGCACGGCGTCCCAGTCCTCATCCTTCATGCGCATGGCCAGGGTGTCGCGCGTGATGCCGGCATTGTTCACCAGCACATGCAGGCCGCCATATTCCTTCACGATGGCATCCACCAGCGCATCCACGGCGGCACCGTCGGTCACGTTGAGCTTCACGCCCTTGCCGCCTTGGGGCCCCAGGGCCTGGCTGATGCGCGCCGCGCCATCGTCGGAGGTGGCCGTGCCGATCACGCGCAAGCCGCGTACTGCCAGTTCAGTGGCAATGGCGGCGCCAATGCCGCGCGTGGCGCCGGTGACCAGCGCAATCTGGGGTTGGGTGGACTCGCTCATGCCAGCAATTCCTTGATTTCGGCCAGCGTGGCCGGGTCGTACAGAGGGGCGCCGACCAGCTCCGGGTCTATGCGCTTGGTCATGCCGGCCAGCACCTTGCCAGGCCCGCATTCGATCACATGGGTGACGCCGCGCGCCTTCAGGGCCTGCACGCATTCGACCCAGCGCACAGGGCCGAAGGCCTGGCGGTACAGGGCATCGCGAATGGCATCAGGGTCCTGCTGCACGGCCACGTCCACGTTGTTCAGCACGGGAATCTGCGGCGCCTGCAGCGGCAGCGCTGCCAGGGCTGCGCGCAGCTTCTCGGCCGCGGGCTTCATCAGGCTGGAGTGAAACGGCGCCGACACGGGCAGTGTCAGGGCACGCTTGGCGCCTGCCGCCTTGAGCAGCTCGCAGGCCTTGTCCACGCCGGCCTTGCTGCCGGCGATCACGGTCTGCGCCGGGTCGTTGAAGTTCACGGCCTCCACCACCTCGGGCGATCCGGCACCAAAGCCGGCCGTGGCCTCGGCGCAGCCGGCAATGACCTTGGCGGCATCCATGCCCAGAATGGCGGCCATGGCGCCCGCTCCCACGGGCACGGCCTCCTGCATGGCTGCGGCACGCAGGCGCACCAGGGGCGCCGCCTGCGACAGAGTCAACACGCCCGAAGCGACGAGCGCCGAATACTCACCCAACGAATGCCCGGCCACGAACGCAGGCAGCGCGCCGCCCTCGGCACGCCACACGCGCCAGGCGGCGACGCCGGCCACCAGCATCACCGGCTGGGTGTTGGTGGTCAGCGCCAGGGCCTCCTTGGGACCGGCGTGGATCAGCGCGCCGACATCCTCGCCCAATGCGTCGGAGGCCTCGCGCAGCGTCTCGGCCACCACAGGGTGCTCGCCCCAGGCGTCGAGCATGCCCACGGCCTGGGAGCCCTGGCCGGGAAAGACAAATGCAAAAGATTGAGCCATGGTTTATTCAGTAAAAAAGGCCTGTAACGCCCATAGAACAAGCGCAAACAGCTACATTTTAAGGAGTACCGCACCCCAGGTGAAACCACCGCCGACGCCCTCGAGCAGCACCGTCTGCCCCGGCTTGACCTGGCCCGCGCGCACGGCGTGATCCAGCGCCAGCGGGATCGAGGCCGCCGAGGTATTGCCATGCTCAGCCACCGTGACGACAACTTTGTCCATGGGCAGCTTCAACTTGCGCGCCGTGCTTTGCATGATGCGGATATTCGCCTGGTGCGGAATCAGCCAATCGATGTCGGCCTCCGTCAGGCCAGCCTTGTCCAGCGTGGCGCGGGCGGCCTTTTCAAGCACGCCCACGGCCAGCTTGAACACGGCCTGACCATCCATCTTGAGCAGCGGATCGCCCATTACCTCGCCGCCATAGACATTGCCGGGTACACACAGAATGCCCACATGGCTGCCGTCGGCGTGCAACTGGCTGGCCAGGATGCCCGGCTGGTCGGAAGCCTCCAGCACCACGGCGCCGGCGCCGTCGCCAAACAGCACGCAGGTGGTGCGGTCGTTGAAATCAAGGATGCGGCTGAACACCTCGGAGCCCACGACCAGCACGCGGTTGGCGGCACCGGACCGGATCATCGCGTCCGCCACCGTCAGCGCGTAGACAAAGCCGCTGCATACGGCCTGCACATCGAACACCGGGCAACCATTGGTAATGCCCAGCTTGTGCTGCAGGATGGCTGCGGTGGAGGGGAAAACCATGTCCGGCGTGGACGTGGCGACGATGATCAGATCGATGTCCTGCGCCTGGCGGCCGGCGGCCTCCAGTGCGCGCAGCGATGCCTGCAGCGCCAGGTCGCTGCTGCTCACGTCGCGTTCGGCGAAATGGCGCGCATGGATGCCCGTACGCTCCACGATCCATTCATCAGAGGTCTCTATGCCCTGCCCGGCCAGCTGGGCCACCAGGTCATCGTTGGTCACGCGGCGCGGCGGCAGATAGCTGCCGGTGCCGGCAATGCGGGAATAGCGTCTCATCAATAGGGGGCCGCCACCGTTCAGGATGCGCGCGGCTGGTCTGCCGTAGCCAGCAGGGGCGCCGCATGCGCAACCCGCGCACGGACGCGGTCTAGCAGGTTGTTGCGGGCCGCATCATACGCCCGGTTCAAAGCCTGCTCGAATGCGAGCACGTCGGCCGAGCCGTGGCTCTTGAACACCAGGCCGCGCAGGCCCAGCAATGCGGCGCCGTTGTAACGGCGGTAATCCATGCGCCGCATCAGGGCGGACAGCACCGGATAGGCCACCGCCGCCGCCAGCTTGGTGAAGGTATTGCGCTTGAACTCCTGCTTGAGCCCGCCAATGATCATCGCAGCCACGCCTTCGCTGGCCTTGAGCGCCACGTTGCCGACAAAGCCATCGCAAACCACGATGTCCACCGTGCCCTTGAAGATATCGTTGCCTTCGACGTTGCCGTGAAAGTTCAAGTCACCGGCGCCGGCTGCCGAGCGCAGCAGCTCGCCCGCCCGCTTGATCTCCTCGCTGCCCTTGATGACTTCCTCACCGATATTGAGCAGGCCGACCAGCGGCTCCTCGCGTTCCTGCAGCACCGACACCAGGGCCGAGCCCATGACGGCGAACTGCAGCAAATGCTCGGCCGTGCAATCGACATTAGCGCCCAGATCCAGCACCGTGGTGGCGCCGCCCTGGGCATTGGGCATCTGCGTGGCAATGGCCGGGCGGTCAATGCCGTCCAGGGTCTTGAGCAGGTAGCGTGCAATGGCCATCAGCGCGCCGGTGTTGCCAGCCGACACCGCAGCCTGCGCCGCGCCGTCCTTGACCTGCTGGATGGCCACGCGCATCGACGAATCCTTCTTGCGGCGCAGGGCCACCTCGACCGGATCATCCATGGCCACGACCTCCGAGGCCGCGACCACCGAGGCGCGCTCATGCGTGAACGCCTGCAGGCTTGCGGGTTGCCCGACCAGTAGCAGGCGCGCCTCGGGGTGCTTGTCCAGAAACTGGCGACACGCGACAAGCGTGACACCGGGGCCGTGGTCGCCCCCCATGCAATCAACAGCCAGAGTGGTCATCGGCGGAGAATCAATCCGTCAGGTGGTCTGAAAATCTTGGCGCGAGCCAAAATAACAAAGGCCCGCGCTACTTAAATTGTAGCAACGGGCCCGAGATTGCGCAGTCTGCTATCAGGCTTCAGACTTGTTCTTCAGCACCTGGCGACCACGATAGAAACCGTTGGGGCTGATGTGGTGACGCAGATGGGTTTCGCCGGTGGTGGGTTCCACGGCAATGCCGGGCACCGTCAGGGCGTTGTGCGAACGGTGCATGCCGCGCTTGGAAGGGGACTTCTTGTTTTGCTGAACAGCCATGATTGGCTCCTAGGGTCTTGCAGGGGTTGGTAAAAAACGCGATCAGCCCATTGAAGACACGAGGGGGTTTCGCGCGAAGCCTGCCATTATATGCCAAATGCGTTTGCACCCTGCCTTGCGCCAGACTGGAGTCACTCCGCTGGCGGCTTGTCCTTGTGCAAACCGGCCAGGGCCGCGAAGGGATTGGGCTTTTGCGCATTGGCCTGCTCGAAGTCCTCGTCGCTCGATGCCAGCTTCACCGCCGACGGGCATCGCTTGTGCCGCGGCACCACGGGCAAGACCATGATGAGTTCGTCTTCTATGAGTTCGTGCAGGTTGAACTCACGGCTCAGCACCAGCAGGTCTTCTTCACTCTCGCTGTCCAGAGCCTCGGCCGTGGCCTCGTCGGCCACGAAACGGAACTCGCGCTCCACTTCCAGCGGCACGTCCACCGGGTGCAGGCAGCGCTGGCAGATCAGGGGCAGGCTGGCGCTGGCCTTCAGGCGCAGCCAGACCTGGCCATCCATGCCATGGGTGGTGCGCAACTCGCCGTCGGCCATCCAGTCCACGCGCAGGTCGGGATGCAGGCCCTTGCCCTCTTCGGCCAGGCGCTTGTACTTGAGCAGGGTGTCATGACCGGACAGGTGGCCGCCGGCCTTCGCAAAGGCCTTGACGTCCAGCCGGTCGGGAGAATGTTCCTTGGTCATGGCAGGCAGTGTAAGAGAATCGGAACATGCTGCAATCCCCTCCCCCGCCCTGCAACCTGGTATTGGGATCGACCTCGCGCTACCGGCGTGACCTGCTGGGCCGCCTGGGCCTGCCCTTCGAGGTGGCCGCCCCCGCGGTCGATGAAACCCCGCTGCCTGAAGAGTCACCGCACGCCCTGGCGCTGCGCCTGGCGTTGGCCAAGGCCAGGGCCGTTGCGGCACTGCGGCCCGAGGCCATCGTGATCGGCTCGGATCAGGTGGCCGACCTCGGCGGCCAGCCCCTGGGCAAGCCCGGCAACCACGAGCGCGCCACGGCCCAGTTGCGCCGCATGAGCGGCCAGACCGTGATCTTCCAGACCGCCGTGGCCGTGGTCTGCCAGGCCATGGGTTTCGAGCAGGTGGATCTGGCGCCGGTGCGGGTGCGCTTTCGCTCCTTGGACGACGCCGAGATCGAACGCTATCTGCGCGCCGAGCAGCCCTACGACTGCGCCGGAAGCGCCAAGAGCGAGGGGTTGGGCATCAGCCTGCTAGACGCCATAGACAGCGACGACCCCACGGCCCTGATCGGCCTGCCGCTGATACGCACCTGCCGCATGCTGCGCGCCGCCGGGCTGGTGCTGCCATGAGCGCGCCCAAGATCGGCACGCTGTACCTGGTACCCGCCCCGCTGGACTTTGGCTGCGACGCCGAAGTGGCGCTGACCGAGGTGCTGCCGGACGGCACGCTGCGCCAGGCGGCGCAGCTCACCCACTGGATCTGCGAGAACGCCAAGAGCTGCCGCGCCTACTTGAAGCGCATTGCCGACCTGCACCCGCTGGCCCTGCCCCTGCAGCAGCAGCAGATCACCGAGCTGCCGCGCGAGGTGCACAAGAAGGGCGACCATGGCACCAAGGGCAGCGCCAGCTTTGATGCCAGGGCGCTGCTCGCGCCCCTGCTGGCGGGCCAGGACATGGGCCTGGCAAGCGAGGCCGGCATGCCCGCCGTGGCCGACCCGGGCAGCTCGGTGGTGCGCGCCGCGCACGAGCTGGGCGCGCGCGTGGTGCCGCTGGTGGGGCCGGTGTCGCTGCTGCTGGCGCTGGCGGCCAGCGGACTCAATGGCCAGAACTTTGCCTTTGTCGGCTACCTGCCGCAGGACGCTGCCGAGCGCGCCCAGCGCCTGCGCCAGCTCGAAACCCTGGCGCTCAAGAGCGGACAGGCGCAACTGTTCATAGAGACGCCCTACCGCAACGCCGCGCTATGGCAGGCGCTGCTGCAGCATCTACAGCCCGGAACGCGCCTGGCCACCGCCGCCGGCCTGACGCTGGCGCAGGCACAGGTGCAAAGCCGCAGCGTGGCGCAATGGCGCGCGCTGAACCCGGCGCCGCCCGACAAGCACCTGCCGGTGGTGTTTGCCCTGGGGCAATGAGGTCTGGCCACCTGGCGGAACCGGTGCGGCCAGCCACTGCTACAAGGCGCTGACCTTCTTCGCCGCGGGCTTGCCGGTCGCGGCCTTCTTGGCTACAGCCTTCTTTGCGGCAGGCAGCGCAGCCTTCTTGGCAACGGCCTTCTTGGCTGCGGGCTTTTTCACGGCGGCCTTCCTGGCTGCTGGCGCCGCGGCCTTTTCCACCACGGCCTTTTTGGCGCGCTTGGCAGACATGGGCTTATCCGTTGTTGCCTCGGCCGGCGCATCCGCCACGGCCATATCCAGGCCAAACACATCGGCCAGCGTCGCGTCGGCCAGCATCCTGGCCTTGGCCGGCTTTTTCGCCCGGGCGGGGGACACGGCGGCCTGGGCCGTGAGCAGGTCGCCCGCGTCCACCTGGCGCAGCGTGAACAGCAGCTGCGGCTCTTCATCCAGACGCGTACCCACGCCATAGAGCGTGGCCGCCACATGCTTGCACATGCCTGCCCAGTCGGGACAGGAGCAAGCCATCTTGATCTGGCGCGGCGCCGGAAACATGCCCGTTTGCGGCTTGCACATGCGCTCCATCACCGCCTGCGACAGCTTGCCCTGCAGCAGCTCGACCAGCGTGGCAATGGAGCCCGTGCAGTCCTGCACCAGCGCCTGCCACTGCGCCTTGGGCAGTGCCGTGATGTCGATCACGATCTGGTACAGCTCTGAACCCGTGACCCTGGCCGTGATCTTGCCGGGCTGGATCTGCAGGTCCACCACCGAGCCATTGCGCACATAGGTGCGGCCGCGTGGCAGGCGGTTTTCAAAGTCGCTGTAGGCCTCCAGGTTGTCGCACCAGGCCTTGCCCCAGAAGGTCTTGGCGATGCTGCGCCCCTGCACCGTCACGGGGCTCCAGGCGTGCCCCGCCTTGGCGGCCTTTTTCGCCGCCTTGTCCGCCTGCGCCCGACGCGCGGCCACGCTGACATACGGTTTGTAGTCCCAGCCCATGATGGTTACACCCCTGCCGCATTGATGTCGAGTTTCACCAGATCCATGAGCGCGGCGTCGCTCATTTCGGTGAGGTTGATTTCGCCGCCGCCCTCCACCACATCCTGCACCAGCTGTTGCTTGGCCTGGATCAGCGCGTCGATGCGCTCCTCTATGGTGCCCCTGGTAATGAATTTGTGTACCAGCACGTTGCGGTGCTGGCCGATGCGGTAGGCGCGGTCGGTGGCCTGGTTCTCCACGGCCGGGTTCCACCAGCGGTCGAAGTGCACCACATGCGAGGCGGCGGTCAGGTTCAGCCCGGAGCCGCCTGCCTTGATGGAGAGCACGAAGAACGGCAGCTGCTCGTCCTGCTGGAAGCGCTTGACGAGCTCGCGCCGCCGCGCCACGGGCGTGCCGCCATGCAGCACCAGGCCCTCGCGCCCAAACACGCCGCCCAGAAACGCCGCCAGCGGCGCCGTGGTTTCCTGGAACTGGGTGAACACCAGCATCTTCTCCTGCCGCGCGGCCACGGTCTCGGCGATCTCACGCAGGCGCGCAAACTTGCCACTGGCCTCGGGCGCCCAGGCGCCGTCGCCCAGCCATTGCGAGGGATGGTTGCAGATTTGCTTCAATCGCATCAAGAACGAGAGCACCAGGCCCTTGCGCTCCATGCCCTCGGACTTGTCCAGCGCCTGCTCCAGGGCCTTGACGGCCTGCTGGTAATGCGTGGCCTGCACGGCGCTCAGGCTGCACCAGGCAGAGACCTCGGTCTTGTCGGGCAGGTCGGCAATGATCCGCTTGTCGCTCTTCAGGCGCCGCAGTATGTAGGGCGCCACCAGGCTGCGCAGCGGCGCGTACTGGCCGGTTTCGCCCAGGCGCTTGGCAAAGTGGGCAAACACGCGCTCGCTGCCCAGCAGGCCGGGATGGGTGAAGTCGAAGATCGACCACAGATCCGACAGGCGGTTCTCCACCGGCGTGCCGGTGAGGGCGATGCGCGTGCCGGCCTGCAGTTTCTTGACCGCGCGGGTCTGCTGCGCCGCCGGGTTCTTGATGGCCTGCGCCTCGTCGATCACCGCCAGGCGCCAGCGCTGCGCGGCCAGGGCCGGGGTGCGTGACAGCTGGCCGTAGGTGGTAATGACCAGGTCGTGAGCCGCCAGCGCATCGGCATCGAGCGCCTGCAGCTCGGCGCGCGCCATGGCCGACGGATGGGCCAGCAGGCAGCGCAGGCTGGGGGCGAAGCGCTCGGCCTCCTGCTGCCAGTTGGCCAGCAGCGAGGCCGGCGCCACCAGCAGGCTGGGGCCGGCATGCGGCGCGGTCTTCTTCAGCACCAGCAAGAGCGCCAACACCTGTATGGTCTTGCCCAGGCCCATGTCGTCGGCCAGGCAGGCGCCCAGCCCCAGGCGCGTCAAAAAGTGCAGCCAGCGCAGGCCCTCCTGCTGATAGGGACGCAGCTGGGCATGCAGCAGCGGGCCGGGATCGATGGCGGCCAGGGCAGCAGGATCGCGCAGGCCGCGCAGCGCCTCGGCCAGCCAGGGGCCGGCGCTGATGGCGCTCCAGTCGGGGTCGGGTGCGTCCTGGCCAAGCGTGGCGCCCGAGAGCAGGCGCATGGCCTGCGCCAGCGGCATGCCGCCCTCGGCCTCCTGCTCCAGCTGGCGAAAGCGCTCCAGCAGGCCGGACAGGCGCCGCGCGTCCACCTGCACCCACTGGCCGCGTATCCACTGCAGGCCATCGGCGCTGCCCAGCAGTTTGCGCACCTCATCGGGCGTGAGCGGCTCGCCGTCCAGGCTCACGTCCATGCGGAAGTCGAGCATCGCGTCCAGACCCACGCCGCCCGCAATCTGGCTGCCCAGCGCAGCGCGCACCATGGGCCGCGCGGGGCGGCCGCTGCGCCACTGGGCCGGCATGCGCACCACGATGCCGGCGGCCTCCATGCGCGGCAGATCCTGCAGAAAGCGCAGCGCGTCCGCCACCTCCCAGCGCAGCGGGTGGTAGATCTCGCCGGCCTGCACCATCTCGGCGATCCAGGCGCAGTCTGCGGCGGCGCGCTGCACCGGCAGCAGCAGCGACAGCAGCTGCGCCTTCTGGCGCGTGCCGGAAAATTCTTTCAGCGCCTGCGCCAGCGGCACATGCTGGGCCTTGCCATGGGCCGACAGGCGCGTGGTGTAGGTGGCCAAAAAGGCAAACGGGGCCTCGGGATCCTTGCGGTTTTCCGCCAGGTTGAAGTGCACGCGGCCGACCAGGTTCCAGGCCGGGTACTGGGCCTTGAGGTATTCGCCCAGGGGCAGCCCGGCCGCCGCGCAGGCCGCGTGCAACGCTGCCTCGATCTCGCCCCACAGTGCCGCCAGGGCGTCCGCGCTCAGGTATTCGGCGCCGGTCATGGGCGGCGCGTTCAGCACCAGCGCCTGCAGGGCCGTCGCATCGGGCGCGGGCACGCGGGGCAGGTCCGGCGCATCGCCCTGCTGCGCGGTGCACAGGGCCGTGAAGTAGCGCGTGGCCAGATCCCGCCAATAGGCCCAGACCGGCGGCAGGGCCGCCGTCACGCAGGCGCCGCCCAGCTGCAGCAGACCTGGCCCCGCGCCCGCGGCAAATGCAGCGGCAATGGGCTCGTGCAAGCCCTCGGGCAGGGCCGCTGCGTCAGGATCGGGCAAGCATGACAGATGGCCCGCGGGAGACAGGGACAGGGTCAGCGCACGCATGGCGGTTGCGGTGTTCATGCACAAATGCGCGCGGCAGGCAAGTTATATATGATGAAAATCAATTAAAACCAGCACCCATCAAGCGCCAACAGCTATTGTTTTTATAGTTAGACAAACCCGCCCAGAGTGCAGCCGCTGCGGTACGACATGGCGCTCCAGCTCCAGGCCGGCATGCGGCGCTGTGTTCATGCACTCAACGCAGCGCCGGCGCCGCCCGCATGCCGCGCAGCACGGTTTCGCCAAAGGTGGCGCCGAATTTACGCGCCAGGCGCTCGGCGACGTTGTCGCGGCGCGTGTAGTCGATCACGTCCTCGGCCTTGACGACCTCGCGCGCCACGTAGTCCAGGGTGCCGTACTGGTCGGCCAGGCCCATGTCCACGGCCTGCTGGCCGGTCCAGAACAGGCCGCTGAAGGTCTCGGGCGTGGCCTTCAGGCGCTCGCCCCGGCCCTCTTTCACGGCCTCGATGAACTGCTGGTGGATCTGATCGAGCATCTGCTGCGCATAGCCGCGCTGCGTGGCCGACTGCGGGCTGAAGGGGTCGAGAAAGCCCTTGTTCTCACCGGCGGTGAGCAGGCGGCGCTCGACGCCCAGCTTTTCCATGGTGCCGGTGAAGCCAAAGCCGTCCATCAGCACGCCTATGCTGCCGACGATGCTGGCCTTGTCCACGTAGATCTCGTCGGCCGCCGCGGCGATGTAGTAGGCGGCCGAGGCGCAGGTCTCCTCGACCACGGCGTACAGGGGCTTGTTGTGCTTGGCCTTCAGGCGGGTGATCTCGTCGTTGATCATGCCCGCCTGCACCGGGCTGCCGCCGGGCGAGTTGATGAGCAGCACCACGGCCTGCGAGCCCGGGTCCTCGAAGGCGCTCTTCATGGCGGCGACGACGAACTCGGCGCTGGCCTCGGCGCCGGTGGCGATCTCGCCCTTGACATCCACCACCGCGGTGTGCGGCGTGCTCTTGCTGGTGCTGGACAGGTCGCGCTGCCAGGCGGCCCAGATGATCAAGGTGATCAGCGCCAGCCAGCCAAAGCGCCAGAAGTTGCGCCAGCGCCTGGCGGCGCGCTGCTCGGCCAGGGTGCCCAGGACGAGTTTTTCGAGCAGCTCGCGCTCCCAGCCCGGTGTGCTGGAGACCGCCTTTTTTGCTTCTGTTTCAGTAGCTGTTCGCGCCCACAGGTCGGGCGGTTGGGGCTGATTTCCATCAAAACCGGTGGGCTCGGTGCGGGTGGGGTCGGTCATGGTGTCAGAACGCTACGGTTTGCAGATCGGGGGCAGTATGCCAGTACACCATGCCGCCCTCTTCGCTCAAGTCCACCTTGACCAGGGGCCGGCGTGCCGGGCCGCCCAGGCAGGCGCCGGTGTCGGGCGCAAACAACGCTCCGTGGGTGGAGCAGATCAGCCGGCAGCCACTGTCGTCGAAAAAATGGCCCTCCTTGAAATCCATTTCCATGGCCACATGGGTGCATTGGTTCAGATAGGCATGCACGCCACCCTGGTAGCGGATGGCAAAGGCGCGCAGGCTCTGGCCGCGATAGTGCACATCGAAGGCCACGGCGCGCCCGCCGTCCAGCAGATCGGCGCTGGCGCACAGGGGGATGCGCTCGGCGCTCATCAGGCGTGCTCCTGCAGCCAGCCGTGCAGCGCGGCGACCGATGGCACCACGCACAGCGGGCCCAGGGCGGCGAACTCGGCCACGTCATGGGCGCCATAGCCCACGCCCACGCTGGCGCAGCCGGCGGCGCGGGCCATCTCCAGGTCATGCGTGGTGTCGCCAATCATGAGCAGGCGCCCGGGCGCCACGTCGAACTCGGCCATCAGCTCCTGCAGCATCAGCGGGTGCGGCTTGCCGGCCGTCTCGTCGGCCGTGCGCGAGCCGTCGAACATGCCGCGCAGCTGCACCAGCTGCAACGCCTGGTCCAGGCCGCGGCGGCTCTTGCCCGTGGCCACGGCCAGCAGGTGGCCGCGCGCACGCAGGGCATGCAGCATGGGCAGCACGCCGGCAAACAGGGTCACATCGTCCTGGCGTTTGAGGTAGTGGTAACGGTAGCGGTTGGCCAGCTGCGGATAGTGCTCGCGCGGCACGTCGGGCGCGGCATGCGCCAGCGCCGGCTCCAGCGCCATGCCAATCACCCAGGCGGCGGCCTCATCACTGGGCACGGCGCCGCCGACGTCGCGCACGGCGTCCTGAATGCTGCGCACGATGATGGCGGTGGAGTCGAACAGCGTGCCGTCCCAGTCGAAGGCAATCAGGTCGAAGCGGCGCGGGCGGAGTTCAGGCATGGGTGGGCTCAGTGGCAAGAAAGTCCGCCAGATCCGGCGGCAGCTCGGCACGCAGCTCCAGGCGCTCGCCGCTGCCCGGGTGGTCGAACTGCAGACGCCAGGCGTGCAGGAACATGCGTTTCAGGCCGTTCTTCTGCAAACGGCGGTTCAGGTCGAAGTCGCCGTACTTGTCGTCACCGGCGATAGGGTGGCCCTGGGACGCCAGGTGCACGCGGATCTGGTGCGTGCGCCCGGTCTTGATGGTCACCTCCAGCAGGCTCATGGCCGGCAGGCCGGCCATGGGGCGCGGCGCCAGTTGCTCGCGTACCTTGACCAGGGTGATGGAGCGCATGCCGTCCGGGTCGTCCTGGGTGGTCACGCGCACGCGGCGCTCGCCGCCCTCCTGCAGGTATTTGTGCAGCGGCTGGTCAATAACCTTGTGGTTCGCCGGCCAGCTGCCAGTCACCAGCGCCAGGTAGGTCTTGCCGGTCTCGCGCCCGCGGAACTGGTCCTGCAGATGCGTCAGCGCCGAGCGCTTCTTGGCCACCAGCAGGATGCCCGAGGTCTCGCGATCGAGCCGGTGCACCAGCTCCAGAAAGCGCGCCTGCGGCCTGGCCTGGCGCAGCTGCTCGATGACGCCAAAGGAAACGCCCGAGCCGCCATGCACGGCCACGCCGGCGGGCTTGTCCAGGGCGATCAGCTGCTCGTCCTCGAGCAGGATGGGGAATTCACGCGCGGGCGCCGGGCGCTCGGCCTTCTCGGCGATCTTCTCGGACACGCGCACCGGCGGCAGGCGCACCAGGTCGCCCTCGGCCACGCGCGCGTCGGCGCTGGTGCGGCCCTTGTTCAGGCGCACCTCGCCGCTGCGGATGATGCGGTAGACATGGGTCTTGGGCACGCCCTTGAGGTGGCGTATCAAAAAGTTGTCCAGGCGCTGGCCTGTGGACTCGGCATCGACCTCGACGATGCGGGCCGCGGGGGTCGGGCTGGGTTTGCCCTCTATAATCGGTTTCACCTGCGCGACGGATGTGTAAGCGGTTGATGTGTCTGGAGTTTAGTGGACACAGGCCCGGCTCGACGCGCGGTCTGGTGAATGCCCAGGCGCGTAGTGCGCGGTTTGTAGCGCCGCACCCTGCACCAGAGGCTGACGCATCGAATCACAGAAACACGGAAATACAAGCCGACACCGCCTCCACCAGAGCGCGGCGGTCGGCGGATCAAAGCGACATCATGTGGGTTGTACTGGCTTGGATTGTGTCCCTATGGCAGGTGCGCCAGCGCCTGCCGTTGGCACAAAAATCGCCTCCAACGCCCATCCGGAAAGCGCGAACAGCTCTAATTTTGATAGCTGAACAGCCTGCAATCCGGCTCGCTCCCATCCACGCCCACCCTCCTCCACCGCTGCGCAGCTGACCCGCTGCGCGGCTGTGGTGCGACCCGGCCCCTTCCCTCGCTTCCGTTTCGATGCGCCAGTCCAGGCATTGACGCCCCTCTGCCGAGGGTGTTTGTCTGGATACGAGACGCGGGCAGCGCCGTGCACTGCCCGCACAAGAACAACGCATTGCATAAAGGACACGCATCATGAAACGGATGCTCATCAACGCCACGCAGCCCGAAGAACGCCGCCTGGCCATCGTCGACGGCCAGAAGCTGCTGGATTACGAGATCGAGGTCGAAGGGCGCGAGCAGCGCAAGGGCAACATCTACAAGGCGGTGGTCACGCGCGTCGAGCCGTCGCTGGAGGCCTGCTTCGTCGACTATGGCGAGGATCGCCACGGCTTTCTGCCCTTCAAGGAAATCTCGCGCCAGTATTTCGCCGAGGGCGTCTCGCCCTCTCAGGCGCGCATCAACGATGTGATCAAGGAAGGCCAGGAACTGCTGGTGCAGGTGGAGAAGGAAGAGCGCGGCAACAAGGGCGCGGCGCTGACCACCTTCATCAGCCTGGCCGGCCGCTACGTGGTGCTGATGCCCAACAACCCGCGCGGCGGCGGCGTGTCGCGCCGCATCGAGGGCGAGGACCGGGCCGAGCTCAAAGAGGCCATGGACCAGCTCGAATACCCCAAGGGCATGTCCATCATCGCGCGCACCGCCGGTATTGGCCGCAGCGCCCCCGAGCTGCAATGGGACCTGAACTACCTGCTCAAGCTGTGGAGCGCCATCGACGGCGCGGCCAAGGCCGGCAAGGGCGCCTTCCTGATCTACCAGGAGTCGAGCCTGGTGATCCGCGCCATCCGCGACTACTTCAACGCCGACATCGGCGACATCCTGATCGACACCGACGACATCTACGAGCAGGCCCAGCAGTTCATGGCGCATGTCATGCCCGAGCAGGCCGCGCGCGTCAAGCGCTACCGCGATGATGCGCCGCTGTTCTCGCGCTTCCAGATCGAGCACCAGATCGAATCGGCCTACGCCCGCACGGTCACCCTGCCCTCGGGCGGCGCCATCGTCATCGACCACACCGAGGCGCTGGTCAGCGTGGACGTGAACTCGGCGCGCGCCATCAAGGGCGGCGACATCGAGGAGACCGCCACCCGCACCAACCTGGAGGCCGCCGACGAGGTGGCGCGCCAGATGCGCCTGCGCGACCTGGGCGGCCTGATCGTCATCGACTTCATCGACATGGAAGAGTCGAAGAACCGCCGCGAGGTCGAGAACCGCCTGCGCGACGCCCTGCGCCAGGATCGCGCGCGCGTGCAGTTCGGCACGATTTCCAAGTTCGGCCTGATGGAGATGAGCCGCCAGCGCCTGAAGCCCTCGCTGTCCGAGGGCGCCCATATCCGCTGCCCGCTGTGCGACGGCACCGGCCATGTGCGCGACACCGAGGGCTTTGCGCTGCAGATGCTGCGCATGATCCAGGAGGAGTCCATGAAGGACAACACCGCCGCCGTGCACTGCCAGGTGCCGGTGGAGGTGGCCAGCTTCCTGCTGAACGAAAAGCGCAACGAGATCGCCAAGATCGAGCTGCGCAAGCGCGTGGCCATCATGCTCATCCCGAACAAGAGCCTGGCCACGCCGCACTACAAGCTTGAGCGCCTGAAGCACGACGACCCGCGCCTGGACGGCCTGGAGGCCAGCTACCAGCTGGCCGATGTGCCCGAGGAGCAGACCGGCATCACGCGCCGCTCGCAAGAGCCGACCAACAAGCAGCAGCCGGTGATCAAGGGCGTGCTGCCCGACGCCCCCGCCCCGGTGGCCGAGCCGCGCCCCGAAGCTCCGGCACGCGGTCAGGGCCAGCAGCGCTCGGCCGCGGCGCCCACGCCCGCGCCGCAGCAGCCGCGCCCGGCACCGGCGCCGGCACCCGAGCAAGGCTTCTTCGCCTGGCTCAAGAGCCTGTTCGGCTTTGGCGCGACGCCCGCCCCCGTGGCCGCGCCCGTGGCGCCGCCGGCTGAAGCTGCCCCCCGCACCGAGGGCCGGCGCGACGGCCGCGGTGGCGAGCGCGGCAGCCGCCGCGGCGGCGAACGCAGCGGCAACCGTGACGGCAATCGCGAAGGCGCCGGCACCGAGGGCCGTGGCCGCCGTGGTGAGCGCCCGGCAGGCGAAGGCCGCGAGAATCGCGAGCCGCGTGAGAACCGTGAAGGCCGCAACGGCCGCGGCGAGCGCACCGAACGCACCGACCGCCCCGAGGGCGACAAGCCGCGCCAGCCGCGCGAGGGCCGCAACGGCCGCGAGCGCGGCGCGGCACCCTCTGCCAACGCCGAGCAAACCGCGGTGAGCACCCAGGCCACCGACACGCCCGAAACCACGGCCACGCCCGAACGCAGCGAGCGCCCCGCGCGCGGCAACGAACGCCGTGAGCGCGGCGAACCGCGCCGCGAGCGCGCGCCGCGCGGCAGCGACGCCGCCACCCCGGTGGCCGACTTTGCCGACACCGCTCCGCTGGACGCCCTGCCCGATCTGGATCTGACGGCCAATGAGGTCGCCGCCGGCCAGGCCGAGGCGCCCGCCGCGGGCGAAGAGCGCCGCGAGCGCCGCTCGCGCGACCGCTATGGCCGCGACCGCCGCGACCGCGCCGAGCGCGCGCCGCGCAGCACTGACGGCACCGAGGCCGCGCCCGCCGCGCCGCTGATGGAGTTCGACCTCCCCGGCACACCGGCGCCGGCCGCCGCCGAAGCGGCCGAGCCCGCGGCCGAGCCCGCACGGCGCAGCTACTTTGCCGCACCGGCTGCCCCCGTGGCCGCGCCCAGCCCCGCCCCCGAGGCCGCTGCGCAAGCCGTGACAGAGCCGGCACTCGCCGAGCCAGCCCCGGCCCCCGTGGCCGCGGCCCCGGCCGTCGCCCCGGCACCCGTGGTGCCAGCACCCGCGCCGGCACCGGCACCCGCGCCGGCCGTCCAGGCCGCGGCAGAGCCGGCCGCCGGCATGCCACGCGTGCAGGCCTTCACGCTGCCCGTGCAGTCGTTGATGGATGTGGCCCAGTCCTCGGGCCTGCAGTGGATCAACTCCGACGCCGACAAGGTGGCCGCCGTCCAGGCCGCCATCGCCGCCGAGCCCAAGCCGGTGCACATCCCGCGCGAGCGTCCGCCCGCCGTGGTGCTGGACGACGGCCCGCTGGTGCTGGTGGAAACCCGCCGCGACCTGCGTGATCTGCAACTGCCGTTCGAGAAGGAAGGCGCCGCCGTCTAAAGTACGGTCACGCCTGACAGCACCGGGGGCCTTGGCCCCCGGTGCTGTTTTATCACTATCAAAAATCTAGCTGTTTGCGCTTGCCAGTCAAGGGTTCAAGGCCAATTTGATGCAATTACGAACAGCTAGGCGCACCGGAGCCCCGCATGCTGTTTCTGCTCTCCCCCGCCAAGTCGCTGGACTACGACACGCCGCTGCCCGCCGGTCTGCCGCACACGCTGCCGGCCTTTGTGCCCCAGGCCGAGCAGCTGATCGCCGTGCTGCGCGACAAGTCGCCGCAGGAGATTGCCTCGCTGATGTCCATCAGCGACCCGCTGGCGGCGCTGAATGTGGCGCGCTACGCCGCCTGGCGGCCGCGCTTCACGGCCGACAACGCGCGCCAGGCCGTGATGGCCTTCAACGGCGATGTGTACGAGGGCCTGCAGGCCCCCACCCTGTCGCCGGACGAGCTGAACTGGGCGCAGCAGCATCTGGCCATCCTCTCCGGCCTGTACGGCGTGCTGCGCCCGCTGGACTGGATGCAGCCCTACCGCCTGGAGATGGGCACGCGCCTGGCCACCAGCGCCGGCTCCAACCTCTACCAGTTCTGGGGCCGGCGCATCGCCGAGCACCTGAACCAGCGCCTGGCCCAGGACATCACGCCGGTGGTCGTCAACCTGGCCTCGCAGGAATATTTCAAGTCTGTCGATCTGAAAACGCTCAAGGCACGCGTCATCGAATGCGTGTTTGAAGACTACAAAAATGGGCAGTACAAGATCATCAGCTTCTACGCCAAACGCGCGCGCGGCCTGATGGCGCGCTATGCCATACAGCAGCGCGTGACCACCCCGCACCAGCTCGAAGGTTTTGACCTGGAGGGCTATGCTTGGGCCCCCGGCGCCAGCACGCCCGAGCGCCTGGTCTTTCGCCGCCAAGCCACTTGAGGAGGAGCCACCGCCATGAGCCTGTCCCAGACCATCACCCCCGAGCTGCGCCAGTGGATCATCGACCAGGCCAGCGCCGGCGTGGCCGCGCCCGCGCTGATCGAGGGCATGCGCGCCTCGGGCTGGAATGAGGACGTGGCCATCGCCGCGGTGGAGCTGGTACTGCGCGCGCATCTGGACAAGGTGGCGCTGGACAAGGGCCTGCCGCCGGCCGCCCCCGTGCCCGATCCGGCGCTTGCCGAATCGCCCCTGCACATCGACGTGGGCGACCGCCAGGTCGAGGTGCTGATGGCCATGGCGAATCCGCGTGTGGTGCTGTTTGGCAACCTGCTGTCGCCCGAGGAATGCCAGGCCATCATCGACGCCGCCGGCTCGCGCATGGCGCGCTCGCTCACCGTGCAGACCGCCACCGGCGGCCAGGAGGTGAACCAGGCGCGCACCAGCGACGGCATGTTCTTCGAACGCGGCGAGAACGCCGTCGTCGCCCGGCTGGAGCAGCGCATTGCCCGCCTGGTCAACTGGCCCGTACAGAACGGCGAGGGCCTGCAAGTGCTGCACTACCGCCCCGGCGCCGAGTACAAGCCGCACTACGACTACTTCGACCCCCAGGAAGCCGGCACGCCCAGCATCCTGCAGCGCGGCGGCCAGCGCGTGGCCACGCTGGTGATCTACCTGAACAGCCCCGCCAAGGGCGGCGGCACCACCTTCCCCGACGTACCGCTGGAGATCGCCCCGCGCCAGGGCAACGCCGTGTTCTTCAGCTACGAGCGCCCCCACCCCAGCACCCGCACGCTGCACGGCGGCGCCCCCGTGACCGAGGGCGAGAAATGGATCGCCACCAAATGGCTGCGCGAGCGTGAGTTCAAGTAAAAACAGCCTGTAGCGCTTGATACACAAGCGCTTACAGCTATGTAATCGATAGTAAACACATGAGTACGCCGGAACAATCCCAGCTCGGCAAGGCCAGCGCCTATGCCGACCAGTACGACGCAGCGCTGCTGTTCCCGATACCGCGCCAGCCCAAGCGCGCCGAGATCGGCATCGCCGGCGCCCCAAGCTTCTTCGGCGCCGACCTGTGGACGGCCTACGAGCTGTCCTGGCTCAACCTGCGCGGTAAGCCGCAGGTGGCCATTGCACACATCACCGTGCCCTGCGAGACGCCCAACATCGTCGAAAGCAAGTCCTTCAAACTGTACCTGAACAGCTTCAACAACACGCGCTTTGCCAGCCTGGATGAGGTACGCGCGCGCATCCGCCAGGACGTGAGCGAGGCCGCCTGGCGCGGCGCCGCACATGCCGGCACCGTGGGCGTGCGCCTGGTCACGCCCGATCAGTTTGACGCGGAGCAGGTGCACGAGCTGGACGGCCTGCTGCTCGACCGCCTGGACATCGAGTGCACCCAGTACCAACCGGCGCCCGAGCTGCTCAAGGCCAACCACGACGAGGCACCGGTCACCGAAACCCTGGTCAGCCACCTGCTCAAGAGCAACTGCCTGGTCACCGGCCAGCCCGACTGGGGCAGCGTGCAGATCGCCTACAGCGGCGCGCAAATCGACCAGGAAGGGCTGCTGCAGTACATCGTCAGCTTTCGCAATCACAACGAGTTCCACGAGCAATGCGTGGAGCGTATCTTCATGGACATCTGGCAGCGCTGCCGCCCCATCAAGCTGGCCGTGTACGCCCGCTACACGCGCCGCGGCGGGCTGGACATCAACCCGCTGCGCACCAGCGCCCCGATGCCGCTGCCGGCCAACCGGCGCACGGCGCGGCAGTAGCATCAGGGACAAAGGCGCAGGTTCATGTCAAAGTTGCGATGAACCGGAGAACCCAATGAACACGCCTCCCCGCATGCCCACGCTGTATATCCCGCACGGCGCCGGCCCCTGCTTCTTCATGGACTGGAACCCGGCCGACGCCTGGGACAAGACCGCGGCCTACCTGCGCAGCATTGCCTCCAGCCTGCCAACGCGACCGCAGGCCATCGTGCTGGTCACGGCGCACTGGCTCGGCGCCCAGCCCTGCATGAGCTCTGCCGCCCGGCCGGGCATGCTGTTCGACTACTACGGCTTTCCGCCGCACACCTATGAGCTGAGCTACCCCGCGCCCGGCGCGCCGGCGCTGGCCGGGCGCGTCAGCGGCCTGCTGGCCGGCGCAGGCTTCGACCCCGTGCAGGACAGCGAGCGCGGCTACGACCACGGCAGCTTCATCCCTTTGCTGCTGGCCTTCCCCGATGCCGACATTCCGGTGCTGCAGCTGTCGCTGCTGCGCAGCCTGGATGCGGCCGAGCACCTGCGGATGGGCCGGGCGCTGCGCCCCCTGCGCGATGAGGGCGTGCTGATCATCGGCAGCGGCATGAGCTACCACAACATGCGCGGCTACGGCGACCCGCGCTCAGGCCCGGCGGCCGCCGAATTCGACCGCTGGCTCAGCGAGACCGTGGCCCTGCCCACCGCCGAGCGCGATGCACGCCTGGCCAACTGGGCCACGGCCAGCGGTCCGGCCGGGCGTCTGTCGCACCCGCCGCGCGCCGAGGAGCACCTGCTGCCGCTGCACGTGGCGGCCGGCGCCGCAGGGGAAGGGCGCGGCGCCAAGGTGTTTGGCGACCGCGTCATGGGGGTTGACATATCGGCCTTCCGTTTCGATTGAAACGCCCTCCGGACAAGCGCAACATGCTATCAATACCAGAGTTAATCCATGCACCTGGGCTCCCTGGATCGCGCCATCGATCACATCGGGCTCCGCCTCTCTTCCCTTGTCTTCGGCGGCAATGTGGTCGGCTGGACGGCCGACCTGGCGACCTCAAGGGCAGCGCCCGCAGCCACTGGGTCAAGGCCTGCCGCCGCCCGCGCGTCCTGCCCGTGCCGGCCGCGCTGGACGCCGTGGCCGTGCGCCACGGCATGCGGCCCGGCGAGGTGACCCTCGCCTTGGTGAGAGCGCGCCCCGCCGTCGTGGCGCCCATCACCGGCGCCACCGGCCTGGAGCCACTGGGGGGACTGATCCGCGCCACGCGGCTGCGCCTGAGCGCCAGGGACATGGCCACATTCGACGCCGCCGGTGCGGCCGAAGCGCCGTGAACGGCATGACCGGCCGCGATCTGGTAACGCTTCAAATTTTGGAGCATGTTGCGCTGATTCAGAGCCGCCCAGGGGGCGATTCATCCATAGAGCCGGCAAGCGTTGCGGCGCCCCTGGGCCGGGCCGTCCTGGCGGCCACGCTGCGCCACGACCCGCCCACGCCGCTGGAGCTGGAGCACGCCATCGAGCAGATCGAGGACGCGTTGATGCCACTGCGCGCGCAAGTCGCCGGGGCGCGGCTGGTGTTCGCCAACGCAGCCCTGCATGCGCTGGCGCGTGCCGGCGCTGGCGCGAACGGCTCCGCACCGGGCGCGGACATCACGCTGGACATGGTCGACGTCGAAACACTGTTCACCCGCCTGGCAGCCCGCGCCAACGGCCGGCCGGCGACGCAAGACTGCCTGCCCACCGACCCCGCCAGCAGCGCAGCGCTGCTCGTCGCGCGCGAAGTGCTGCACCACTGGGGCTTGGGCGCGCTCACGGTGCGCGACGCAGCGGCGTAGCCCCGGATCAGCGCGGCCGGTGCTCAGAACAGCGCCTCGCCCTCGCCCTGTGCCTGCCGCCCAACCTCGGACTGCGGCAGCAGCTTGCCCACGCGCACCCCCAGCAAACGCAGGCGCTTATCCAAGGGCACGCGTTTGAGGCACAGACCGGCCTCGCGGCGGATGACGGTGGCGTCCTGCGTCGGCAGGACGATGGTGTGGTCGCGCGTGGCAACACGGAAATCGTCGTAGCGCAGCTTGATGCCTATGGTGCGACCCGCGTAGCCCTTGCGCTGCAAGTCGGCCGCCACCTGCTGGCACAGCTCGGTGAAGATCTGGCCCAGCAGCGCCCTGTCCTGCACCGCATGCAGGTCGCGGTCGAAGGTCGTCTCGCGACTCATGCTGACGGGCTCGCTCTCCAGCACCACGGGGCGATCGTCGCGACCCCAGGCGGCATCGTGCAGCCAGGCGCCGGTGGAGCGGCCAAAATGCGCCACCAGCCAGTCGCGCGGGCGCGCCGCCAGCTCGCCAATGGTGTGTATGCCGTACGACTGCAGCTTCTCGTCCGCCTTGGGGCCCACGCCGTTGATCTTGCGGCA
>JAGPIX010000079.1 GCA_018054745.1 Alicycliphilus sp.
TAGATACAATGTATATTATGTTAAATATACCGTCTTAAGTTGCTACGTCGACGGCTGCGTTTGGACAGCGCTTCTGGCGCGCTGCACCTACACGATTGGTGGCGTAACATGGTACATTAGAGCTTACTTAATTAACGTCCAGATTTTCACAGGGAGCCCCTTGCCATGTCCCTTGCACCTTGGGTGTTGTCCGTTCTGACCGTTGGGCTGGCGGCTCAGGCGCACGTGCATGCCAGCGAAGCAGCTGCAGCACCGGGCTATTACACGGTGCAAGCCACCGGCAGCACCGGCTGGAGCAGCATGGATGCCAAGGTCGAGGCGGTGCGCGAGACGCTGCTCGCGGCCCAGGTGCCGGGCGCCATCGTGGCCCTGCCGGTCAAGGCCGGTGACGCCGTGAAAGCCGGGCAGGAGCTGGCGCGTGTCGACGCGCGCATGGCCAGTCAAGGCGCGGCGGCCAGCAGCGCACAGGTGGCCGCAGCCCAGGCCGGCCTGAACGTGGCAACCAAGGAGTACGAACGCCAGAAGCAGCTGTTTGCCAAGCGCTACATCAGCCAGGCGGCGCTCGATGGCGCCGAGGCGCAGTGGCGTGCAGCCCAGGCGCAAGTGACCGCGCTGCAGGCACAGGCCGGTGTGGCGGCCACGCAAACCGGGCTGCACAGCGTACGCGCACCCTATTCCGGCATTGTCTCCAGCGTGCCCGTCAATCTGGGCGACATGGCCATGCCGGGCCGGCCGCTGCTGTCCTTGTACGACCCCGCTGCTCTGCGCCTGACGGCGCAGCTGACGCAGGATCAAGCCCGGCAACTGCGTTCAGGTGTGCAGGTGGAAATTCCAGGATTGACCGTGCAACGCCTGTCGATTGCAGCGTCTCAAATCCAGCTGCTGCCCACGGCCGACCCCTTGAGCCACACCGTGGCGGTGCGCGTGCAGCTGCCGGCCAATCAGCAGGGCGCCATGCCAGGCATGTTTGCGCGCCTGTGGTGGCAGGGTGATGCCGCGGATGCAGCTCAGCGGGTGCTGATACCGTCCACGGCCGTCGTGCGCCGTGCCGAGATGACGGGCGTCTATGTGCAAGGCGACAACGGCAAGCCGCAGCTGCGCCAGGTGCGCCTGGGCCTGCCCCAGGGCGACATGGTGGAGGTGCTGAGCGGCCTGCGCGTGGGCGACCAGGTGGCCGTGGAGCCGCAGGCCGCGGCCAGGGTGCGCTGAGATGGCCCGTCCACAACACCCCCTGGGCATCTCGGGCCGCATCGCCCAGGCCTTTCAGGCGGCGCAGATCACGCCGCTGCTGGCGCTGCTGGCGCTGCTGCTCGGGCTGTTTGCCGTGTTGGTCACGCCGCGCGAGGAGGAGCCGCAGATCGACGTGACCATGGCCAACGTCATCGTGCCCTTCCCCGGTGCGTCGGTCGCCGACGTGGAGCAGCTGATCGCCACGCCGGCCGAGCAGGTGCTCTCGCAAATGCTGGGCGTGGAGCATGTGAGCAGCGTCTCGCACCCCGGCATGGCGGTGCTCACGGTGCAGTTCAAGGTGGGCGTGCAGCGCAACGACGCGCTGGTGCGCCTGCACGACACGCTGCGCAGCCACGCCGACTGGCTGCCGCGCGGCCTGGGCGCGATGGGCCCCGTCATCCGCCCCAAGGGCATAGACGACGTGCCCGTGGTCACGCTGACGCTGTACAGCGAGCAGGATGACACCGGCGCCTACGACCTGGAGCGCGTGGCGCACAGCATGGAGGCTGAGCTGATGCGTGTGGATGGCGCGCGCACCGTGAGCACCATCGGCGGGCCGGGCCGCGCCGTGCGCGTGCAGCTTGATGCGGCGCGCATGGCCGGGCGCGGGGTGACGGTGGACGATATCCGCGCCACGCTGCAGTCCGCCAACCAGGGCCTGCCGGTGGGCGAGCTGCTGGGTGGCAACCAGTCCGTGGCCATAGAGGCCGGGCCGTTCCTGGCCCACGCCAGGGAAGTGGGTGAGCTGGTGGTCAGCAGCCGTGGCGGCAAGCCAGTGTTTTTGCAGGACGTGGCCCAGGTGGAAGACGGCCCTCTGCCCGCTCAGCGCTATGTCTGGTACGCCGGTGTGAAGGACGGCCAGGCCAGCGAATACCCGGCCGTGACCCTGGCCGTGACGAAGAAGGCCGGCGCCAACGCCATCGCCGTGGCGCGTGCCGTAATGCAGCGCGTGCAGGATCTGCGCGGCACCGTCATCCCCGCCGCCGTGCAGGTAGCCGAGACGCGCGACTACGGCGCTACGGCCAACGACAAGGCGCAGAAGCTGATCCAGAAGCTGCTGTTTGCCACCGTCTCCGTCGTGGCCCTGGTGTTTGTCGCGCTGGGCCGGCGCGAGGCCGTCATCGTCGGCGTGGCCGTGGGCCTGACGCTGGCGGCCACGCTGTTCGCCTCCTGGGCCTGGGGTTTCACGCTCAACCGCGTGTCGCTGTTCGCGCTGATCTTCTCCATCGGCATCCTGGTGGACGATGCCATCGTCGTGGTGGAGAACATCCATCGCCATCAGTCTCTCTATCCAGAAAAGACGCTGACCGAGCTGATCCCCGGCGCGGTCGATGAAGTCGGCGGGCCGACCATCCTGGCCACCTTCACGGTGATTGCCGCCCTGCTGCCCATGGCCTTCGTCACCGGGCTGATGGGGCCGTACATGGCGCCGATTCCCATCAACGCCAGCATGGGCATGCTGATCTCGCTGGCCGTGGCCTTCACCGTCACGCCCTGGCTGGCGCGGCTGTGGATGAAAAGCCATGGCAGCCAGTCCCAGGCCGCACAGGAGCACACCGGCCTGGCGGCCAGGCTGGCGCCGCTGTTCACGCGCATCTTCACCCCACTGCTGGATGACACACGCGGGCGGCGCAACCGCACGCTGCTGGGCCTGGCCGTGGCGGGCCTGATCGCCCTGTCGGTGCTGCTGCCCATGATCGGCTGGGTGCAGCTCAAGATGCTGCCGTTCGACAATAAATCCGAGTTCCAGGTCATCGTCGACATGCCCGCCGGCACGCCGCCCGAGGCCACGGCCGCCGTGCTGCACGCGCTGGGCGCGCATCTGGCCACCGTGCCCGAGGTGACCGACTACCAGGCCTACGCCGGCACGGCCGGGCCGATCAACTTCAACGGCCTGGTGCGCCAATATGATCTGCGCGCCGGCGGCAACGTGGGCGACATTCAGGTCAACCTGCAGGACAAGCACCTGCGCAAGGAGCAAAGCCACTCCATCGCCATGCGCGTGCGCCCTGCCCTGCAAGCCATTGGCCAAAAAATGGGCGCGAACGTCAAGGTGGTTGAAGTGCCGCCGGGCCCGCCCGTGCTCTCCCCCATCGTTGCCGAAATCTACGGGCCTGATGCCCAGGGAAGGCGCCAGGTCGCGCAGGCCGTGCGCGAGGCGCTACAAAAAACGACAGGTATCGTCGATCTGGATGATTCCTCGATTGCCGATGCACCGCGCCAGCTGGTGCTGGTGGATCGGCGCAAGGCGGCGCTGATGGGCGTGGCGCAGGGCGCCATCGTCAGCGCCCTGCACGCAGGCCTGGCCGGCGAGAACGCCACCTGGCTGCGCGATGGCCAGAGCAAATACGCAACGCCGGTGTTGCTGCAACTGCCCGCCGAGCAGCAGGGCAGCCTGGACGCGCTCTTGCAGCTGCCGGTGCGCACCAGCGCAGGCAGCACCGTGCCCATTCGCGAGCTGGTGACGATCACCGACACGCTGAGGGAGCAGCCCATCTACCACAAGGATTTGCTGCCGGTGAATCTGGTCGTGGCCGATATGGCGGGCAAGGTGGACAGCCCGCTCTACGGCATGTTTGACGCGCGTTCGGCTATTCACCAGATCACCGCGCCCGATGGCGGCCAGATCGAGGAATATTTCATCCGCCAGCCTAGCGACCCCTACCGCGGCTATAGCCTGAAGTGGGACGGCGAGTGGCAAATCACCTACGAGACCTTCCGCGACATGGGCGCCGCCTACGGCGTGGGGCTGATCCTGATCTACCTGCTGGTCGTCGCGCACTTTGGCTCCTACCTCACGCCGCTGATCATCATGGCGCCGATACCGCTCACCATCATTGGCGTCATGCCCGGCCACGCCATCCTGGGCGCACAGTACACGGCCACCAGCATGATCGGCATGATTGCGCTGGCCGGCATCATCGTGCGCAACTCCATCCTGCTGGTGGACTTCATCAGGCTGCAGGTGCAGGCGGGCATGGAGTTCAAGCAGGCCATCGTGCAGTCGGCCATCACGCGCGCCCAGCCCATTTTGCTCACCGGCCTGGCGGCCATGCTGGGCGCCTTCTTCATCCTCGACGACCCCATCTTCAACGGCCTGGCGATCTCACTGATCTTTGGCATCGCGGTGTCCACCGTGCTGACGCTGGTGGTCATACCCATTCTGTACTTCATGGCCTACCGCCGGCGCGTGGATGTGGTGCGCGGAGAAGGAGGCGCATGATGACTATGAAATATGTAGCTGCCAGCGCTTTATTGGTAGGCGTCATGGCCGGATTCAATGCCAAAGCCACCGATCTGCTGCAGGCCTGGCAGGCGGCCGAGCAGCATGAGCGCGAGCTGGCCGTGGCGCGCGCCGCGCATGCCGCGGCCGACCCGCTGCGTCGTCAGGCCGACGCGCTGTGGCGCCCCGGCGTGGGCGTGACGGCGGCCGCCGGCTGGGGCCATGGCGAGAGCGAGATGCGCGGCGCGCAGTTCTCCGCCCCCGGCATGGGCACGAGCAGCGGCGTGGCGTTCGGCACCTCGGTCACCAGCGGAGCGGCCACGCGCGTTGCCCTGCAGGCCAGCCAGCCGCTCTACCACCCCGAGCGCCGCGCCCAGCAGCAGCAACTGAATCTGCAGGCCGACATGGGTGAGCTGCAATGGCAGGCAGCCCAGCAGGCCGCCATGCTGCGCACCAGCGAGCGCTATCTGGCGTTGGCCGTGGCGCAAGAGCAGCTCGCCGTGCTGGGCGGCCAGCTCACCGCCGTGGACAAGGCCGCCACCGAGGCGCAAGACCGCTTCGACCTAGGCGCCGCGCCGATCACCGCCGTGCACGAGGCCAGCGCGCAGCGCGCCCAGCTGCAGGCACGGCGCCTGGCCGCGCAGGCGGAGCTGGACATCCAGCGCCGCGCGCTGGCCGATGCCACCGGCCTGCCCGATGCCAGCCTGCAGGCGCGCCTGCCCTCCTCGGTCTTGCCCCCGGTGCAAGCCCTGGCGCTGTGGCAGGAGCAGGCCGCCGCCGGCAATCTGGGCATACGCCTGCAGCAGCTGGCCGCCGACCTGGCACGCGCCGAGGCGGACAAGCACCGCGCCAGCGCCGCGCCCAGGCTCGATCTGGTGGCCCAGGCCGAGCAACAGCGCCTGTCGGGCAGCGGCGACTACGGCAGCGGCGCGCGCAACCGGCAAACCAACGCGCTGCTGGGCGTGCAGTTCACCGTGCCGCTGTACACCGGCGGCTGGCGCTCGGCCAAGGAAGAAGAAAGCCTGGCGCGCTACAACGAAGCCCAGGCGCAGCTGGACGCCACGCGCGAAACCGTCGCGCGCCAGGTGCATACCGCCTGGCTGGGCCTGCAGGCGGGCACCGAGCAGGTGCGCGCGCTGCAGCAGGCCCTGATTGCCGGCGACGCCCGGCAGGACGCCACGCGCACCGGCTACGAGGTCGGCCAGCGCACGCTGCTCGACGTGCTGCACGCCGACAACGACCGCGCCGCCACCGCGCTGGCCCTGGCCCAGGCGCGCAGCCGGCTTGTCATCCACCGGCTGCAGCTGGCGCAGCTGGCCGGTCAGCTCGATGCCGCTGCATTGGCCCAGGCGAATCAGGCCCTGGCGCCAATACAACCCCTAAAACAATAGCTGCATGCGCTTATTTGTATTGCCTTACACGGTGATTTGACCATGACATTCTGGGACCAAGCCTTCGACACGCCGCACTTCAAATACGGCACTGCGCCCAATGCCTTCGTGCGCGCGCAGGCCCATCGCCTGCGGCCTGCCGCCCGTGTGCTGGTGCCCGGCGATGGCGAAGGGCGCAACGGCGTCTGGCTGGCGGCGCAAGGCCATGCGGTGCTGTCCGTCGATGCCTCCGGCGTCGGCCTGCGCAAGGCGCAGCAATGGGCCGCAGAGCAAGGCGTGGCACTGCAGACCGAGCTGGCCGACCTGACCAGCTGGCAGCCCGCGCCGGGCGCCTTTGACGGCGTGGTGCTGACCTTTGTCCACCTGCCCTCGGCCCTGCGCCGAGACGTGCACCAGCGCCTGGTGCGGGCGCTGCGCCCCGGGGGCTGGCTGATTCTGGAGGCCTTCACGCCCGAGCAACTACGCTACGCCAGCGGTGGGCCCAAGGATGCCGACATGCTCTACACCCTGGACGATCTGCGCACGGACTTCGCCGGCCTGCACGAGCATCTGGCCTGGGCTGGTGAAGTATGGCTCGACGAAGGCCCTGGCCACCAGGGCCCGGCCCAGGTCGTGCGCTACCTGGCGCAAGCCCTCGGAGGCCGCGCATGACCCAGGCCGCCCGCATCACCATCCTCGGCGCAGGCTTTGGCGCGCTGGCCACGGTGCGCGAGCTGCGCCGGCGCGACGCGGGGGCGCAGATCACCGTCGTCTCCCCGCGGCCTGAGCTGCACTACCTGCCCAGCATCATCTGGATACCCAGCGGCCTGCGCCGGCGCGAAGACCTGATCGTGCCGCTGGGGCCGTTCTTTGAGCGCATGGGCGTGCGCCATGTGGCAGCCGAGGTCACGGGGCTGACGGATGACGGCCGCAGCGTGCACACCACGGCCGGCGACATCGACAACGACGCGCTGGTGATTGCCACCGGTGGGCGCTTCCTCAAGAAGCTGCCGGGCATTGAGAACGCCATCACGCCCTGCGAGGGCATTGCCGCGGCCGAGCTGATCCGCGACCGCCTGGCCGCCATGCAGGGCGGCACCATCGCCATCGGCTTTGCCGCCAACCCGCAGGAGCCGCAGGCCGTGCGCGGCGGGCCGATGTTCGAATTTTTGTTCGGCATCGATACCCAGCTACGCCGCGAAGGCCGGCGCGAGCGCTTCCAACTGGTGTTCTTCAACCCCAGCCAGGAGCCCGGCGCACGCCTGGGCGCCAAGACCGTGCAGGGCCTGCTGGCCGAGATGGCGCGCCGCGGCATCGCCACCCACCTGGGCCACAAGATGCTGCGCTTTGAGCCCGGCAAGGTGGTTACCGAGGGCGGCGAGATCGCCGCCGACCTGATCCTGTTCATGCCCGGTATGACCGGCAATGCCTGGTTCGATGCCACCACCCTGCCCCGCTCGCCCGGTGGCCTGCTGCGCGCCGACGCGCAATGCCGCATCGAGGGTTGGCGGCACTGCTATGTGGTCGGTGACTCGGGCAGCTTTCCCGGCCCCGAATGGGCGCCCAAGCAGGCGCACATGGCCGAACTGCATGCCAAGGCGGCAGCGGCCAACCTGCTGGACGCCCTGGCGGGCAGGCCCGAGCAGGCCGGCTTTGTGCCGCAGCTCGCCTGCATCATCGACTCGGGCAGCCACGGCACCCTGGTGCTGCGCAGCCCACAGCGCACCCTGGTGCTGCCACCGCTGCGCCTGATGCACTGGGCCAAGCGCCGTTTCGAGGCGCGCTATCTGGGTCAGTACCGCTGATCAATTTTTTCTAGGAGAACCCTCATGACCTCTTGGCGCGTCGTCCGCATTTTTGCCGGCTTCTTCATCCTGCTGTCGCTGGCGCTGGGCGTTCCGGGCAGCCCGGTTTTTGCCAGCCAATGGTGGCTGGCCTTCACGGCTTTCGTGGGCGCCAACCTGCTGCAAAGCGGGCTGACCAAGTGGTGCCTGCTGGAGACCATGCTGCGCAAGCTGGGCATACAGCCGGGCTGCTGATCGGCTTGAAGGCGGATCAAAAGTTTATGGTTTTTTTGGCCTTATCTCATACACCATAAGCGCCAACAGCTTCTATTTTAGGAGCATGCACAACCACGGTCAGTCCCCGCCGGCTGCGCCTGTCCATGGGTGGCATGGGCGCGCAGGCCGAGCTTGGCCAACAGCCGCTCATCAGCGGCGACATCGGGGTTGCCGGTCACCAAGAGCTTTTCGCCGTAGAAGATGGAGTTGGCCCCGGCCAGAAAGCACAGCGCCTGCACCGCCTCGCCCAGCTGCTCGCGCCCGGCCGACAGGCGCACGCGCGCGCGCGGCATGGTGATGCGCGCTACGGCAATCACGCGCACAAAATCCAGCGAATCAACCGGCGCGCTGCCCGCCAGCGGCGTGCCGGGCACGGGCACCAGGCTGTTGATGGGTACGGATTCAGGGTACGGGTCAAGGTTGGCCAGCTGCGCGATCAGCCCGGCGCGGTGCACCGGCGCCTCGCCCATGCCGATGATGCCGCCGCAGCACACATGGATGCCCGCGGCGCGCACATGCCGCAGGGTGTCCAGGCGATCCTGGTAGCTGCGCGTGCTGACCACGTCCTGGTAGTACTCGGGGGCGGTATCCAGGTTGTGGTTGTAGTAGTCCAGCCCGGCGGCTTTCAACGCCTGCGCCTGGTGCGGCTGCAGCATGCCCAGAGTGGCGCAGGTCTGCAGGCCCAGACCCTTCACCGTGCGGATCAGCTCCGACATTTTTTCGATGTCGCGGTCCTTGGGCGCGCGCCAGGCCGCGCCCATGCAAAAGCGCGTGGCACCGGCATGCTTGGCGGCCTGCGCGGCAGCGCGCACCTCATCCACGGCCATCAGCTTTTGCGCCTGCACCCCCGTGTCGAAATGACTGGACTGCGGGCAGTAGCCGCAGTTTTCGGCGCAGCCGCCGGTCTTGACTGACAGCAGGGTTGCCAGTTCGATGTCACCCGCCGGCCAATACTGGCGGTGCACCTCCTGGGCCTGCCAGAGCAAGTCCATGAAGGGGCGATCCAGCAGCTCCTGCACCGCCTGTACGCTCCAGCGCTGCGCCGCGGCAGGCGACGCGTGGGCGGGCCGGGCATGGTTTGCGGGGGTTGGCGCATCGGCCAGAAAAACAGTTGTCATGCATCACTCCAAAACGCAGCCAGGCTGCAGGGCGGCTGCGATTGTGTGAATGCCGTTGCGCGCTGTGAAGCCCCCGCGCCGCAAATAGTTGGCACTTAATTTCTGCCTGTAAAACAGCCCAAAAGCGCTCATTTTTTGCGGCAGAAGCAGACCAATTGGCCATTTTTGAAGGCAAATGACGACGCAAACACCATTCGTCGCCAATGCCGGCCAATCAGGCGGCAACTGCGGCGAATGCTGGCGAAATGAAGCCAGAAATATCGCAGGAGCCCGCCGTCACGCCGTGAACTGCAGCGCCGCCAGGCGCGCGTAGGCGCCGTCTGCGGCCATCAAGGCGGCATGGCTGCCCTGCTCGACGATGCAGCCGTGGTCCAGCACCACGATGCGGTCGGCATGCTGCACCGTGGCCAGGCGGTGCGCGATGACCAGGGTGATGCGGCTGCCGGCGCGGCTTTGCAGTGCCGCGTCCAGCGCCTGCTGCACCACGCGCTCGCTGTGCGCGTCCAGGGCGCTGGTGGCTTCGTCCAGCAGCAGCACCGGCGCATCCTTGAGCAGTGCGCGGGCGATGGCGATGCGCTGGCGCTGGCCGCCCGACAGGCGCACGCCATGCTCGCCGAGGAAGCTGTCGTAGCCCTGCGGCAGTGCCTCGATGAAGTCGTGCGCGAAGGCGGCACGTGCGGCGTTGATGACTTCTTCGCGCGTCGCCTCGGGGCGTGCGTAGCGGATGTTGTCCAGCGCGCTGCTGGAAAAAATCACCGCGTCCTGCGGCACGGTGGCGATGCGCCCGCGCAGCGCGTGCAGATCGAGGCCGCGGATGTCCTGGCCGCCCAGCAGGATGCGCCCTGCCTGCACGTCGTAGAAGCGCTGCAGCAGCTGGAACACGGTGGACTTGCCGGCGCCGCTGGCGCCCACCAGCGCCACCGTCTCGCCGGGCGCCAGGTGCAGCGTGAAGCCCGCCAGCGCCGCCCGGTCGGGGCGCGAGGGGTAGTGAAAATCCACCGCCTCGAAGGCCACGGCCAGCGGCTGGCCCGGGGCGAGCCCTTGCAGCGTGCCGGCCTCGGGCGAGCGGATGGCGGGCCGCGTGGCCAGCAGCTCCATCAGCCGCTCCATGGCGCCGGCCGCGCGCAGCAGGTCGCCATAGACCTCGCCCAGCACGGCCACGGCGCCGGCCAGGAAGAGCGCGTAGACGATGGTCTGGCCCAGGCTGCCGGCGCTCATCTGCCCGGCCAGCACCGCCTGGCTGCCGCGGTACAGACCCCACAGCAGCAGCGCGGCATTGGCGATGATGATGAAGGCCACGAGCAGCGCACGTACGCCGCTGCGGCGCACGGCGGTCTGGAAGGCGGCCTCGGCCGAGGCGGCAAAGCGCGCCGCCTCGCGCCGCTCGGCGGTGAAGCCCTGCACGATGGGAATGGCGCCCAGCACCTCGGCGGCGATGGCGCTGGCATCGGCCACGCGGTCCTGGCTGGCGCGCGACAGGCGGCGCACGCTGCGGCCTATCCACATGGTGGGCAGCACAACCATCAACACGGCGGCCAGCGCCGCCGACATCACCACGGGGTTGGTCCACACCAGCATGGCCAGCGCGCCCAGGCCCAGCACGGCATTGCGCAGGCCCAGCGAGAACGACGAGCCGATGACGGTCTGCACCAAGGTGGTGTCGGCCGTCAGGCGCGAGAGCACCTCGCCGGTCTGCGTGGTCTCGAAGAAGGCCGGGCTTTGCGTGAGCACATGGGCGTAGACGCGGCTGCGCAGGTCGGCCGTGACGCGTTCGCCCAGCCAGCTCATGGCGTAGTAGCGCGCGGCCGAGAACAGGCCCACGGCGACGGCCACGGCAAACAGCAGGCCAAAGTTATCGCGCAGCGCCGCCGCCTGGCTGCTGCCGCCCTGGTCGATCAGCTGGCGCAGCGCCAGCGGAAAGGCCAGCGTGGCCAGTGCCGCCAGCAGCAGAAAGGCAAGCGCAGCGGCGATCGGCCAGCGATAGGGCCGCAGAAAGGGCAGCAAGGCGCCCAGCGCGCGCGGCTGGCCGCGCGGGGCGGCCGGGGATGGTCGGGGTGCGGCAGTGGACATGCGCCGAGTGTAAGAACCCGGCCGGCCGCGCTGGCGCTGCCTCGTGTTTCAGCCCAGCGCGGCGATCACCTCGGGCGGCGCCTGCACCAGCTCGATGAGCACGCCCTCACCAGCAATGGGGAACTCGTCATTGCTCTTGGGGTGCAAAAAGGTGATGTCGTAGCCAGCCGCACCCTTGCGGATGCCGCCGGGCGCAAAGCGCACGCCTTGCGCCGTGAGCCATTCCACCGCCTTGGGCAGGTCGTCTATCCACAGGCCGATATGGTTCAGCGGCGTGGTGTGCACCGCCGGCTTCTTGTCGATGTCGAGCGGCTGCATGATGTCCACCTCGACCTTGTGCGCGCCGCGCCCCATGGCCAGGATGTCCTCGTCCACGTTCTCGCGCTCGCTCTGGAACGTGCCGGTTTGCTCAAGACCCAGCATGTCCACCCAGAGCTTTTTCATGCGGCCCTTGTCGGTGCCGCCGATGGCGACCTGCTGGATGCCCAGGACTTTGAAGGGGCGTGTCATGGATTGGCTTCCTTTTTCGCTTTAACTATTGATTTAACAGCTGACAGCGCTTGCCACATAAGCGTCACAGCGATTTTTCTCTTCATAAATCAGACGTGCAGCCATGCCCGCGTTGACGGGGGCATGGATTCACGCCGTCGTTGGCCAGCAAGGTGGCACAGCGCACTCCAAACCCTCTGCGCGGGCGTTCAACCCGCCACGCTCACTCGAACTCGACGATGGCCTGATCCACCGCCAGGCTGTCGCCCTTTTGCGCCTTGATTTCCTTGACCACGCCGTCGGCGCTGGCCAGCAGCACGTTCTCCATCTTCATGGCCTCGATCACGGCCACGCGCTCGCCGGCCTTGACCTCTTGCCCCGGTTGCACCGCCACCTGCACCAGCAGGCCGGGCATGGGCGAGAGCACGAACTTGCTCAAGTCCGGCGGCGCCTTGTAGGGCATCAGGCGGTGCAGATCGGCGGTGCGCGGGTGCATGACGATGGCGTCCAGGCGTGTGCCGTTGTGGATCACACGGATGGCCAGCGGGTTGCTCGTCTTGCCGCGCTCGACCTGCGCGGTGAAGGCCTTGCCATCCACCGTGCCGGTGATGCGCACCTCGCCCAGGTGGCGATCGACGCTCAGGTGGTAGGTCTTGTCGCCACCCGGCAGGTGCAGGGTCACGGGCGTGGCGTGGCCGGGCTCGGTTTCGGCCACGGTGGCCCGGGTGTAGCTGTTGTGCCCGCCCTCGCCCAGCACGCATACCGAGAACTCGCGCCGCGGCAGGCGCTTGAAGCCCTCCCAGAACTGGCCCTGCAGCCCGCTGGCGCGGTTGCGGTAGAACATGTGCAGATGCGTCGCCAGCGCCAGCAGGAACGACGGGTCTTCATGCGGCACATCCTCGGCCCGAAAGCCGTGTGCATAGTGCTCGGCGATGAAACCGGTGTTGAAGTTGCCGCTGACGAAATCCGGGTGCGCCAGCAGCGCGGCCTGGAATGGGATGTTGCTTTGCACGCCCTTGATGACGAAGCCGTTGAGCGCCTCGCGCATGCGGGCAATGGCGTCGGCACGATCCTTGCCGTGCACGATCAGCTTGGCGATCATTGAGTCGTAGTACATCGGGATTTCGCCGCCGTCCAGCACGCCCGTGTCCACGCGCACGCCCAGCCCCGTGGCAGGCAGGCCCTGGTGCAGGTCCTGCGCCGGCGGTACGAAGCGCACCAGGCGCCCCGTGGAGGGCAGGAAGCCGCGGAACGGATCTTCGGCATTGATGCGGCACTCCATGGCCCAGCCTTCGCACTTGACATCCGCTTGGGTGAAGGCCAGCTTCTCGCCCGCCGCCACGCGGATCATCTGCTCGACCAGATCCAGGCCGGTGATCAACTCGGTCACCGGGTGCTCGACCTGCAGGCGGGTGTTCATCTCCAGGAAGTAGAAATCCTGATCCTTGCCGACCACGAACTCCACCGTGCCCGCGCTCTGGTAGCCCACGGCCTTGGCCAGCTGCACCGCCTGCTCGCCCATGGCCTTGCGCGTGGCGGCGCTGATGAAGGGCGAAGGCGCTTCCTCGATCACCTTTTGATGGCGCCGCTGGATGGAGCATTCGCGCTCATTCAGATAGACCACGTTGCCGTGCGCGTCGCCCAGCACCTGGATCTCGATATGGCGCGGCTGCTCGACGAATTTTTCGATGAACACGCGGTCGTCGCCAAAGGCGCTCAGCGCCTCGTGCTTGCAGGACGCAAAGCCTTCATAGGCCTCCTTGTCATTGAAGGCCACGCGCAGGCCCTTGCCGCCGCCGCCCGCGCTGGCCTTGATCATCACCGGATAGCCAATGCCCTTGGCAATTTCCACCGCCTTCTCGGGCGTTTCTATCGCGTCGTTGTAGCCGGGGATGGTGCTGACCCTGGCCTCGCCCGCCAGCTTCTTGGAGGCGATCTTGTCACCCATGGCGGCAATGGCAGCGTGCTTGGGGCCGATGAAGGCGATGCCCTGCTCTTCCACCTTCTTGGCGAACTCGGCGTTCTCGGACAGAAAGCCATAGCCCGGATGCACGGCCTGAGCGCCGGTCTGCTTGCAGGCCTCGATGATCTTGTCGGCCAGCAGGTAGGACTCGCGCGACGGCGGCGGGCCCAGGCGCACGGCCTCGTCGGCCAGCTGCACGAAGCGCGCGTTCTTGTCGGCGTCGGAATACACCGCCACGGTGGCAATGCCCATGCGCTTGGCGGTGGTGATGATGCGGCAGGCGATCTCGCCGCGGTTGGC
>JAGPIX010000187.1 GCA_018054745.1 Alicycliphilus sp.
GCAGCGTGGCGATGGCCTCGGGCGCCAGGCCCAGGGTCTGGGCGGCCAGGGCGTGCAGGGCGGTGTCGGGGTGCTGCTCGGGATCGAGCGGCAGGGCGGCCAGGGGCAGGCGCAGTTCGGACAGGCGGATCATGGCTTGGGGCGATCAAGCAAAAGGGGGCGCCATGGTAGCACCATGGCCCCGATAAATTTAAATCAAATAGGGCTGTAGCGCTTTGTGGGTAAGCGTAAACAGCTATCAAATAAATAGTAACATGGATGCTGTCAAAACCACGGGTCGAAATCGTCCTGCTGCTTTTGCAGCTGACGCTCGGCCTTGATCCAGTCCTTGATGGCGGCCGGGTCGGCGCGCAGCCAGTTCAGCTCCCTGTTCAGACGCAGGTTTTCGCGCTCCAGCACCTGCAGATCGGCGCGCAGCTCGCGCATCAGCCCAGCGGGTTTGAGGCGCTGGTAGGGGTCGAGCCCGAACTCCATCAAAAAATGGGTTTCCACGTCGTTCACCTCCTGCTGCAGCTCCTTGAGCTGCTCGGCCAGCACGCGGTTGTAGTGTTTCAGGCGCTCCTCGCTCAGGCCGGCGATGTGCTCGGGGTCGATCTGCTCTATCTCCAGCTGCAGTTGCAGCAGGTCGAGCAGCTTGTTGTTGGCGTAGGCCTGGTTGACGCGCTGCATTAGTGCCGTCTTGCGCTCGCGCTCGGCGGGGTCGGTTTCGCGGTCCGGGTGCAGGCTGCTGGCGAGCTTGCGGTAGATCTCGCGCACCGACTGCGTGGCCTGGGCGGCCTCTTCCTGCGCCTTGCGCTCGCGTGCGTTGGGCTTGGCACGGCGCTTGGCCTGGTGTGCCTCGCGCTGCTGCTCGGCCTGGGCGCGCTGGGCCTGCATCTGTTCTTCTATGCGGCGCAGCAGGTCCTCGGGCGACTCCGTGTCCTTGCCCTGCAGATCCAGATCCACGCCAAACAGGTCGCGCACCATGGCCTGGGCCATCTCCTTGGCCACCTCGTTGTCCTCGGCCTCTTCGGCGTCGTAGTCGCCGCCGCTGTGGCGGTTGTAGATGTCCTTGAGGCCGGCGCGCGTGGCCTCGTCGGGCACGGCGTCGATCAGATCGGCTACGCGGTCGGTGATGCCCTCGCTGAGCGTGCGGCGCGCGGCCTTGCTGAGCTTTTTGTCATCGCTGGCCGCGTCCAGGTGCTGCACCAGCTCGACCAGAAGGGCGATATGCGAGCCCCGCAGCGGCACGACTTCGCGCGCATGGCGCTCGCGGTAGGCCGCGATGGCCTCCTGCCAGGCGCTGAGCAGCGCACGCTCCTCGTTGATGCGCTCGATATGGCGATTGAACTTCTTTTGCTGCGCCGAGAGTGGCGCTGCACTGGGAGTTTGCGGGATGCGGACGGGGGTGTGGCGTGGCGCGGTCATGGTGGGGCGATTGTGCCTATGCGCCATCGCCCCGGCGCCATCGCGACGTCATGCGGTGGGCAAAAAGCCCTCCACCGACAGGTAACGCTCGCCGGTGTCGTAGTTGAAGCCCAGCACGCGGCTGCCGGTGGGCAGCTCGGGCAGTTTTTGCGCAATCGCCGCCAGCGTGGCGCCGCTGGAGATGCCCACCAGCAGGCCTTCCTCGCGCGCGGCGCGGCGGGCGTATTCGCGCGCCGGCTCGGCGTCCATCTGGATCACGCCGTCCAGCAGGCTGGTGTCCAGGTTCTTGGGGATGAAGCCCGCGCCCAGGCCCTGGATGGGGTGGGGGCCGGGCTGGCCGCCGGAGATCACGGGCGACAGCGCGGGCTCCACGGCAAACACTTTGAGCTGTGGGAAGCGCTCTTTCAGCACGCGCGCGCAGCCCGTCAGGTGCCCACCCGTGCCGACGCCGGTGATGAGTACATCCAGCCCGTCGGGGAAGTCGGCCAGGATCTCCTGCGCTGTGGTACGTGCATGGATGTCGGCGTTCGCCGGGTTGTCGAACTGCTGCGGAATCCAGGCGCCGGGCGTCTGCGCCTTGAGCTCCTCGGCGCGGGCGATGGCGCCCTTCATGCCCTTTTCCTTGGGCGTGAGGTCGAACCGTGCGCCATAGGCCAGCATCAGGCGGCGGCGCTCCACGCTCATGCTGTCGGGCATCACCAGGATCAGCTGGTAGCCCTTGACGGCGGCCACCAGCGCCAGGCCGATGCCGGTGTTGCCGCTGGTGGGTTCGATGATGGTGCCGCCGGGTTGCAGGGCGCCGGACTTTTCGGCGTCCTCCACCATGGCCAGCGCGATGCGATCCTTGATCGAGCCGCCGGGGTTGGCGCGCTCGGACTTGATCCACACGTTGGCCCCGGGGCCGAACAGGCGGTTGATGCGGATATGGGGCGTGTTGCCAATGGTTTGCAGGACGTTGTCGGCGCGCATGGGGTCTCCGATGGGTGAGGGGCGGAATGCCTGGCCGCTGATTGTGAAGCAGTTGTTGCGACGCGTCGCGATAACGATATGCCCTGGCCGCCATATGCCGCCGGTGCGCCCTTGCGCGCGGCAGCGCTGGGCAATGGACGCGTCGCCCCTGGTAGGCTATGCCCCATGACCCTATTGCAGTCCACCATGCTCATGCTCACCATCAGCTGCGCGCTGATGCTCGTCGGCTTCTCGGCACGCGAGTCGCGCTGGGGCCCGGCGCTGATGATGCTGGGCATAGTCGGCGCGCTGCTGCTCATTGCCTACAACATCTATGAGGTGTTGCACGGAGGGTGAGACAATCACCCCCGTGAAGCCCACCAGACCGCCGCTGGTGCAATCTGGGAAACCAGGCACTGGAGGAACGTCCGGACTGCACAGGGCAGCGTAGCAGCTAACGGCTGTCCACCGTGAGGTGAGGATCAGAGCAACAGAGACGAGTCCGATCGGGCATGGCCACCGGAGGTGTTCTGTGAGGCGCCAGCGCAAGCTGGCGAGAGGACAGCGCAAGCTGTCCGAACCCGGCGCAAGCCGGGTCCGAACAGCCACCCCGAGCGGGCACGCCCGCTCGGGGTGAAACGGGCAATCTCTACGCGCAGCAACACCAAGTAGGCACATGTTGACGGGGCCCCCGGAGTGTGCGGGTAGGTGGCATCGAGCCGGTGGGGCGACCCCCGGCCCAGAGTAATGGCGGTCACATGCGGGCAACCGTATGCACAGAATCCGGCTTATCGGTGGGCTTCACACTTTTCATCTGGCGGCGCCGCCTGCCGGTAGAAGGCGTCGATCGCCTCCACCATTTGCGTCAGGCCCGGCTGCTCCAGCGGGTAGTGGCCGGCGCCCTCCAGCAGCACGCTCGTGACCGGCACCCTGGTGAGGCGCTGTAAGAAGGGCTGGCTCAGGTGCAGCGGCGTCCAGCGGTCGGCCGCGGGCTGGGTCAGCAGCACCGGGCAGCAGTCGAAATCCTCGGGCGCGGTTTCGGGCCGGAAGTTCAGGTAGGAGCTCAGAAACGCCAGCGTCATGGCGTTGCCGGCCGAGCGCCTGTCGCGCAGCCAGACCCTGAGCGCCGCCGGGTCGTTGACCAGGGCGTGCATCTTGCTCGCCAGCCTCATCGGCAGGCGCAGGCGCTTGAGTGGGCTGCGTGCGCCCCACTGCACCAGCGCGCCGCCGACGCGGCTCATCAGCACATTGAGCGCCGTCTCGTCGCGCACCTGCTGCGATTGCTGGTCCAGAAAGGTCATGCCGACGATGGCCCGCACCTGCTTGCTGCGCTGGGCGATATGCCAGGCCAGCATGCGCCAGCGCGGCGACGGCGCGCACGATGAGCTGGTGTTCGAGCCGCCCGATGATCTGGAGCCCGCTTTGCAGCGCTTTGTCGTCGAGCGCGCCATGGGCGCCTGCGCGCGCCTGTTGCGCGACGTGCT
>JAGPIX010000188.1 GCA_018054745.1 Alicycliphilus sp.
CCGCGCCCAGCATGTTCCAGAACGCCACGGCGACGAAGCACATCAGCGGCCAGCGCAGCTTCTTCATCCATTCGGTCTTGTGCTGCAGGCGCCAGTGCTCCCAGGCCTCGTGGCCCAGCACCACCAGGGGCACTACTTCCAGCGCGCTGAACGATGCGCCCACGGCCATCACCGGGGTGGTGGTGCCGGCAAAGTACAGGTGGTGGAAGGTGCCGGGCACGCCGCCCAGCATGAAGAGCGAGGCCGACGCCAGGCTGGCGGCCGTGGCCATGCGGTAGGACACCAGGCCCAGGGTCGAGAAGATGAAGGCCAGGGCGGTAGTGGCAAAGACCTCGAAGAAGCCCTCCACCCACAGGTGCACCACCCACCAGCGCCAGTACTCCATCACCGAAATATGCGTGCGCTCGCCATAGAACAGGCCAGAGCCGTAGAACAGGCCGATACACACGACCGACGAGGTCAGCAGGGCCAGCAGGTTCTTGTCTTGCCCGTTGGGCGCCAGCAGGGCGGGGAAGATGGCGCGTGCCATCAGCACCAGCCAGAAGGCGATGCCGGCAAATTTGCCGATCTGCCACAGGCGGCCCAGGTCCACGTATTCGTAGCCCTGGTGGCCGAGCCAGAAGTTCCACTCCTGCGGCATGACATGGGCAATCGTCAGGTAGTTGCCGATGAACGAGCCCACGCAGACCACGACCAGCGCCCAGAACAGCACGTCAACGCCGATCTTCTGGAACTTGGGGTCCTTGCCGCCATTGATCACCGGGGCCAGGAACAGGCCGGCTGCCAGAAAGCCCGTGGCGATCCAGAACAGCGCCGCCTGCAAATGCCAGGTACGCACCAGCGCGTAGGGGAACCAGCGCGACACGTCAATGCCGTAGAAGGTCTGGCCTTCCACCGTGTAGTGGGCCGTAAAGCCGCCCAGGAACACCTGGGCGCAGAACAGCGCCACCACCAGAAACAAATATTTGCCCAGGGCGCGCTGCGACGGCGTCAGGGCCACGCGCGAGAGCGGGTCATGCTTGGGCGGCACGGGGTCTTGCTCTTCATGGTCGCGCAGAAAGGCCCAGCCCCAGACCAGAAAGCCCACGCCGGCCATCATGATGATGATGCTCATGATCGACCAGACCATGTTCTCGCCCGTGGGCTGGTTGCCCACCAGGGGCTCGTGCGGCCAGTTGTTGGTGTAGGTGGCGCCGTTGCCGCCCACGTCGGCGGGGCGCTCGGTCGATGCGGCCCAGGCAGTCCAGAAGAAGAAGCCGGCCATCTGCGCGCGGCGCTCGGCGCTTGGCAGGGTGTCTTCCTTCATGGCAAAGCTCTCGCGCGACTTGCGCAGCGACGGGTCGGCGCCAAACAGCTTGTCGTAGTAGGCAGCCACCTCGGCGATGGCCTGGGCACGCAGCGGCGTGATGGTCATCGTGTCGCTGGCCTTGTCAAAGGTATTGGTGCGGTACTCGGTCTTCAGCCGGTCGCGCAGCACGGCCTGCTGGCCCACATCCAGGTCGGCAAAGGCCTTGCCGTGATCCTGTTGCGCGGCCAGATCCAGCCAGGCCGTCAGCTCGCGGTGCAGCCAGTCGGCCGTCCAGTCCGGCGCCTGGTAAGCGCCATGGCCCAGGATGGAGCCCAACTGCATGCCGCCGGTGGACTGCCAGGCCGTCTGGCCATCGAGGATGCTCTCCTCGGTGTACAGCGGCTTGTCGCTGCCCTGCACCAGCACCTTGCCCGGGATGGGCGGCGCGGTGCGATAAACCTCGGCACCGTAATAGCCCAGCAGGCTGAAGGTGACGATCAACACGCCTATCAACGTGTACCAATACTTGGCGTACTTCCCCATGAAGGGCCTCCGTCGTTGTGATGTAACGCGTTCCTCAACGCAAATGCCGGGCCAGCAGCAGCCTTGCGCAAAATCAAGGGTTTATGCGGGTATGGGTAAAATTCACCTATCACCAAGAAGGTAAAAAACACCATTAAAGGGTATTTATGACCGTTGATGCCGCAGCGCAGACGCCCAAAGCCGACGACCTTCTGCCCCTGTGCGCCGACATGGGGGCCGAGCTGCCCCAGGCCGTCCGCCTGCAGCGCCTGGTCGATCTGCTGCGCGCGCAGTTTGGCTGCGGCGCGGTCGCACTGCTGCGGCTGGAGGACGACCGCCTGCGCCCCGTGGCCGTCACCGGCCTGGTCAGCGACGCGCTGGGCCGGCGCTTTGTGGTGGGCCAGCACCCGCGCCTGGCAGCCATCCTGGCGCGGCGCCAGGTCACCTGCTTTGAGCACGACAGCCAGCTGCCCGACCCGTACGATGGCCTGCTGGACACCCTGGTGGGCGAACCCCTGCCCGTGCACGACTGCATGGGCGTGGGCCTGCAGGTCGAAGGCCGCCCCTGGGGCGTGCTGACGCTGGACGCCCTGACCACCGGCACCTTCAGCGCCGCAGCCCGCCAGCGCCTGGCGCACTGCGTGCCCATGGCCGAGGCCGTGGTGCGCGTCGCGCAGCTGGAGCAAGAGCTGCGCACCCTGCGCATGGCCGGCACCGCCGCCGCCGAAGGCCATGACGCCCGCCAGGCACCTGACCGCGCCGGCGCCGGCGAGGCCGAAATCGTCGGCGAAAGCCCCACCCTCAAGCGCCTGCTGCACGAGCTGCACGTCGTCGCCACGTCAGAGCTACCCGTGCTGCTGCTGGGCGAGACCGGCGTCGGCAAAGAGCTGTTTGCGCGCCTGCTGCACCAGCAGTCGGGGCGGCGCGCCAAGCCGCTGGTGCACGTCAACTGCGCCGCCCTGCCAGAGTCACTGGCCGAGAGCGAACTGTTTGGCCATGTGCGTGGCGCCTTCTCGGGCGCCGTCAGCGACCGGCCCGGCCGCTTCGAGGCCGCCGAGGGCGGCACCTTGTTTCTGGACGAAGTGGGCGAGCTGCCCTTGTCGGTGCAGGCCAAGCTGCTGCGCACGCTGCAAAACGGTGAAATCCAGCGCCTGGGCACCGACCGCCCGCGCCGCGTCAACGTGCGCGTCATTGCCGCCACCAACCGCAACCTGCGCGAAGAAGTCGCCAGCGGCGCCTTTCGCGCCGACCTGTACCACCGCCTGTCCGTCTATCCCGTACCCATACCGCCGCTGCGCGAGCGCGGCGGCGACGTGCTGCTGCTGGCCGGCCGCTTTCTGGAGCTCAACCGCGCCCGCCTGGGGCTGCGCAGCCTGCGCCTGTCGCCCGACGCCCAGGCCGCGCTGCGCCGCTACGCCTGGCCCGGCAACATCCGCGAGCTGGAGCATGTCATCAGCCGCGCCGCCCTGAAAGCCCTGAGCCGCGGCGCCGACCGCAACGCCATCGTTACCCTGGAGGCCGGACTGCTGGACCTGGACGCCTTGGACGCGCCCCCCGTCGCCAACGCCAGCACCCCCGCACCCCCAACCCCCGCCGCGGCACCGGCCACCACCGCCACCCTGCGCGACGCCATCGACGCCTGCCAGCGCCAGGCCATCACCACCGCCCTGGACAGCCACCAGGGCAACTGGGCCCAGGCCGCCCGCGCGCTGGACCTGGACGCCAGCAACCTGCACAAGCTGGCGCGCAGGCTGGGGCTCAAGGGGTGAGGGAGCGCGGGCAGCCTGCCAGCCCACTGCGGTTCGGCCAAGCCAGCTTGTGGATGTGAAAGAAAACGGCCGCTAACGCTTGCCTACAAAGCGCAAGCAGCTATAAAAATAGTTGCAGTGCGCCGGCCGCATCACTGCTTGAAGCCTTCGAGCTCTTTCGCCCGCGCCGCCGTCGCCGACATGAAGCAGTCATTGCCGTTGACCGTGGCAAGCGTTCCGCCATCCGGGTCGGCATAGAAGCCGCAATTGGCATCCCTA
>JAGPIX010000189.1 GCA_018054745.1 Alicycliphilus sp.
TTTTTTTGATGTCACTGGCCGGGATGGGTGCCCGGCGGCACACTCACTTCCTTTTGCTTCGAAGCAAAGAACAGTGCCTCGTCTGCCGGGGCGAAACCCGGCCAGCCACATCAAAAAGAGGAGCTGCTCACGCACCACCAACAAGCGTAAAGGCCCAATTTGCCTCTGCATGAGTAACCGAAGCCAGACACCTGTTTCATGATGGCAGAGTCACCAGATGCTCCGGCCTGGCGCCGGGGACGACGTTGAGGCTCAGTCGCGCGTCAAAGCTGACAAAGCGGCATTGGTGGCGCACCGCCAGGCCGAGCAGGTAGCTGTCGGTGATTTGGCGATGACCCAGCAGGTGCTGCCAGTGCAGCTGGCCCGCGTCCAGCAGGCTGTAGTCGTCGGCCAGAAAGGCGTGCGCGGGGTGTGCGGCGGCCTGTGCCAGGCGGCTGGCGACGGCGGCCAGCGGCAGGGCCTGGGGGTAGGCGGGCTGGGCCATGATGCGCAGGCAACCGTTTTGCGTGAGCGGGCAGGAGGCCCAGCCATGGGCAATTTCCTGTTGCAGCCATTGCGTGGCGCGGGCGTGGTGCATGTGCGCCGCGTCCAGCAAGGCGATCAGGACGTTGATGTCCAGCAGGGCGCGCATGGCCTACACCCCGTCGTTGTCGCGCAGGCGATCGATCAACTCGTTGCTGACCACGACGCCGCGGGCCTCAAAGGGAACAAAGCCCGTGGCCGAGGTGGCCGGGCTGCTGGCGGCTTGCGCTGTCGCGTTGCCCGTCAGTGCCTGGCGCACCAGGCGTGAGATGACCTTGCCCAGGCTGGTGTTTTCCATGCGGGCAATTTCCTTGGCGGCTATCAAGGTGTCGTAGTCCAGATCAACCGTGGTGCGCATGGCGTGCCTCCTTCTTCCACAATCGCATTGTCTTTTGATTCTAGTGCATCATGATGCGATCGCATCAATGATGATTAATTGGAATCTGACCCCAATTAGGCGGAGGCCGAGACCGTCTGTGCCAGGCGCTCTATCCCGGCGTCCGAAAGATCAGTTGCCGCCACGACGCGGCGGGCCTGCCACTGCGCAAAGTTGCGCGCCTGCGAGCGGCCGTAGTGCGGGTCATAGTGCAGCCGCATCAGTTCGTCGAACAGCGGCGCCAGTTGTCGCGCGCGGGCCCAGGTCTGCCAGCGCTGAACCACCTCCTTGCCGTGCAGCTCGGTCAGCGCCTCCAGGCGCTGGGCCAGGGCCTCGGGGTCGTCGCCCAGGTAGGCGTAGTCGCGCAGCAGGTAGGCCAGGCGCTCCTCGGGCGTGGCCTGGATTTCCAGGCAGGCGCCGGCGCGCAGGCGTTGCACCAGGGGCACGGGCAGGGACAGGCGGCCGATGCGCGCGCTCTCGCCCTCCACATAGACCGGGCGCGACAGGTCAAAGCCTTCCAGCGCCGTGGCGATCTGCGTTTCGAAGTTTTTTTGCGAGGGTTGCTCAACGCCGGGCATTGCGCCCAGCAGCGAGCCCTTGTGGCGCGCGCAGTGCTCCAGGTCCAGCACCTGTGCGCCCTGGCTGGCCAGGGCCTGCAGCACGCGTGTCTTGGCGCTGCCGGTGGCGCCGACCAGCACGCGCAGATCAAGCTGCGGCACCAGGGCGGCGATCTGCTCGATCACATGGCGGCGGAAGGCCTTGTAGCCGCCGGCGAGTTGCTGCGCGTCCCAGCCCACCAGGCGCAACCATTGCACCATGGAGCCGCTCCTCATGCCGCCGCGCCAGCAGTAGATCAGCGGGCGCCAGCCCTGGGGCTTGTCGGCAAACTGTTGGCGCAGGTGGCGCGCCAGGTTGGCGGCAACCATGGCACCGCCCACGCGCCGGGCCTCGAAGGCGCCCTGCTGCGCGTAGAGGGTGCCGACGGTGGCGCGCTCGGCGTCGTCGAGCACCGGGCAGTTGATGGCGCCGGGGATATGGTCTTCGGCAAACTCGGCGGGCGAGCGCGCGTCGATGATGGCGTCGAAGCCGTGGCGGTCGGCGGGGCGGGTGGGGCGGTGGTGGGACACGGGCTGGGCTGCGATGGGCAGGGGGCGCCCACTATAGACCAGCCAGGATCAGCCCAGCGTGATGGTCTTTTGCGCGCTCAGCGTCTGGCCGGCATCGTCCTTCCAGAGCAGGTGCAGCTCGCCGCTTTCGCGCGCCAGAAAGGTGAACTCGATGTACGGGTTGGGCGCGACCGAGATGCCCGGCTCCCAGGCCAGCAGCAGGGTTGGCCCCAGGCGCGCCTCGAAGCGTGTGACGATGTTGCGCGGCCGGATCTGGCCTGCGGCGTCGGTGCGCAGGCCGCTTTCCATGGTGTGTTCGATCTGCGCACGCACGCGCACAAGCTCGCCTTGCTTGGGCGTGGCGTTGCTGATCCAGGTGCGGGGTGGTTTCTGCATTGCGTCGTCCTTGATGCGTCTTTACATACCGCAGCCGCTGGCGGCCACGGTGACGGCCTGTTTGGTGGCCAGCACCTTGCCGCTTTTCATGCGCGCCAGAGCGTGGACGGTTTGCGACTGCGCCAGGCGCAGCCGCACCGATGCCTCGGCCGTGCCTGCCGCCGCCGTGAACTGCAGGCGGCAGGCCAGGGGCGAGGGGTTGAGCTCGGCCAGCACGATGATCTCTTCGCACCAGTCCTGCTCGGTGAGGGGCAGGGTGATCTTGACCTTGACCGGCACGCCGCTGGGGTTGTCGGCCAGTACCGGCACGTCCAGCAGCAGCCCATCGGCCTGGGGCCGGGCCTTGCCGATGAACTGCTCCATGGCCTGCCTGAACGCCTGCGGGTTGGGCGCCAGCGGCCCGACCAGCGGCGCCTTGGCCTGCGCCAGCACGGTGCCGGGCAGGGCCAGGGCGGCGCCGGCGGCGACCAGGCTTCTTCGGGTGGGGTGGGGCTGGCGCATGTCAGATGGCCAGGAAGTCGCTGAACATGCCGCGCGCCCAGGCGAAGTCTTCCTTCACCAGGTCGGGGCTGCGCACGTCCATGTCGATCTGGGTCTGCAGCACCTTGCCGCTGGGATCGACCTCGTACTCGAACTTGACCGAGATTTCTTCCTGCGGCTCGGTGTTGACCATCATGTAGCACAGGTTGTCGGGCAGCAGCGGCTTGACCTCCTGGCCTGCCACGCGCTGGGCGATGTATTTGGCGACGATGCGGCCGATGTAGTTGGCCACATGGCCGCTCTTGGGGTAGTGGCCGAACTGTGGCGAGATGGCACCCATGAGGTCGCCGACAAAGTAGACGCTGTCGTCGCCGTGCGCGTGGAACAGGCGCGGGTGCATGTCGGCCCAGCCGGTGGGTTTGCCGGTCGCCGCGTCCTTGCCGATCAGGCCGGCGTGCCAGACCATGTCGGCCGCCTGGTGCGGTGGCATGAAGATGGCTTCGTCGAACTTCAGCTCGCCGGCCGTGGTCTTGATCTTCTTGTTGAACGGGTCCACCTCTTGCACGCGGGCGTTGGGCACATGGGTGATGACGTCGGCGTACAGCTCCTCGAAGGCCTGCTTGTAGCCCATGCCGATGGGGGCGATCTTGGGCTTGGGATCGAGGATCACGATCTTGCCGGGGATCTTGTTCTTCTTGATGTGCGAGGCGATCAGGCAGGCGCGCTCGTAGGGCGATGGCGGGCAGCGGTGCGGCGGTGGCGGCAGCGTCATGACCAGCGTGCCGCCCTTGAAGTCCTTCACGCGCTGCTTGAGGCCAAACATCTGCTGATTCGGGATATAGGCGCTGGCGTAATGCCGGCGCGTGTGCTCGATGGCGCGTTGGTCGTCGCCAAACCAGGCGTCCCAGGCGTCGCGGATGCCGCCCGAGAGGATCAGATAGTCGT
>JAGPIX010000080.1 GCA_018054745.1 Alicycliphilus sp.
ATGATGCTTTGGAACAGGCTGCCGAAGATGGCGGGGCTGATGGCCGACCAGTCGAGCGCGCAGGCGTCGAGCAGCGCGCCGCGCATGGCGGCGTCGAAGTCGGCCATGGGCAGGCTTTCTTCAAACAGCCGGCCGTTGACGTAGGGGAAGGCGGCGAGTTGCTCGTCCAGGTTTTTGCTGCGCCTGTCCTCGGGCGTGTTCAGCACCTGGAAGAGCTGCGCCAGGCGCGGGCCCAGGTCGCTGCCGTCTTCCTCGGTGCGTTCCTCGACAAAGCTGCGCAGCGCCTGGGCGGGCTGGAAGATGCCGGTGTCGTCGGCAAACATGCAAAACAGCAGGCGCACCAGCAGCACCTCCAGCGGGTGATCGGTGTAGCCGCTGGCTTTCAGCGCGTCGTGGAGCTTGCCCATGCGCTCGGCGGCGCGGATGTTGACGGGGTCTTGCGCCTGGATGTCCTGGGCCCGGTAGCCGGCGATGAAGCCGAACAGGCGGACATGCTTGTGCAGGTCTTGCAGTGCAAATTCGGTCGTCCTGCCCGTGGCCAGGTGGTGCACGCGAAAGCGCGCGAAGTCGCAGACGATGATGATTTGCGGCAGGTCGCGCTCTGCGATGCCGGGGAAGTAGCCCAGCGCCTGGCTAAAGGCCGCGTCCAGGCTGCGCCCACGCGACTTTTGCTCGACCAGCAGCATGCCGGGCCAGAACAGGTCCACATATCCCTGGCCGCCACCGTGCTTCTTGACGTTGAGCTCGAAGGTGGCGACGCGCTTGTCGGTGATGCCGAAGATCTCGAAGAAGGCGATCCAGAAGGGCTTGGCCTCGGAGTCTTCGTTGGCGGCGTCCGCCCAGTGCTTGGAGAAGGCCAGGGCCTTGTGCTTGATTTCGTTCCAGGACAGGGGCATGGGTCAAGTGGAGGTTGGTGGGCCAGGTGCTTGCCGTGCAAGCCCCTCACCCCTCCCTCTCCCCAAAGGGGCGAGGGCGATCGGTTGCCGGGGCTTGACCCCCTCGCCCAACAGGGGTGGAGGTGACCGGTTGCGCTGGTTTTACTCCCTCTCCCTCTGGGAGAGGGTGGGGGGTGAGGGCCTGCGGCCGGGTCTGAGGCATGTGTGAAATCAGGTGAAACAAGGTTGTAGCACTTGCGTATCAAGCGCCAGCAGCTATTTTTTTAATAGTCTACAGGCGATCCGTCAACAGCCCTGCGCCGCCTGGCGCAAATGCGCCAGCAGCGCCTGTACCAGTGGGCTGGCCGGCGCGGTGCGCCACAGGGCCAGCATTTCGGAATGCGGGTGCTCGCCCAGCAAGGGGCGAAACTGCAGGCGCGGCAGGCCCACGCGCTCCAGCGCCGCGGGCACCAGGGCCACGCCCTGGCCCAGCGAGACGAGCGAGATCACCGACAGCCAGTGGCGCACCTCGTGGCGCACCTCGGGGGCGAAGCCGTGGGCCAGGCACATTTCGTAGATGCGCTGGTGGTAGGTGGGCGATACCAGGGTGGAGAACAAAATCAGCCGGTCGCCTTTCAGCGCGCCCAGGTCTATGGCTGCGGCGGCGCACAGCGGGTGCTGCTCGGGCAGGCAGACGACGAAGGGCTCGTCCACGATGAGCTGGCTGGCGATGCCCTCGGGCGGCTGTATGGAGTGCACCAGGGCCAGGTCCAGGCGCATTTGCTGCAGGCCCAGGATCTGCTCGGCGCTGTTGGCCTCCAGCATGTCCACGCGCACCTGGGGGTGGGTCTGCTGCATGGCCTCCAGCGCCTGGGGCAGGCCGCGGTACAGGCTGGATCCGACAAAGCCCAGGCGCAGGTGGCCGACGGTGCCGCGCGCCACGTCGCGCGTCTCTTGCGCCGCCTGGTGGCTCAGGGCGAGCAGCTGGCGCGCCTTGGCCAGCAGATGCTCGCCGGCGGCCGTCAGGCGCACGCCCTTGCTGTTGCGCTCGAACAGCTGGGCCTGCAGCTCTTCCTCCAGCTGCTTGATGGCGACCGACAGCGGTGGCTGCGAGATGCGCAGCCGCTGCGCCGCGCGGCCGAAGTGCAGTTCCTCGGCCAGGGTCACGAAGTAGTGCAGTACACGCAGTTCCATGGCAACTATATAAATTAAGTATTGACAAAGATTTTAATGATATTGGACTCGAATGATTAAAACTGGTGCAATAGCCCCAAGCCCGATGTCAGCCGAGATTCAAAGGAGACCAGCCATGTCCGCTACCGATCAGACCCAGATGACCGCCCTGGCCCAGGCCAGCTCTGCCGCCCATCCCGTGCCGGATCGCGGCCATGTGAACAACTATCGCGAAGACACCGAGCTGCAGCAGCTGCTGGCGCTGTATCTGCCGGCCGACCTGTATGCCCACCTGCAGCCCTACTTTGACCGCATGGGCGAGCTCGCCGGCGGCGCCGTCGATGACTGGGCGCTGGAGGCCGACCGCAACCCCCCGACGCTGGAGATGCGCAACCGCGCTGGCCAGGAGGTGCAGCGCATCGTCAAGCACCCCGCCTACATCGAGATGGAGAAGGTGGCCTACCAGCAGTTTGGCCTGGCCGCCATTTCGCACCGCGAGGACATGCTGGGCTGGAAGGGCAAGATGCCGGCCATCGTCAAGTACGCGCTGACGTACTTGTTCGTGCAGTCCGAGTTCGGCCTGTGCTGCCCGCTGTCGATGACCGATTCGCTGACGCGCACGCTGCGCAAGTATGGCGACGAAAAGCTGGTCGCCAAATACCTGCCCAAGCTGCTGGCCATGGACTTCGATTCGGCCGTGCAGGGCTCGATGTTCATGACCGAGCAGGCGGCCGGCTCGGACATCTCCAACACCCTGACCATGGCCTATCCGCAGGAGGACGGCAGCTGGCGCCTGTATGGCGAGAAGTGGTTCTGCTCCAACCCCGACGCGGGCTTTGGCATGGTGTTGGCGCGCGTGGAGGGCGGGCCGCCCGGCATGAAGGGCATCTCGCTGTTCCTGCTGCCGCGTCAGCTTGACGATGGCAGCACCAACCACTACACCATCGTGCGCCTGAAGGACAAGATGGGCACGCGCTCCATGGCCAGCGGCGAGATCCGGATGGAAGGCGCCGTGGCCTACCTGGTGGGCGAGCAGGGCCGGGGCTTCGTGCAGATTGCCGACATGGTGAACAACTCGCGCCTCTCGAACGGCATGCGCTCCGCTGGCATGATGCGCCGCGCCGTGGCCGAGGCCGAGTACATCGCCCGCGAGCGCTGGGCCTTTGGCAAGCAACTGCAGGACATGCCGCTGATGAAGGTGCAGCTGGACAAGCTGCGCGTGCCGGCCGAGCAGGCGCGCACCATGGTGTTCCAGACCGCGGCTACGCTGACGCGCTCGGACGCTGGCGACCCTGAAGCCTATGCGCTCTTGCGCATCCTGACGCCCATGATCAAGTTCCGCGCCTGCCGCGACGCACGCAAGGTGACGGGCGACGCCATGGAGGTGCGCGGCGGCTGCGGCTACATCGAGGAATGGGCCGACCCGCGCCTGGTGCGCGACGCCCACCTGGGCTCGATCTGGGAGGGCACCAGCAACATCGTGGCGCTGGACGTCAAGCGCGCCATCAAGCGCGAAGGCTCGCTGCCGGTGCTGCAGGCCTATCTGCATGGTCTGCTCAAGGACACCCAGGGCATCACCGCCGCCTACCGCCAGGCGCTCACCGATGCGCTGGCCGGCGCCGTGCAGCTGGCCGAACGCGCCGTGGCCGACGATGGCGAATACCTGGTGCGCCAGGCCGCCACCGCGCTGTACAACTGCACCACGGCGATTGCCATGGCCTGGGAGGCGTGCAAGACCGGCTCGCAAGAGCGCCTGCGCCTGTCTCAGCTGGTGATAGCCCACCGCGTGCTGCCGCGCGACCCCTTGAATGCAGGCGGCGTGCCGGCCGAGTGGCTGCAGTAAGCACGCGATAACTCCCTCCCCCCTCTGGGAGAGGGCAGGTTTTAATTCCCTCGCCCCCTTGGGGGAGAGGGTAGGGGTGAGGGGGTGATTGGGCGCAGTGCCCACTTTTACGCCCCTCACCCCAGCCCTCTCCCGCCAGCGGGAGAGGGAGAAACAGCCTCTAGCGCTTATGTATCAAGCGCCACCAGCTATCAAATCAACAACAGGAGACAAACCATGCAAAAACGCAAGCTACTCACCCTCATCGCCGGCGCCGCCATGCTGGCCGCCTTGCCGGTTCAGGCGCAGGGCAGCTTCCCCGACAAGCTGATCACCTTCGTCGTGCCCTTCCCGCCGGGCGGGCCCACGGATGCCATGGCGCGCATCCTGGCCACCGAACTGACCAAGGAGCTGGGCCAGAGCGTGATCGTGGACAACAGGGCGGGCGCGGGCGGCAACATCGGCGCCGATGCCGTGGCGCGCGCCACGCCCGATGGCTACACCATCATGTTTGGCACATCTGGGCCGCTGGCCATCAACCAGAGCCTGTACAAGGGGCAGAAGTACGACGCGCGCACCAGCTTCGAACCCATCGTCTACGTGGGCTACCTGCCCAACATCCTGGTGGTGCGCTCCGGCCTGGGCGTGGCCAATGTGCAGGAGCTGATCGCCAAGGAAAAGGCCAAGCCCGGCACGCTGAACTACGCATCGTCGGGCAACGGCGCCTCGTCGCACCTGGCGGGCGTGCTGTTCAACGAGATGACCGGCACCAAGCTGCTGCATGTGCCCTACAAGGGCACGGGCCCGGCGCTCAACGATCTGCTGGGCGGGCAGGTGGACATGACGTTTACCGACATCCTCACCGCCATGCCCTATATCAAGACCGACAAGGTCAAGGCCCTGGGCGTGGCCACGGCCAAGCGCTCCAGCGCCATGCCGGACATCCCGACGATCGCCGAGCAGGGCGTGAAGGGCTACGACGTGAGCGTGTTCTTTGGCGTGGTGGCCCCCAAGGGCACGCCGGCCGACCGTATCAAGGTCTTGAACCAGGCGTTCTCGCGCGCGCTCGACTCCGACAGGGTCAAGCAGAGCTTTGCCCAGCAGGGGCTGGAGGGCTCGTCCGACCGCAGCCCGGCCTATCTGGCAAAGTTCATCAAGTCCGAGGTGGACAAATGGGCCAAGGTGGTCAAGCAGGCCGGCGTGCAACTGGATTGACCACATTCCCCGTAGGAGCGGCTTTAGCCGCGAATGAACATGTTCGCGGCTAAAGCCGCTCCTACACCCCCTCATGTGTCGAAAGAAAAAGCAATGAATACGCAAACCCAGGCCGGCGCACTCGCCGGCATCAAGGTTCTCGACCTGTCGCGCATCCTGGGTGGCCCGCTGTGCGGCCAGATCCTGGGCGACCATGGTGCCGACGTGCTCAAGGTGGAGCCACCCCAGGGCGACGACACGCGCGCCTGGGGCCCTCCCTTTAAGGACGGCGTGGCTTCCTACTACTTCGGGCTGAACCGCAACAAGCGCATCCAGTTCCTGGATCTGTCGGCCGCAGAGGGCCAGCAGCGCGTGCGCGAGCTGATGGGCGAGGCCGACGTGGTGGTGGAGAACTTCAAGGTCGGCACCATGGAGAAATGGGGCATAGGCTACGAGCAGGTGCGCGAGCAGTTTCCGCGCCTGGTCTGGTGTCGCGTGACCGGCTTTGGCGCCGACGGCCCGCTGGGCGCGCTGCCCGGCTACGACGCGGCGGTGCAGGCCATGGCCGGGCTGATGAGCATCAACGGCGACGCCGACGGCGACCCGCTGCGCGTGGGCCTGCCGGTGGTGGACATGGTCACCGGCATGAACGCCGTCATCGGCGTGCTGCTGGCGCTGCACGAGCGCGGCAGAAGCGGCCAGGGCCAGCTGGTGGATGCGGCGCTGTACGACAGCGGCCTGTCGCTGCTGCACCCGCACGCGCCCAACTGGTTCATGAGCGGCAAGATCCCGCAGCGCACGGGCAACGCCCACCCCAACATCTACCCCTACGACGTGATCCACACTGGCGGCGCACCGATCTTCCTGGCCGTGGGCAACGACCGGCAGTTCCGCCTGCTGTGCGACTATATCGGCCAGCCGGCCATGGCCGACGACGCACGCTTTGCCACGGCCGGCCAGCGCTCGGTGAACCGCGCGGTGCTGAAACCCCTGCTGGAGCAGGCCTTCACCCAGCGCGACGGCCAGGAGCTGGCCGATGCCCTGATGGCCATAGGCGTGCCCGCCGCGCCGGTGCTGAACGTGGAGCAGGCCCTGCATCACCCGCACACCGTGCACCGCGAGATGGTGGTGAAGATGGGCGACTACCAGGGCCTGGGCGCGCCGGTGAAGCTCAGCCGCACGCCGGCCAGCTACCGCTTTGCGCCGCTGGCCGAGGGCAAGGATTTCATGTAACCGACGGTTGCACCCTATTGCCGGGCCCGCATGTGCGGGCCCTTTTTTTTACGCATGTGACACGGGCAAGGGTTTTACCCAGGTGTGTTGGCGTGGGTTGTTCCAAGAATAGAACGGCTTTTTTACAACCAAGACAACCACGCCACACAAGGAGACGCCCACCATGCAAGTAGAGCTCAAGGTCAATGGCAAGCCGGTTTCGGCGGATGTGCCGCCCAACACGCTGCTGGTGCAATTGCTGCGCGAGCATCTGCGCCTGACTGGCACCCATGTGGGCTGCGACACCGCGCAATGCGGCGCCTGCACAGTGATGGCCGATGGCCGGGCCATCAAGTCGTGCAACGTGCTGGCGCTGCAGATGCAGGGCGCGGACATCACCACCGTCGAAGGCCTGGCCCAGGCCGACGGCACGTTGCACCCGGTGCAGGCGGCGTTCAAGGAGTGCCATGGCCTGCAATGCGGCTTCTGTACCCCCGGCATGGTGATGAGCACCGTCGATCTGCTGGCCCACCACCCCCAGGCCAGCGAGGCCGAGATACGCCACCTGCTGGAGGGCAACCTGTGCCGCTGCACCGGCTACCAGAACATCGTCAAGGCGGTGCAGACCGCCCAGAAGGCCATGGCCGCCTGAGGCCCCTGAAAACCACCACCAGGAGACAAGACCATGGGTGCCAATGCATTTGCCAAGCTGCCGCATATCGGCGAATCGCTCAAGCGCAAGGAGGACGTGCGCTTTCTGACCGGCGTGGGCAACTACACCGACGATGTTGACCAGGCGAACCAGAAGTACGCGTACTTCGTGCGCTCGCCGCACGCACATGCGCGCGTCAAGGGCGTGGACACGGCCGAGGCCGCCAAGATGCCCGGCGTGGCCGCCATCTACAGCGGCAAGGACATTGAAGGAAAAATGGGCGGCCTGCCCTGCGGCTGGTTGATCAGCAACCCCGACGGCAGCCCCATGAAGGAGCCCATGCACCCCATCCTGGCCATAGGCAAGGTGCGCTACGTGGGTGACCATGTGGCCATGGTGGTGGCCGACACGCTGGAGCAGGCCAGGAACGCCGCCGAGGCCGTGCAGGTGGACTATGAGGAGCTGGCCCCGGTCATCGACATGAAAAAGGCCAAGGACGGCCCGGCGCTGCACGACGAGGCCCCCGACAACCATTGCTACAAATGGACGCTGGGCGACAAGGCGGCGGTGGACGCCGCCTTTGCCGGCGCCGCGCATGTCAGCAAACTGGATCTGGTGAACAACCGCCTGATCCCCAACGCCATAGAGCCGCGCGCCGCCAACGCCAGCTACAACCGCGCCACCGACGAATATGTGCTCTACGTGGCCAACCAGAACCCGCATGTGGAGCGCCTGCTGCTGACCGCCTTCGTGCTGCAGCTGCCCGAGCACAAGGTGCGCGTCATCGCGCCCGACGTGGGCGGCGGTTTCGGCTCGAAGATCTTTCTGTATGCCGAGGACGTGGCCGTCACCTGGGCCGCCAAGCAGCTCAACTGCGCCGTGAAGTGGACGGCCGAGCGCGGCGAGTCGTTCGTGTCCGACGCCCATGGCCGCGACCACATCACCCATGCCGAGATGGCCATGGACAGTCAAGGCAAGTTCCTCGCCATGCGCGTGCACACCGACGCCAACCTGGGCGCCTACCTGTCAACGTTTGCCTCCAGCGTGCCCACCATCCTGTATGGCACGCTGCTGGCCGGCCAGTACACCGCGCCGCAGATCTATGTGGAGGTGGATGGCTGGTTCACCAGCACCGCGCCGGTCGATGCCTACCGCGGCGCCGGCCGGCCCGAGGCCACCTATGTGGTCGAGCGCCTGGTCACGCGCTGCGCCTGGGATCTGGGCCTGTCCCAGGACGAAATCCGCAAGCGCAACTTCATCACCAGCTTCCCCTATCAGACGCCGGTGGCGCTGCAGTACGACATTGGCGACTACCACGCCTGCATGAACCAGGCGCAGCAGCTGGCCGACGTGGCGGGCTTCGACGCGCGCCGCAAGGCCAGCGAGGCCAGGGGCCTCAAGCGCGGCATGGGCTACAGCAGCTACATCGAGGCCTGCGGCCTGGCGCCCAGCAACATCGCCGGCGCCCTGGGGGCCAGGGCCGGGCTGTTCGAGGCCGGCGAGGTGCGCGTGCACCCCACGGGCAGCGTGACGGTGTTCACCGGCTCGCATAGCCATGGCCAGGGGCATGAGACCACGTTTGCCCAGCTGGTGGCGGCGCGCCTGGGGCTGTCGCCGGACCAGGTGGACATCGTGCACGGCGACACCGGCCGCGTGCCCTTTGGCATGGGCACCTACGGCAGCCGGTCCCTGAGCGTGGGCGGCACGGCCATCATGAAGGCGCTGGACAAGATCGAGGCCAAGGCCAAGAAAATCGCCGCCCATTTGATGGAGGCGAGCGACGCCGACATCGAGTTTGCCGGCGGCGAGTTCACGGTGAAGGGCACGGACAAAAAAATCCCGTTTGCCCAGGTGGCGCTGACGGCCTATGTGCCGCACAACTACCCGCTGGACAAGCTGGAGCCCGGCCTGAACGAGACCGCCTTCTACGACCCGGTGAACTTCACCTTTCCCGCAGGCACCTATATCTGCGAGGTGGAGGTAGACCCGCAGACCGGCGTGGTGCGCGTGGATCGCTTCACCGCCGTGGACGACTTCGGCGTCATCATCAACCCCATGATCGTCGAGGGCCAGGTGCATGGCGGCCTGGTGCAGGGCATAGGCCAGGCACTCTTGGAGCATGGCGTGTATGACCCGGACAGCGGCCAGCTGCTCACCGGCAGCTACATGGACTACGCCATGCCGCGCGCCGCCAACTTCCCTGAGTTCAAACTCGGTCATGTGTGCACGCCCTGCACGCACAACCCCATCGGCAGCAAGGGCTGCGGCGAGGCGGGGGCCATAGGCTCGCCGCCGGCCGTCATCAACGCCGTGCTGGATGCGCTCAAACCCCTGGGCGTGACCGACATCGACATGCCCGCCACGCCGCACCGCGTCTGGCAGGCCATCCAGAACGCCCAGGCTTGAAAGGACAAGCACCATGTACGCATTCACCTACGAACGCCCCGCCTCCCAGGCCGACGCCTTGAAGCTGGCCCAGGCCGGCGGCAAGCTGCTGGCCGGCGGCCAGACCCTGCTGGCATCCATGAAGCTGCGCCTGGCCGCGCCCGAGCAGCTGGTGGACCTGGGCGCCATCCCCGAGCTCAAGGGCATACGCCGCGAGGGCAACAGCATCGTCATCGGCGCCATGACCTGCCACGCCGACGTGGCTGAAAGCGCCGAGCTGCGCGCCGCCATCCCCGCGCTGGCAGCATTGGCCGGCGGCATTGGCGACAAGCAGGTGCGCGCGCGGGGAACGCTTGGCGGTTCGGTGGCCAACAACGACCCGGCCGCCGACTACCCCGCCGCGCTGCTGGCGCTGGGCGCCACGGTGCACACCACGGCGCGCGCCATCGCGGCCGATGACTTCTTCCAGGGGCTGTTTGCCACGGCGCTGGAAGAGGGCGAGCTGATCACCGCGGTGAGCTTTCCCATCCCGAAGAAGGCGGCCTACGTCAAGTTCGTGCAGCCGGCCTCGCTGTTCGCGCTGATTGGCGTGTTTGTCGCGCAGACCGATGGTGGCGCCCGGGTCGCCGTGACCGGCGGCGGCAACGGCGTGTTCCGCCATGCGGGCCTGGAGGCGGCGCTGTCGGCCAGCTTCACGCCCGATGCCGTCGCCGGCGTGGCCACGGACGAGGGTGAGATGTCCAGCGACCTGCATGGCAGCGCGGCTTACCGCGCCCACCTGGTGGGCGTGATGGCGCAGCGCGCCGTGGCCCAGGCGCTGGCTTGAGCCGCGCCACTCCCTCCCCCACCGGGCGAGGGTAGGGGTGGGGGGCAGCAAGGCCTGCGTCTTCATGCCGGCAAGATGCCGGCGCTCCCGGCCCCCATCCCCGCCTTCCCCCAGAGGGGGCGGAATTCGGGACATGCCATGGTTCAGATATTTTTGGCATCTATCCCATACTCAGCAAGCGCAAACAGCTATTGTTTTTGAATACTCCGCTCATGCCACAACCACCCTGCGCCTGCACCAGCATCGACGAACTGGCCGCCGCCCTGCAGTCCGTCGGCTACTTTGCCGACCGGCGCCTGGCCACGGCGGTGTTCCTGGCGCTGAAGCTGCAGCGCCCGCTGCTGCTGGAGGGCGAGCCCGGCGTGGGCAAGACCGAGCTGGCCAAGGCGCTGGCCCAGGTGCTCTCGCGCCAGCTGCTGCGCCTGCAATGCTTTGACGGCCTGGAGCAGCGGGAGGCCCTGTATGAATGGAACTACGCCGCCCAGCTGCTGCACCTGCGTGCGGCCGAGGGTACGGCGTCGGCCAACGCACTGGAGCAGGAGGTCTACCAGCCGCGCTACCTGGTGCGCCGCCCGCTCCTGCAGGCGCTCGAAGCCCCGGCGCCGGGCGCGCTGCTCCTGATCGACGAGGTGGATCGTGCCGACGAGCCCTTCGAGGCCTTTCTGCTCGAATACCTGGGCGAGTACCAGGTCAGCATTCCCGAGCTGGGCACCATCAGCGCCGCCGTGCCGCCGGTGACCATCCTGACCAGCAACCGCACGCGTGAGCTGAACGACGCCGTCAAGCGCCGCTGCCTGTACCACTGGCTGGACTACCCCGAGCGCGAGCGCGAGCTGGCCATCGTGCGCGCCCTGGTGCCCCAGGCGCCGCGCCAGCTGGCCGACCAGGTGGCGGCCTTTGTGCAGCAGCTGCGCGCCAGCCCCCATGGGGATCGGTTCCAGCGCGCGCCCGGCATTGCCGAGACGGTGGAATGGGCACGCGCGCTGGTGGCGCTGGACACCGTCACGCTGGACCCCGAGGTGGTGGTGGACACCGCCGGCATCCTGTTCAAGCAGCGTGACGACCTGGCCGCGCTGGATCTGGCGCTGGCGCAACAGGCCCTGGCCGCCAGCCAGCCGGGCGCCTGAAGGCCATGGCCGACCCGTTCGCCGCCCAGCAAGCCACGCAGCAGCGCGTGCCGCAACTGGGCGACGCGCGCAGCGGCAAGCTGGCCGGCAACCTGACCGCCTTTGGCCGGGCCCTGCGCCGCACCGGCGTGCCGGTGGACGCGGCGCGCATGGCCCTGGCGCAGCAGGCGGTGCAGCTGGTGGGCGTGGCGCGCAAGGGCGACATGGCCGCCGCGCTGGAGGCGGTGCTGGTTGGCCGCGCGCAGGATCGCGCGGTGTTCCGCGAGCTGTTCGAGGTTTTCTTTCGCGACCCGGATCTGGCCAGCAAGCTGCTGGCACAGATGCTGCCGCGGGCCGAGGGCCGGGCCGAGCCGCCGCGCCAGCGCCCGCGCGTGCGCGAGGCCCTGCAGCGCCCCAAGCCGCCAGCCGGCAGCGTGGAGCAGCCCGAGCAACAGGTGGATCTGGACGCCGCCATGAGCGCCAGCCGCCTGGCGCGGCTGAAGAACGCCGACTTCAACCAGCTGAGCGCCAGCGAATTCCAGCTGGTCGAGCGCCTGGTGCGGGACATTGCGCTGCCGCTGCCCAGCGTGGCCGCGCGGCGCATGCGCGCGGGCGGGCGCGGCGCGCGCATCCACTGGGCGCGCACGCTGCGCCAGGCCGCGCGCCATGGTGGCGACCTGGTGGCGCTGCAGCGCCAACAGCGGCGCCAGCAGGCCCTGCCGCTGTTGGTGCTGGTGGATGTGTCCGGCTCCATGGAACGCTACGCGCGCCTGCTGCTGGCCTTCATCCATGCCGCCACGGCGCGCGTGCGCGTGGACGGCCAGGCCCAGCGCCTGCGCCGTGAGGTGTTTGCCTTTGGTACCGGCCTGACCGACCTGGGCCCGGCCTTTCGCGAGAGCGATACCGACGCCATGCTGCAGCGCGCCGGCCAGGCGATACACGACTTTGCCGGGGGTACGCGCCTGGGTGACAGCCTGGCCAGACTGCGCCAGCAGCATGCGCGGCGCCTGGTCGGGCGGCGCACGCTGGTGCTCATCGTCAGCGACGGGCTCGACACCGGCGAGCCCGAGGACCTGGCGCGCGAGCTCGACTGGCTCAAGCACCGCTGCCGGCGCCTGCTGTGGCTCAACCCGCTGCTGCGCTTTGACGGCTATGAGCCGAGCGCGCGCGGCGCTGCCGTGCTGCACCGCGCGGCCGACGCCATGCTGGCCGTGCACAACGTGACCCGGCTGCAGCAACTGGCCGGCGCCATCGCCAGCCTGATGAAACAATAAACCCAAGGAGACAGACCATGGAAATGCAAGGCGCACGCCAGCTGGCGATCACCCAGCAACAGGCCTGGGAGGCCTTGAACGACCCCGAGGTGCTGAAACTCTGCATCCCCGGCTGCGACAGCATCGAGGCCACGGGCGACAACGCCTACGCCCTGGTCAACGCCATCAAGGTCGGCCCGGTGGCGGCCAAGTTCAAGGGCGCGATTGCGCTGGCCGACGTGAACGCACCGCACAGCTACACGCTGAACTTCGAGGGCAACGGCGGCGTCGCCGGCTTTGGCAAGGGCAGCGCCCAGGTGTCGCTGGCGCCACAGGAAGAGGGCTGTGAGCTGGCCTACAGCGTCAACGCCACCGTGGGCGGCAAGATCGCCCAGGTCGGCCAACGCCTGATCGACGGCGTGGCCAAGTCCATGGCCGAGAGCTTTTTCAAGCGCTTTGATGAGGAAATGCAGCGCCGCCATGGCCCGCCGCCCGAGGAGACTGAGGAAAAGCCCGGCGCACTGAAAAAAATGTGGTCCAGGCTCAAGGGCGGTGACAAGGGCACCGCGTCCCCGGCAGAGGAGACATAGCCATGGAGAACCTGGACGTCACCGTGCTGCGCGCCCTGCGCGACTGGCGCTTGGCGGGCAAGCCGGCGCTGCTGGTCACGGTGGTGCGCACCTGGGGATCGTCGCCGCGGCCGGTGGGCTCCATCATGGCGCTGTGCGCGGACGGCTCGGTCATGGGTTCGGTCTCGGGCGGCTGTATTGAAGATGATTTGATAGCACGCTACGCCCATGCGGCGGGCGCTGACGCGCTGCCGCGCAGCGGGCCGCCGCAGTTCGCAAAGTACGGCGTGACGGCCGACGAGGCCTTTCGCTTCGGCCTGCCCTGCGGCGGCACGCTGGAGCTGCTGCTGGAGTTCGACCCCGACGGCGCCAGCATCGCCGCCCTGGTGCAGGCGCTGGATGCCGGCCGGCTGATGCACCGCCGCGTGCGCCTGGGCGACGGCGCCGTGACGCTGGAGGCAACGGATGCGCCGGCGGAGCTGGTGCTGGGCGGCGCGCAGCTCACCAACACCTTCGGCCCGGAATACCGCATGCTCATCATCGGCGCCGGGCAGATGAGCGAATACCTGGCCACCATGGCGCAGTTCTGCGGCTTTGCCGTCAGCGTCTGCGACCCACGCGAGGAATACCGCGGCGCCTGGAGCGTGCCCGG
>JAGPIX010000190.1 GCA_018054745.1 Alicycliphilus sp.
CCAATTAACGCCGGCGCTCCCGGCCGCCAGCGCAATACCAGCAAGCGCCAGCAGCTACCGTTTTAGAACTGCTTGATCTGGCAGCCCTGCCGCTGCAGCGCCTGGGCAAAGGCGTCCGACATCAGGTAGGCGAACTCCACCGGGCGCTGGCGACCTATGGCGTCACCCGGCACCTCGGCGGTGGCGGGGTGGCACATCAGCAGGCTGCCGTCACGCGCCTCCTCCAGCCAGGCCTGCATCAGCGCGCCGTACTCCCCGGGCGTGGCCGCGTCAAAGCCATACACGCCGCCAAAGCCCTGGTTCTGCAGCACGCCGGCACGGCGCAGCAGCCGTGTGGCGCTCCAGCCGCCCAGCAGGGCGATAACAAAGGCCTTGGGGTCGCGCCATAGCCGGCCGGCGGGCGCGGTGGAGCGCACCCAAGGCATGGCGCGGCCGGCGTAGCGCCGCTGCAGCTCGGCCAGCAAGGCGCGCCGCACGCCGGGCAGTTGGTGCACATGCTGGTGGCCGTCGATGAAGTCGGGCGCACTGCCGATGGCGTCCTCGAAGGCGTCAAGCTGGGCGCGCCAGGCGTCCTGCAGCGCGCTGGCGGGCAGACGCCGGGTGTAGGCCGCCGTCAGCACCTGGCCCAGGCTGTGCGCCGCGTGGGCGCCGCCATGGCCCTCGGTCAGGTTGAAGTGCAGGCCCAGCTGGATGCGCCCGCGCAGGGGCAATAGCTGCGGCGCGGCCTCGCGCCAGCGCGGGGCGGTGCTCATGCAGCTGGTGGCGGACAGGCGGCCGGCCTGGGCCAGCAGTACCACAGCCTCGTCCACCAGGGGGTGCAGCGCGTAGTCGTCGGCGCACAGGGTGATGCCGCGGGTGCCGGCGCTCATGCCTTGAAGGCCCAGAATTTGCTCAGGACAAAGGTGGCCACCGCCACCAGCAGCAGCACACCGGCCAGGCTCCACAGGTAATGCCAGTGCAACCAGTCAAGCGCCAGGGCATACAGCAGCTCGTTGCCCACGAAGGACAGGCAGGCCACGGCGAAGTAGCGCCCCACCACGGGCCAGCCGCGCGCGCCGGCGCTAGAAAAGGTGAGCAGCGCGTGGCCGTTATAGCTGACGACGAAGGCCACCAGAAAGGCCAGCACATTGGCCACCAGCGGCGCCATCTGCGTGAGCTGCACCAGCAGCGCCACCACCGCCAGGTGCGTGGCGGCGGCGCAGCCCCCCACCAGCGCGAACTGCAGCGGCTGGGGCAGGCGCGTGAGCTGGCTGGCCAGGGCTTGCGCGCTCATGAGTCGCGCCAGGGGCTGTTGTCCTCGTCGCGCGCGACGAGGTAGGTGGGGCGGCGCTTGACCTCTTCGTAGATGCGGCCGATGTACTCGCCCAGGATGCCGATGGACATGAGCTGTACGCCCGAGAACAGCATGATGCCGGCGGCCAGCGTGGGCCAGCCCTGCAGGTCGGTGCCATGCAGGATGGTGTCCAGCGTGATCCAGGCGCCGTAGACCAGCGCCAGCAGGGCCACCAGGCTGCCGACCACGCTCCACACACGCAGCGGCAGGGTGGTGAAAGAGGTCAACCCCAAGAGCGCCAGCGAGCCCAGGCGGCGCATGCTGAAGCTGGTCTGCCCGCCCGCGCGGTCGTGCGGCACGAAGGGCAGGGCCGCGGCCTTGAAGCCCACCCAGGCGTACAGCCCCTTCATGAAGCGGTTGCGCTCGGGCAGGGCGTTCAGGGCGTCGGCCACGCGCCTGTCCATCCAGCGGAAGTCGCCCGCGTTGGGCGGCACCTTGACCTGCTTGCCGGTGTTGATCAGGCGGTAGAACAGCCCGGTGCCGACGCGCTTGGTGCCGCTCTCAAAGCCGCGATCGACGATCACGCCATAGACCATGTCGTAACCCGCCAGCCACAGCGCGTGCATCTCGGGCAGCAGCTCCAGGGGATGCTGGAAATCGGCATCTATCAGCAGCACGGCGCTGCCGCGCGCGTGCGCCAGGCCGGCCGTCAGCGCCGCCTCCTTGCCGAAGTTGCGCGACAGGGCCAGGTAGCGCACCGGCAGATCCTGCGCCAGGCGCAGCGCCACGGCGTGGGTGGCGTCGCGGCTGCCGTCGTTGACGATGATGATTTCAAACTCGGGCGTGAGCCGGCCCGCCGCCTGCGCCAGGGCGCGCACAAAGTCTTCGAGGTTGGCCTCCTCGTTGTGCGCCGGCACCACGCAGCTCAGGCGCAGCGGCGCACGCGGCAGTTGCGCGGGCGGCGCGGCCGGGGCGTAGTCGGCGTGGTAGTCCGCATTCGGCGTGACGCGGTAGGGGGCGGGCGTTTCGGTCATGGTGTCGATTGTCTGTTCAGCGTGCAGGGGCTGCATCCACGTCATACACCGCATAGGCCCAGGCCTGCGGGCGCGGAAAGCGCCAGCCGCCGCGCTGCACCTGCAGCCGCTGCGCCTGCACCGGCTGGCCGCGCGCGGCCAGCCAGTCCTCGGCCTGGCGCTGGCAGTCGCTGGGCGGCTGCGGGTCGGCCACCGGCCCCAGCGGGCACAGCAGCAGGCCGTTGCGCCGCTGCCAGTCGGCCAGGGCCGACAGGCGCGCCAGCTCGGTGTCTGGCAGGCCGGGCACGGTCAGCAGGCCGGGCTGGGCGTAGAAGGCCAGCATGGCGTTCTCGGCCCAGGCGCCGCCCACCCATTGCAGGCGCTGGCCGGGGTGGCGCCGCTGCCAGTCATCGACGATGGCGCGCGCGGCCTCCGGCGTGGGCCGGTAATAGCCCTGGTCGCCGCGCAGGGCGCTGACCATGGCGGCCACCACGCCCAGCAGCAGCACCAGCGCGAGCACCGGCCACCAGGCCCGGCCCAGGCGCTGCAGCGTCCCCTCGGCCGCCGCCGGCGCCAACAGCTGCAGGTTGCGCAGCCACAGCAGCGCAAACGCGTAGCCAATGGGTATCGCCCAAGGGGTGGACAGCTCCACCACGCCGGCCGCGCCAAAGGCCAGGGTCAGCGCCCAGGGCATGCAGGCCAGCCAGAACAGCAGGTCGTCCCAGCCGCGCGGCAGCCAGCTGCGCAGCAACAGGCGCGCGGCCGTGCGGCCCCAGGGCGCGCCATCATGGCGCGCCTGCACCCGCGCCCAGACCAGGCACAGCGCCAGCCAGGCGGGCAGCCAGTAAAAGAGCGGCGCCAGCGCAAAGCGCGCCACATAGGGCCAGGAGGTGCCGCCGCCGCCCTGGTCCATGGCATAGCCCAGCGGCGCCCAGTCGTGCGCCGCCACCCAGGCCAGGTGCGGCGCCAGCGCCAGGCCAAAGACCGCCAGCGCCAGGTAGGGCCTGGGCGTGGTCAGCCAGCGCCGGCCGTCGGCGTGCAGCAGCGTGGGCAGCAGAAAACCGGCCAGGAACACGCCGCTGTAGTACTTGCTCAGCATGGCCGCCGCGGCCACCAGGCCCAGCCAGGCGCTGTACCAGGCGCCGCGCAGGCCGCGCTCCTGCCAGCTGGCCAGGAGCAGGGCCGCGGCCCAGGGCCAGAGCGACAAGAGCTGGCTGTTGGCGTTGAACTTGCCCGCCAGGTTGGTGTAGGGCAGGCTCCACAAGAGCAGCAGCGCGCCCCAGGGCGCCAGCTGCCCCAGCCGCAGGCGCCGCCCCAGCGCCCACACGCCCAAGAGGCCGACGAACACGTTGGCGTAGGACAGCAGGCGGTAGGCCCAGTCGGCCTGCGGCAGCACGGCAAACCACAGCCCCACCACCCAGGCAAAGAACGGCGGGTGCTTGTGCGTGCCCCAGCGCAGCGGCTGCGCCCAGGCGTAGTTCTCCAGCATGTCGTGGTAGCCGTCCAGGTTGGCATTGGA
>JAGPIX010000191.1 GCA_018054745.1 Alicycliphilus sp.
CATGAAGGACAGCAAGGTCATCGTGGCCATCAACAAGGACCCCGAGGCGCCCATCTTCTCCGTGGCCGACTACGGGCTGGAGGCCGATCTGTTCACGGCGGTGCCGGAGCTGGTCAACGCGCTCTGAGCGCGCGCCACCGTACCGGGGCATCGCGTGCGATGCCCTTTTTTTCGCCACCCATCTCCATCCAACCATATCCATTCCCATGAGCTATACCGCCCCCGTCAAGGACATGTTGTTTGCCATCGAGCACCTGGCGCGCATCGACCACGTCGCGCAGATTCCCGGCTTTGAGGATGCGGGCCTGGACACGGCCGCCGCCGTGTTGGAGGAATGCGCCAAGTTCAACGAGGGGGTGGTGGCGCCGCTGAACGTGGAGGGCGACCGCAACCCGTCCTCGTTCAAGGACGGTCAGGTCACCACCACGCCCGGTTTCAAGGACGCGTACGCCCAGTTCACCGAGGCCGGCTGGCAGGGGCTGCAGCACCCGGCAGCCTTTGGTGGCCAGGGCCTGCCCAAGACCATTGGAGCGGCCTGCGGCGAAATCCTGCACGCCGCCAACCTGAGCTTTGCGCTGTGCCCGCTGCTCACTGATGGCGCCATCGAGGCGCTGCTCACCGCTGGCAGCGAGGAACTCAAGGCCATTTACCTGGAGAAGCTGATTTCCGGCCAGTGGACCGGCACCATGAACCTGACCGAGCCCCAGGCCGGCTCCGATCTGGCCCAGGTGCGTACCAAGGCCGAGCCGCAGGGCGACGGCACCTACAAGGTTTTCGGCACCAAGATCTTTATCACCTATGGTGAGCACGACATGGCCGAGAACATCGTGCACCTGGTGCTGGCGCGCGTGGCCGGGGCGCCCGAGGGCGTCAAGGGCATCAGTCTGTTCGTGGTGCCGAAGTTCATGGTCAATAGCGATGGCAGCCTGGGCGCGCGCAACGATGCGCATTGCGTCTCCATCGAGCACAAGCTGGGGATCAAGGCCAGCCCCACGGCCGTGCTGCAGTTTGGTGACCACGGCGGCGCCATCGGTTATTTGGTGGGCGAGGAGAACCGCGGCCTGGAGTACATGTTCATCATGATGAACGCCGCCCGCTACGGCGTGGGCGTACAGGGCATTGCGGTGGCCGAGCGCGCCTACCAGCAGGCCGTGCAGTATGCGCGCGAGCGCGTGCAAAGCCGCCCCGTCGATGGCAGCCTGCCGGCCGCCGGCCCCATCATCCACCACCCCGATGTGCGCCGCATGCTGATGACCATGCGTGCCTACACCGAGGGCTGCCGCGCCATGGCCAGCGTGGCCGCGGCCGCCTTCGATGCGGCGCATCACCATCCTGACCCGCAGGTGGCCAGGGATAACGCGGCCTTCTATGAGTTCCTGGTGCCGCTGGTCAAGGGCTACAGCACCGAGATGAGCCAGGAGGTCACCAGCCTGGGTGTGCAGGTGCATGGCGGCATGGGCTTCATCGAGGAAACCGGGGCCGCCCAGCATTACCGCGACAGCAAGATCCTGACCATCTACGAGGGCACGACCGCCATCCAGGCCAATGACCTGGTGGGGCGCAAGACGGCGCGCGACGGCGGTCAGTTGGCGAAGGCAGTCGCCGCGCAGATCGAGCAGACCGAGGCCGAGCTGCAGGCCAGCGGCACTGCCGACGCCCAGGCCGTGGCCCGGCGGCTGGCAGCCGCGCGCCAGGCCTTTCTGGATGCCGTGGACTTCATGGCCGCGAATACCAAGGCCAACCCGAACGCCGCCTTTGCCGGCAGCGTGCCCTACCTGATGTTGGCCGGCAACCTGGTGGCCGGCTGGCAAATGGGTCGCGCGCTGCTGGTGGCGCAGCAGCTGTCGTCCAAGGGACAGGATCAGGCCTTCATGCAGGCCAAGATCGCCACGGCGCGCTTCTATGCCGAGCACATTCTGGTGAAGGCCCCGGCGCAGCGCGACGCCATCGTCGAGGGCGCGGCCAGCGTCACGGCGCTGGCGCTCGATGCGTTCTGACGATTGATATTGTTTTGATAGCTGCATGCGCTTGATGGATAAGCGCTGCAGCCCTGTTTATTGCCAAGGAGACTGCCCTATGTCCAGCTTGCCGCCGGCCCTGCAAAAGCTCTCGCTGCCCGTGATCGGCGCGCCACTGTTCATCATCAGCAACCCCCAGCTGGTGATAGCGCAGTGCCAGGCTGGCATCGTCGGCTCCATGCCCGCGCTCAACGCCCGCCCGGCCGCGCAGCTGGAGGACTGGCTGGCCGAGATCACCGAGACCCTGGCCGCCTGGGACAGGGCGCATCCGGAGCATCCGGCGGCGCCGTTCGCCATCAACCAGATCGTGCACAAGAGCAATGACCGGCTGGAGCACGACATGCAGGTCTGCGCCAAATACAAGGTGCCCATCGTCATCACGTCCCTGGGCGCGCGCGAGGACGTGAACCAGGCCGTGCATGGCTGGGGCGGCATCGTGCTGCACGACATCATCAACAACAAATTTGCGCGCAAGGCGATCGAGAAGGGCGCCGACGGCCTGATCGCCGTGGCGGCCGGCGCCGGCGGTCATGCGGGCGTGAAGAGTCCGTTTGCGCTCATCCAGGAGATCCGCCAGTGGTTCGACGGCCCGATCGCGCTGTCGGGCGCCATTGCCTCGGGCGGCGCCATTCTGGCCGCGCAAGCCATGGGCGCGGACTTTGCCTATATCGGCTCGGCCTTCATCGCCACGAAGGAGGCGCGCGCCCACGATGCTTACAAACAGGCCATCGTCGATGGCTCGTCGGACGACATCGTCTACAGCAACCTGTTCACCGGCGTGCATGGCAACTACCTGGCGGCCTCGATCCGCGCCGCCGGCCTGGACCCGGAGAACCTGCCCGAGTCCGACCCGAGCAAGATGAACTTTGGCGGCGATGCCAAGAAGGCCTGGAAGGACATCTGGGGCTGTGGTCAGGGCATTGGCAGCATTACCGAGGTGGTGCCGGCGGCAGAGCTCGTCGCACGCCTGGCGCGCGAATACCAGACGGCACGCGCGCGTCTGACGCTGGCTTGATGCGTTACGCCGTCAGCCCGTGAGGGCGGGCTGGAAGAAGGCCTGCAGCATTGGCGCCAGCGTCGGAAACTCCTGCGCAAAGCGCGGCCTGTCGACAAAGTAGGCCTCGCAGGCCACGGCAAAAAATTCTGCCGGCGCCGTGGCGCCATAGGCGTCCAGCCAGGGCCAGTCGCCGCCAAAGCGCTCGGCGATGATCACCTGCTCTCTGAACTGCTCATAGGCCGGCTGCCAGGCCGCTTGCCAGGCGGCATGCGCGTTGCGCGCCCCGGCCTGGCCCAAAAAGCCCGCGGGCAGCGGCGGGCAGCCGTCCGCCGGGCCGTTTCTCATGTCTATCTTGTGCATGAACTCGTGGATCACCACGCTGGTCGCGCCATGGCGGCCGGCGCCGTCCACGGCCGGCCAGCTCAACATGACGGGGCCATGCTCCATGGCCTCGCCCAGCAGCACCTCGTGGTAGTGGTGCACCACGCCGGCCTCGTCCACGGCCTTGCGCCGCGCCAGGGCCTCGGCCGGGTGCACGACGATGCCGACAAAGTCGTCATACCAGGCCAGCGCCTTGTCGGGCGCGCCCCAGTGCAGCAGCGGCAGGCAGGCCTGGGCGGCGATGGCGACGGCCATGGCGTCGGTCACCACCAGGCCATGGGCGCCGGAAAACTCCTTGCGCTGCAGGAAGAGGGCACTGAGCGCGCGCAGCTTGGCCTGGTCCTGCAGCGGCAGGGCGGCCAGGAAGGGGTGGCGGCCGAGCGTCTGCAGCCACAG
>JAGPIX010000192.1 GCA_018054745.1 Alicycliphilus sp.
CCGTAGGCGAGGCGAGCGGCTGGCTCACCGATGCTGTTGCCGGCCTGCATCTGCATGCGCTGGCCGACACGCTGGTGGCGCGTGCGCAGGCGCTGCCCGCCGGCACCGCCATCAAGGTTAAGGATTTGAGCGCGCATTGGGTAAAACGCATTGCGCCTGTCACAACGCGCGCGGGCGGTTTTGCCGGTGCCTCCAAGGCCATGCCGGAGGGCTATGAGGACGTGGACACGGTGCAACTAGACACCAGTCAGCTGGACTACCTTGGCGAATCCCATGGCGCCTCCGAGCTTGCGACCCTGGGCGACGCGCTGGCGAATGCACGCACCACGACCAAGGCCGAGACGCACCGCGCCGCGCGCTACCTGCAGCAGCAGTCCTTTGTGCGCCGGCGCGGCCGATATGCCCCCGCGGCAGGCGGCTTTGTCGCCGGCGCACCCGCGCTGGTGCGCGTACGCATAGGCCCGCCCCAGGGCAAATGGCAGTCCGCCCCGGCGGAGTTTCCGGCAGAGGCGCTGCCGCCGGGCTACCAGCAATGGCGGCTCACCGTCTGGCTGACCGAAGCCAGGCAACTGGATGAACCCTTGCGCAAGACCATCACCCTGCCAATCGATGGTGCCAGCACCGAATGTGAATTTCGCTTCACACCCCGCAGCGCCGGCCCCTTCGACGGCCGGATCAGCGTGCTGCACCGCGGGCGCGTGCTGCAGACCGCCGCGCTGCGTGGCGGCGTCATCGCCGACGGCGCACCCGCGGATGCCAAGGCCATGCCGGTGCTCGCTGACATCGTGCCGGTGCGCCATCGCCTGGGCGACCTGGAGGGCCGGCGCCAGTTCGACCTGGCGTTTGTCACCAACCACACGAGTGCGGGCGAGCCGCGTGCGGTCGCCCTTTCGGCCAATCACGCGTGGATTTCCGATGTCACCAAGAGCCTGGCGGTCACGCAGGACATCAACACCGCGCTCTCCAAGGTGGCCAAGTCGGTGGCCGACTACACCGACGGGCTCTCTGGCGAGAAGGGGCGCGCACTGTTCGTGGATCTGGCCAAGAAAGGCGCCTGGCTGCAGCTGTACCTGGTAAGCAACCAGATTCAGCGCCCCGGCAACCGGCCCGATGTGGCCGAGCAGGAATATATCCAGATCGTCAGCACGCGCAGCGATGCCATCGTGCCCTTCGAGTTCATCTACGACCATGAGGTGCCGGACGACGATGCAGCCATCTGCCCGCAGTGGCGCGATGCGCTGGAGCACGGCAACTGTGCGCAAGGATGCAATGGTGGCGACCCCAGGCGGGTCTGCCCCCTGGGGTTCTGGGGCCTGCGCAAGGTCATAGAACGCCACCAGGTCAGCCCCGAACTCGCGGCCCCGGGACGGGAGCTTTTCCTGCAGTCGGAGCCGGGGCGGGATACGACGGACCTACCCCTGGGCGGCACGGCCTTGTTTGCCAGCAGCCAGAAGGTACCCAATGCGGCGCAGAACACCGTGACGGCGGCACTCACACAAAAGCTGGGCCTGGCGCCCATGCAGGCAACCAACTGGTCCGACTGGGCCACCATGGTCGGCCAGGCCAGGCCGCATTTCCTGCTGGCACTGCCGCACACCGACGGCACCGGCGCCAACGTCACGCTGGAGATAGGCGGCACCACCATAGGCACCATCCAGGTCAAGCCGGCGCATGTGCACCCGGCCAAGGACGACGCACGCCCGCTGGTCGCCCTGCTAGGCTGCGACACCGCCGGCACCGCCAACGAATACGCCGAGCATGTGGCGGTGTTCCGCGATCGCGGCGCCGCCGTAGTGATAGGCACCATCGCCACCGTGTTTGGCGAGCATGCGGCCCGCGTGGGAGTGCTGTTGGCGCAGGAGCTGCTGCCCGACGGCGCGCCGCCGCAACGCCTGGGCGAGGCCATGCGCACGCTCAAGCGCCGGGCACTGCTTGAAGACCTGTTGATGCCGCTGTGCGTGGTCGCCTATGGCGATGCTGACTGGCGGCTGGTGCGTGAAGTTGCAGGAGGATGACCATGACCCAGCCATTCTTCACGGTAGAGATGCTGCCAGCCAGGCACGGCGACGCGCTGTGGATCGAGTATGGCGACGAGCGCCGCACGCGCCGCATCCTGATCGACGGCGGCCCGCTGCACGCCTGGCCGGACTTTGCGGCGCGCATCGGCAAGCTCCCCGCGGGTGACCAGCGTATCGAGCTGCTGGTGATCACGCATGTGGACACTGACCATATCGAGGGCATCATCCGCCTGCTGGCACTGCCGCGTGCCAAGTGGCCGCTGGAGCCCATGGACATCTGGTTCAACGGCTACCGGCAGATCGAGGCGCAAAAGGATTTGGGCGGGCGCGAGGGTGAGTTCCTCAGCGCCCTCATCCACCGGCGTGCCTTTGACGAGTGGAACCGGGCCTTTGGTCGCAATGCCGTGGTCGTGCCGGGCAAGGGGCCACTGCCACGCATTGCCCTGCCGGACAAGGACGGCATGGTGCTCACGCTGCTGTCGCCCGACAAGGCCAAGCTGACCGCCATGGGAAAGCGCTGGCGCAAGGATGTGGCGCAGTGGGAGCTGGACCCGGGGGATCTGGACGCCGCCTGGGCGCAATTGGTCGATGAAGCCAAATTTCACCCCGGCGCCGAGCTGACCCTGGGGCCTGAGGATTTGACGGCCCAGTTGCGCGCCCAGCTCAAGGGTGCAGACGCATCGGCAGCCAACGGCAGCAGCATTGCCTTCCTGGCCGAATACGCGGGCAAGTCCTGCCTGTTCCTGGCCGACGCGCACATGAAGACCGTGTGCGCCTCCATCCGCCGCCTGCTTGCGCCGGGCCAGGACTGTCTGCGCGTGGACGCGGTGAAGATGGCACACCACGGCAGCAGAAACAATCTGACGCCGGAGTTCATGCAGCTGGTGGATGCCGAGCATTTCCTGTTCAGCAGCAACGGCGACAAGTTCAAGCATCCGGACAGGCAGGCGGTCGAGGCCGTGATCCACGGCGCCCGGCGCAAGCCAACGCTGTGGTTCAACTACCGCAGCGCCTTCAACGAGCGCTGGGAAGCCGGCTCGCAAGCTGCCAACGCGGCCTACGCCACGCGCTATCCCGCGCCGGGCGCGGCCGGCATCACCGTGCCACTGCTGGCCTGAAGCTGCCCTCCACCAAACGAGATACGCATGACAGACCAGCAAGCAACGGCGCCGGACTGGAGCCGATTTCACGGAGCCATGGTCTCGGGCACGATGCAGGGCGAGATCCTCTCGGCCTGTGAACGCGCGTGGGCCTGGCTGGAGCTGCCTGCAGAAGACTGCGCGCGCCGGATCGAAGACACCATCCACAGCGATGTTGCCGCCCGCTGGCAGCTGCAGGCCCTGCCCTTCGTGCGGCACCGGCTGATGCATGAGGCAGGTATTCACCCCAACGACAACGCGCCGCGTGCCGCCCTGTCCGACTCCGTGGCAACGGGGCAGGCCAGCGCTGCCGAGCTTGAACTGTCGCGCCACCTGAATGCCACGCTGGCCATCGACCGGCTGGTGACCGAGCGCTTTCCTGATGCGGTACTGCCGCCCGCGTCGTCGGACGGGCAGCGCGAGGCGCTGCTCGCCCGCACACCCGCCTTGACCGAGGCCATGCACGCCTGTGACGTCGCCCGCGCCACGCCGCAAGGGCTGGCGCGGCTGCAGGCAGCCATTGCCGTCTTTGACGCCGCAGGCTCCCAGGCGCAGGGCGACATCGCGCGCGAACAGGCCTGGTGGCTGGGCCTCGCCTGGTGGGCCGCCGGGCGCGCGGCGCTGGAGCT
>JAGPIX010000193.1 GCA_018054745.1 Alicycliphilus sp.
AGCTGAACCTGGCCAAGATCTACCTCAAGGCCGGGCGCAAGGATGCGGCCAGGCCGCTGGTGGATGAACTGTCTGCCGCCGGGGACAAGTTTCCCGGCCAGGCCGAGGTGGCGGAGTTGAAGAAGGCCTTGTGAGGGGTATTGCCGCAGTCTCATGTTTATCAAAAAACATAGCTGGCAGCGCCCAATGGTAAAGGGTTACGGCCAAAAAATGCCATAGGCGGCTAAACCGCTGCCTGCCATGGCCGGCGCGATCGGGCAAGCCTTGGCGCGGGATTTGCGCGCTCGTCCTACCCGCGGTGCGGGCCATGGCTGGCTGGTGGGCGGTGCCGGGTTCACTACGCTGCGGCGTTATGCCCGTCATTGCCCAGTCCCAGTCCCAGTCCCAGTCCAAGTCCCAGCGCATTGCGCACATCCTGCATGGCCCTGAACCACGGCGGGGGCTGCCGGCGGCGGGGGCGCTCCTGGATCGCCGGCAGGAGATCACACGCGCCTTGCTGGCGCCAAGGGCGAGCATCTCGCCCAAGTATTTCTATGACCAGCGCGGCTCCGAGCTGTTCGAGGCCATCACGCGCCTGCCCGAGTACTACCCCACGCGCACCGAACAGGCTCTGTTGCAGCAGCATGGCCAGGCCATTGCGGCTGCCGTTGGCAGCGGCGGCGTGGTGATAGAGCCCGGCGCCGGCAACTGCGCCAAGGGATTGGCGCTGTGCCGCAGCCTGGCCGCCACGCATTTCGTGGGCGTGGATATTTCGCTGGCCTACCTGCAGGGCGCGGTGGCGCGCCTGCGCCAGGCGCTGCCGGGCTTGGATGCGCGCGCCGTGGGCGGCGACATCACGGCGGGCGTGCGGCTGCCGGCGGATATTCCGCGCCAGCGGCGCCTGGTGTTCTACCCGGGTTCATCCATAGGCAACTTCGATCCGCCGCAGGCCGTGGCGCTGCTGGCGCAGATGCGTGCGCTGGCCCTTGACGGGGGTGGCCTGCTGATCGGCATAGACCTGCCCAAGGACAGGGCCGTGCTGGAGGCCGCCTATGACGATGCGGCGGGCGTGACAGCGGCCTTCAACCGCAATGTGCTGGCACATCTGAACCGCCTGATAGGCAGCGACTTTGCCCCGCAGTGCTGGCGCCACCGGGCGTTCTTCAACGCCGCTGCGTCGCGCATAGAGATGCACCTGGAGGCCTGCGGCGCGCAGCGCGTGCGCTGGCCCGGCGGCGGTCGCGATTTTGCCGCCGGCGAGGCGATCCATACCGAGAACAGCTACAAGCATGCGCTGCCGGCCTTTACCGCGCTGCTGCGCCAGGCGGGTTTTGCCAGCACCCAGCATTGGACGGACGAGCGCGGCTGGTTTGCCATGGTGTACGCCCGGGCGTGAGGATGCGCCCCACCATGAACCAGAGCACCGACACCACCACAGCGCAGGCGCGCAACGACGATGCGGTGGGCCGCTACCTGACCGTGCGCGCCGCCACCGAGGCGCTGGCGCGGCCGCTGTCGGCCGAGGACTGCTGCGTGCAGTCCATGCCTGACGCCAGTCCCGCCAAATGGCACCTGGCGCATACCAGCTGGTTTTTCGAGACCTTCATCCTGGAGCGTTGCGAGAGCGACTTTGTCGCGTTCGACGCGGCGTTTCGCGTGCTGTTCAATTCCTACTACCAGGGCGTGGGGCGCCAGCATCCGCGCCCGCAGCGCGGCCTGCTGACGCGGCCGTCGCTGGCCACCGTGCTGGCCTACCGCGCCGATGTTGATGCGCGCATGCTCCGCCTGCTGCAGCAAGATGGCTTGCCGGAGCCCATCTGGACGTTGTTGGAGCTGGGGCTGCAGCACGAGCAGCAGCACCAGGAGCTGCTGTTGACCGACATCAAGCATTTGCTGTGGTGCAACCCGTTGTGGCCCGCCTACCGAGATGCCCCGGCGGTGGCAGACAGCGAGGCGGCTGCGCCCAGCGACTGGCAGCCGTTCGAGGGCGGCCTGGTGCAGACAGGCCATGCAGGCGCGGGCTTTGCCTTCGACAACGAACTGCCGCGCCACAGCGTCTTTCTGCAGCCCTATGCGCTGGCAACGCGGCCGGTGACGAATGCCGAGTACCTGGCCTTCATGGCCGATGGTGGTTATGCCAACCCCGCGCACTGGCTGGCCGAGGGCTGGGACTGGTGCCGCAGCCAGCAGATCACCCACCCGCTGTACTGGCGCCAGGAGGAGGCTGGCTGGCAGGAATTCACGCTTGCGGGCGGCCGGCCGCTGGTGCCGCGCCAGCCGGTGGTGCATCTGTCGTATTACGAGGCCGATGCCTATGCCCGCTGGGCCGGCGCGCGCCTGCCCACCGAGGCCGAATGGGAAGCGGCCGCAGGCCAGGCGGATTCCCAGGGGCATTTCGCCGACAGCGGGTTGTTCCAACCCCTGCCGGAACGCCAGCAGGGGGCAGGGCTGCGGCAGATGTTTGGCGATGTCTGGGAATGGACCCAGTCCAGCTACGCGCCATACCCCGGCTTTGCCACAGCGCCGGGCGCGGTGGGTGAGTACAACGGCAAGTTCATGGTGAACCAGTATGTGCTGCGCGGGGGCTCCTGCGCCACGCCGGCGGGCCATGTGCGCGCCAGCTACCGCAACTTCTTTCCGACCGCGGCGCGCTGGCAGTTCACGGGCGTGCGACTGGCGCGCGATATGCGCTGAATGCTTTCAAAAGCATAGCTTCCAGCGCTTGCTGTATAAGCGCCGGAGGCTAAAAATGCCTCACTATGTACATGTGGCAGATGCCCCTCACCCCTCCCGGGGGCGGCAGCGAGACGCTGTGCTCTGCAGGCTGTCCAGTTCCCCGCAGGCGGCACTGGAGCCGCAGCCTTCAGCCCCAAGGGGGCGAGGGCGGCCGGTTGCGCCGGTTTTACTCCCTCTTCCTCTGGGGTTGTGTATGCACACATCTTTTTTATAGCATTTCAGGCAACATCGACAACGCTTGCGGCTGTTTCTCCCTCTCCCGCCAGCGGGAGAGGGAGTTAAAACCGGCGCCAAACAAGCGTTGCGTGCTATCGAAAGATGTGTACATACACAAGCCCTCTGGGAGAGGGTGAGGGCCTGCGGCCTGCTCTGAGGCATGTCGCCAATCAGGCCAAAAATGCTTAAACCGCGTCCAGCGCCTGGGTCAGATCGGCCATCAGGTCGTCGATGTGCTCAATGCCTATCGACAGGCGCACCATGCCTTCGCTCACGCCGGCCTTGGCCAGTTCGTCGGCGTCCAGCTGGCGGTGCGTGGTGGAGGCCGGGTGCGTGGCCAGCGACTTGGCGTCGCCAATGTTGACCAAGCGCGTGAACAGCTTGAGCGCGTCCAGGAAGCGCGCGCCGGCGGCGCGTGCGTCGCCGTCCCCGGCCTTCAGGCTGAACGACAGAATGCCCGAGGCGCGCCCGCCAAGCTGGCGCTGCACCAGCGCATGGTCGGGGTGGTCCTTCAGGCCGGCGTAGCGCACCCATTCCACCTTGGGGTGTTTTTGCAGCGCCTCGGCAATGGCCTGCGAGTTCTCGCAGATGCGGTCCATGCGCAGGTGCAGGGTCTCTATGCCCTGCAGGATCAGGAAGGCGTTGTGCGGCGACAGGGCTGCCCCCGTATTGCGCAGCGGCACCACGCGCACGCGGCCGATGTAGGCGGCCGGGCCCAGGGCCTCGGTGTAGACCACGCCGTGGTAGCTCACGTCGGGCTCGTTCAGGCGCTTGAAGCGCTCCTTGTGCTGCGCCCAGGGGAACTTGCCGCTGTCGACCACCGCGCCGCCAATGCTG
>JAGPIX010000194.1 GCA_018054745.1 Alicycliphilus sp.
CACCGGCCACCACTGCGCCCAGCCGCTGCTGGATCACCTGGGCCTGGGGCCGACCACGCGCGCCTCGTTCGCGCTCTACAACACCAGCGACGAGGTTGATCGCTTCGTCGCCGCCGTGGCCCATGCCATCAAGGTTTTTCAATGAGCAGTGCTGAAAACGATCTCTACCAGGAAGTGGTGCTGGAGCACAAGCGCGCCCCGCGCAACTTTGGGCAGCTGGCGCATGCCACGCACCAGGCCCAGGGCACCAACCCGTCGTGCGGCGACCGCGTGGCCGTGCAGTTGCAGATGGACGGCGACAGGGTGGCCGACATCCGCTTCACCGGCCAGGGCTGCGCCATCTGCATGGCATCGACCTCGATGATGACCGAGGCCGTCAAGGGCCGCGACGTGGGGCTGGCCACGACCCTGCAGCAGCATTTCCGCGCCGTGCTCACGGGCGAGGAAGAACCCGAGGAAGCGCCCCTGGGCAAGCTGGTCAGCCTGGCCGGCGTGCGCCAATACCCCAGCCGCATCAAATGCGCGCTGCTGGGCTGGCACGCGCTGATGCATGCCATTGCCGACAACGACGGCCAGGCGGTGAGCACCGAAGAGGAGGGCCAGCCATGATGAACCGCCGCCACCGCGAGGACGTGCTGGTGCGCCGCAGCGTCACCGTGGAAACCATCCCCACCGGCTACCCCGTGGAGCTGGAAGCCGGCCAGCTGGCGCAGATCACGCAGGCCCTGGGCTCGTCCTTCACCCTGCTGGTCGAGGGTCAGCTGATGCGCCTGAAAGGGGCGGACGCCGACGCCATCGGCAAGCAGCCGCCCGAGACCATCGTCGTGCCGGCCGACCTGCCGCTGGACGAATTGGAGCCGCTGATCTGGGACACGCTGCGCACCTGCTACGACCCCGAGATCCCGGTCAACATCGTCGATCTGGGCCTGGTCTACCGGCTCGACTTCGAGCCCTCGGACGACGCCGACAAGGTGCGCGTGGTCATCGACATGACGCTCACCGCCCCCGGCTGCGGCATGGGCGAATCGATCGCCAACGAGGTTTGCGACAAGGTGCTGACCCTGCCGCGCGTGGGTGACATCACCGTGAACCTGGTGTTCGACCCGCCCTGGGAGCGCGCCATGATGAGCGAAGAGGCGCAGCTGGCGCTGGGGCTGTAGTGGCGTCAGCCCAGCGGCAGCGCCTGCGCGCAGGCATGGCCGCTGGCCCAGGCCCACTGGAAGTTGTAGCCGCCCAGCCAGCCGGTCACGTCCACCACCTCGCCGATGAAGTACAGGCCCGGTTGGCTCTTGCATTCCATGCTCTGCTGCGACAGGGCGCGCGTGTCCACGCCGCCCAGCGTCACCTCGGCCTTCTTGTAGCCCTCGGTGCCGGTGGGCGTGAGCTGCCAGCGCGCCAGCCGCTCGGCCAGGCGCGCCAGGGCCTTGTCGGCGGCCTCGTTGATGGGGCGCTGCCAGTCGGCGTCGGTGCTGGCCCAGGCCTCGGCCAGGCGGGTGGGCACCAGGGTGGCCAGCTCGTTGGCGATGCGTTTTCTGGAGCGCGCCTTGGCCATCCGCAGCGCCTCGCCCAGATTCACACCCGGCGCCAGGTCGATGGCCAGCGGCTGGCCGTCCCGCCAGTAGCTGGAGATTTGCAGCACCGCCGGCCCCGACAGGCCGCGGTGGGTGAACAGCAGATCCTCGTGAAAGGCCATGCGCTCCTTCTTGGCGCCCACGCTGATCTCCACCGGCAGCGCCAGGCCGGCCAGCTGCGCATAGGGCGCCCAGTCGGCGCCGTCGAAGGTCAGCGGCACCAGGCCGGGCCGGCGTTCGACCAGGGGCAACTTGAACTGCTGGGCGAGTCGATAGCCCAGGTCGCTGGCGCCTATCTTGGGGATGGACAACCCGCCCGTGGCGATGACCAGGCTGCGCGCCAGCACCGGGCCGCGATCGGTATTGATTTGATAGCTGCCAGCGCTTTCTGCATCTGCGATAAAGCCAGATAAAGCTTGGGAGTTCCCAGGGCGTGGATGCCCCTCACCCCTCCCTCTCCCCAAAGGGGCGAGGGCGATCGGTTGCGCTGGTTTTGCTCCCTCTCCCTCTGGGAGAGGGCGGGGGTGAGGGTTTGCCGCCTGATTTGCGATAAGTCGCTCGGCCGCCAAAAACACCACGCTCTTTACGCCGCAGGGCTGCCAGCGCTCCACCCGGCCATCGGCGCATTCGGCCAGCAGCATGGCGATGATGTCCTCGGCCGAGCGGTCGGCAAACAGCTGGCCCTTGTGCTTCTCGTGAAAGGCGATGCCGTGGCGCTGCACCAGGGCGATGAAGTCCGCAGGCGTGTAGCGTGACAGGGCGGAGCGGCAGAACTGCGGGTTCTGCCCGACAAAATGCTTGTGCGGCGCACGCACATCCAGCTCGCGGTTGGTGAAGTTGCAGCGCCCGCCGCCCGAGATGCGGATCTTCTCGGCCACCTTGTCCGCGTGGTCGATCAGCAGCACCTTCAGGCCGCGCTGGCCTGCCTGGGCGGCACAAAACAGGCCGGCGGCGCCGGCGCCGATGATCACGGCATCAAAAAACGGAATGGACAAGGTGCACAACCTGGCGGCAAAGCCGGCAATTGTCGCCCAGCCGCCATGCGGCCCTGGCCGGCGCTTTTTAGAATGTGCTGCATGAACCTGCCCGCCCATCAACTCAACATGACCGTGCTCATGTCGCCCGACATGGCCAACTTCTCCGGCAATGTGCATGGCGGCGCCATCCTCAGGCTGCTCGACCAGGTGGCCTACGCCTGCGCCAGCCGCTACTCGCGCCGTTACGTGGTCACGCTCAGCGTGGATCAGGTGACGTTTCTGCAGCCCATCCATGTGGGCGAGCTGGTGAGCTTTCTGGCCAGCGTCAACCACACCGGCAAGTCGTCGATGGAGATAGGCATCAAGGTGGTGGCCGAGGACATACGCAGCCAGGTGGTGCGGCATGTGAACAGCTGCTTTTTCTCGATGGTGGCGGTGGACGATGCCGGCAAGCCCACGCCCGTGCCGCCCTTCACCCCGGCCAGCGACGACGAGCGCCGCCGCTGGGACGCGGCGCTGCTGCGCAAGGCGCTGCGCCATGAGCAGGCGCAGCGCCACGAGCAGATCCGCCGCGCCCACGCGGCGCGCTGATCAGCCCGCGCCGCTGGCCTGCGCCGCCGCAGCCAGGCCGCGCAGCACATCGCCGATGACGATGATGGACGGACTCGCCAGCCGCTCGCGCGCGATGGTCTGCTGCAGTTGCCCCAGCGTGGTGACGGCATGGCGCTGCTGCGGCAGGCTGGCGTGCTGGATCACGGCCGCCGGCGTGTGCGCGGGCAGGGCGGTCAGCAGTTCGGCCTGGATGTAGGCGCAGCTCTTCACGCCCATGTAGATCACCAGCGTCAGGCGCGCGTCGCGCGCCGTGGCGGCCAGCTGGCGCCAGTTGGTGGGGTGTCCGCCGGGCTGGTGGTGGCCGGTGATGAAGACCACGCCATGGGCATGCTGGCGGTGCGTCAGTGGCGCGCCCAGCAGCGTCATGCCGGCCAGGCCGGCGGTGATGCCGTTGACCACCTGCACGGGGATGCCGGCGGCGGCCAGGTGCTCGACCTCTTCGCCGCCGCGGCCAAAGATGAAGGGGTCGCCGCCCTTGAGGCGCACCACCGCCTCGCCCTGGCGCGCGGCCGCCAGCATCAGCGCCTCGATCTGCGCCTGCGGCGTGCTTTGGCAGCCGCCGCGCTTGCCCACGC
>JAGPIX010000195.1 GCA_018054745.1 Alicycliphilus sp.
TCAGCAGGCCCACGCTCACGTCGCCGGCCTGAAACACGCAGGTGCCCTGCCCCGGCGTGAAGTAACGCCGCTCATCGAACAGCTGGTAGTTGGGCAGCAGACGCTTGGCGTAGGTCTCGATCACGCGGCCATCGCGGATCACGCTGGCTGAATTGGTGCGCTGGCTCACGGTGATGCTCTTGCCGCGCTGGCCCTTGCCCACCGGGTGGCCCACCACGATGGCCATGTCGGTCAGCCCCGCGGTTTCGCGCGCCACCGTCTTCACCGCCTCGTCGCAGGCGGCGATGAACGAGGGGCGCAGGAACAGATCTTCGCAGATGTAGGCGCAGATCGACAGCTCGGGCGTCAGCAGCAGGCGCGCGCCCTGGGCGTAGGCCGCTCTGGCCGCGTCGATGATCTTCTGCGCGTTGCCCGGCATGTCGCCGACGACGAAATTGAGCTGGGCGACGGCGATCTGCAAGGTCATGGCGGGCTGGGGCAACAACAATGGCCCGCATCGTAACCGGGCGGCCACCCATGGGCCGGCCGAGCAGGCTGGCCGGCCTTGCCGGTTGGATTGAAAAAAAATGCTACATTGGCCCGCTCTGTCATTCGAGGACGCCTACATGCACCCGTCAGCCGTCAGCCGTCAGCCGTCAACCGTTGTTCGCCTGAAAGGGCTTTGGGGCCGCGCGCTCGCGGCGCTGGCGCCCTTGGGCCTGGCGCTGGGCCTGGCCGCCGCACCCGCTGGGGCGCAGGCCGCCGTCATCACGTTTGATGATCTGACCTGCAGTGCTGGCGGCACGCCGATCCCCAATGGCCACGCCGGGCTGAACTGGAGCAATTTCTACTGCGCTGATGGTGCAACGGCGTATGGCGGCAACTCCGGCTACAACGCCGGCCGCGTCTCGGGCAGCCATGTGGCGTACAACGGGTTTGGTTCCACCGCCGAATTCATCGTCACCGCCCCCGGCGGCACCAAGTTCAACTTCAATAGCGTGTACCTCACGGCGGCGTGGCGCGACAACCTGGTCGTCACCATCGTCGCCTACCGTGATGGCACGGCGGTGTCGACCATCACGCACACGCTGTCGGCCACGGCCCCTACGCTGGTGACCTTGAACCTGAGCCAGATCGACCATGTGCGTTTCTCGTCGGCGGGCGGAACGCCCCATGCCCCCTACGGCAGCAGCCCTGGCTATCAATTCGCCATGGACGACCTCGACATCAGCTTCAACCTGCCGGCCACCGGCGTGACCGCCACGGCCGGCAATGCCCAGGCCACCGTGGCCTTCACGCCACCCCCGCCCGATGCGGCAAACCCGGTCACGGGCTACCAGGCGACCTGCACCCCGCAGGGCGGCGGCACCGCCGTCAGCGCCAATGGCGCCGGCAGCCCCATCGTGGTTCCCGGCCTGACCAACGGCACCCTCTACGACTGCACCGTGACCACGCTCTACGCCGCCGGCAGCAGCGTGCCTTCGGCGCCGGCGGCGGTGACACCGATGGCCACCGTGCCGGCCGCGCCCACGGGCGTGACCGCCACCGCAGCGCCCACCCAGGCCAGCCTGGCCTTCACCGCACCCGCCGACACCGGCGGCAGCCCCATCACCGGCTACCAGGCCAGCTGCACCCCGCAGGGCGGCGGCACCGCCGTCACCGCCACCGGCACGGCCAGCCCCATCGTGGTTGCCGGCCTGACCAATGGCACCACCTACGACTGCACCGTGGCCGCCGTCAACGCCGTGGGCACGGGCGCTGCATCAGCCCCCGTGGCCGTCACGCCGCAGGCTGCCCCGGTTGCGGCCGTGACCGCCGTGCCCACGCTGTCGCAATGGGGCTTGATGCTGCTGGGCCTGGCCGCCGCCGGGCTGGGCGCGCGGCGCCTGCGCCGGAGCTGAGCGGCGGCTGCGAGCGCAGGGCGCCCTGGCGGCACCCTGCCCGGCGGTACGCTGGAGTCTGGAAGCCGCACGGCCTGGGCGCCATGCGGTGCGGACACACGCACGACGAAGCCGCCGCAGTGCTCGGCCCCCAGCGTGCCGCGCAGGGGTGATTCCATTTCCAATGCAATGCGTCAATCACCGTCATTGCGGCGAAGGCCGGGATCCATGTTGCTCCGCACATGCCGTCTGGATTGCGGCTGCGTGTCGCGGTACGGGGCAGGCTTTGCGCCGGAATGACGAGATATGGCAGCTTTCATCTGGAATGTGAACGAGCCCATGGACCGGAGCTGGCCGTGCCGTTGCATCGATGGCCGTGCACCCGCGCGTTCGGGCTGCTGACGCGCAGCACCCTGCCCTCGCTCAGGTCAGGGCTGTCATGGCCGCACGCGATGGCCGGCCCGCCGGGGTAAGCTGGCGGCCATGCATCGCCTGGCACCCCACCCACACTTCGGCCTGGTGACGCTGGCCGCCGCCGTGCTCGCGGCCTGCCAGACGCCGCCCACGCCCGAGCCACCGCCACCCGAGCCGCGGCCCATGGCATCGCAGATCTGCCCGCCTGTGCGGTATCCGGCCACCGCCATGCGCATCGGCCTGCAGGGCCAGGTGCGCGTGCAGCTCACGGTCGATCTGCAGGGCCACGTGACGCAGGCGCGGTTGGTCGAGCCTTCGCAGTTGACCATCCATTCCGAGCGCGATCCCGACCCGCCAGCCGCGCAGCGCCGTGCCGCCACGCTGGCGCTGGAACGCGCCGCGCTGGCCATCGCGCGCCGCTGCACGCTGCCGCCGGTAGTGGGCAACTACGCGCCCGCCACCGCCGTGCTGCCGTTTCACTTCGACCTGGAGTAAGCCACGATGCGCGTGCAGTGGGTGGACGACCCGCGGCGGATCGACGCCGATTCATGGAACGCGCTGCTGGCCACCCAGGCCACGCCCACGCCCTTCATCCGCCACGCCTACCTGGCCGCCCTGCACGACAGCGGCAGCGCGGTGCCGGGCACGGGCTGGGCGCCGCGCTTCTTGCTGCTGTGGGACGGCGCCGAACTGGCCGCCGCCTGCCCGCTGTACGTCAAGGCGCATTCGTATGGCGAATACGTGTTCGACTGGGCCTGGGCCAACGCCTATGCCGAGCACGGCCTGCGCTACTACCCCAAGGCGCTGGTGGCGGTGCCGTTCACGCCGGTGCCGGGCAGCCGCCTGCTGGCGCGCGATGCGGCAACGCGCGCGGCGCTGGTGCGGGCGCTGGTGGACTGGTGCGAGGCGCAAGGGCTGTCGTCGCTGCACGTGCTGTATGGCGATGCGGCCGACCACGCGGCGTGCGAGGCCGCGGGCCTGATGCAGCGCCAGCAGGTGCAGTTTCACTGGAAGAACCGCCACCCGGCCGAGGCGCGCCCCTTCACCAGCTTCGACGACTTCCTCGCCTCGCTGTCGCAGGACAAGCGCAAGAAGATCCGCCAGGAGCGGCGCAAGGTGGCCGAGGCGGGCGTGCGCTTTCGCTGGGTGCGCGGGGCCGACATCGCGGCCGAGGATTGGGCTTTTTTCTACCGCTGCTACGAGCGCACTTACCTGGAACACGGCAACGCGCCCTACCTGACGCCGGCCTTCTTCGCCGCCATGGCGCAACACATGGCCGAAGACTGGGTGCTGTTCATCGCCGAGCGCGACGGGCAGTCGATTGCTTCTAGTTTGATAGCTGTTGGCGCTTGCCCATCAAGCGCTGGCAGCCCAAAAGGCTTGAACCCAGTGGCCTACGGCCGCTATTGGGGGGCGCTGGAGCGGGTCGATTGCCTGCACTTCGAGGCCTGCTACT